>NZ_KV805866.1:330768-433128 GCF_001811665.1 Haemophilus sp. HMSC066A11
CTCTTTAGCAAAGAGGGGTAGGGGAGATTTGGCAGAAGTAATAACGAAGAAAATAAGAATTTAAATCTACAGAATTTTTAAATAAGAGAAACAAAATGACAACCCAAAACTTCCTAGTAGAAATCGGCACGGAAGAGCTGCCACCAAAAGCTCTCAAAACATTAGCAACCTCTTTTGCGGATAACGTTGAGGCGGAATTAATCCAAGCGGGCTTATCATTCGACAAAATCGAATGGTTTGCGGCGCCGCGTCGTTTAGCGGTGAAAGTGTTGAACTTGGCGACACAACAACCGAGCAAAGAAATCGAAAAACGAGGGCCTGCAGTATCAGCAGCCTTTGATGCGGAAGGTAAACCAACTAAAGCGGCTGAAGGCTGGGCGCGTGGTTGTGGCATTACTGTTGAGCAAGCAGAACGCATTGCGACTGATAAAGGTGAATGGCTCGTTCATTGTGCGAAAATTGAAGGCCAACCGACCAAAAACTTATTAAACGACATTGTGGCAAATGCGTTAGCGAAATTGCCAATTCCAAAACCAATGCGTTGGGCTGACAAAACTGTGCAATTTATTCGCCCAGTTCATACTGTGACTATGTTGTTAGGTGATGAGTTAATTGAAGGCGAAATTTTAGGTGTAGCAAGTGCTCGCACCATTCGCGGTCACCGTTTCTTAGGCGAGAAAGAATTTGAAATTCAACATGCAGACCAATATCCGCAATTATTGCGTGAAAAAGGTTCTGTGGTAGCAGACTTCAATGAACGTAAAGCAGAAATTTTGGCAAAATCTCAAGCAAAAGCGACCGCACTTGGCGGCGTGGCTGATATTGAAGAAAGCTTGCTTGAAGAAGTGACTTCGTTGGTGGAATATCCAAATGTTTTAGCAGCAAAATTTGAAGAACGTTTCTTAGCCGTGCCTGCGGAAGCCTTGGTTTACACCATGAAAGGCGACCAAAAATATTTCCCGATTTATGATAAAGACGGCAAATTATTACCGCACTTTATTTTTGTCTCGAACATCAATCCAGAAGATCCAACCGCAATTATCGAAGGGAACGAAAAAGTGGTTCGCCCACGTTTAACCGATGCGGAATTCTTCTTCAAAACCGACTTAAAACAAAAACTGGTTGATCGTTTACCGCGTTTAGAAACCGTGTTGTTCCAACAACAATTGGGTACATTGAAAGACAAAACTGACCGTATTGAACAACTTGCAGGCGAAATTGCAAAACAAATAGGCGCAGACGAAGCGAAAGCAAAACGTGCTGGCTTACTGTCAAAATGTGATTTGATGACCAACATGGTATTCGAATTCACTGATACGCAAGGCGTAATGGGTATGCATTATGCTCGTCACGACGGTGAAGATGAAGAAGTGGCAGTGGCGTTAAACGAACAATATATGCCACGTTTTGCGGGTGATGAGTTACCAAAATCACTCGTTGCAAGTGCGGTTGCTTTAGCGGATAAATTTGACACTTTAACAGGTATCTTCGGTATCGGCCAAGCACCAAAAGGTAGCGCAGACCCGTTCGCATTACGCCGTGCAGCATTAGGTGCATTGCGTATTATCGTCGAGAAAAACTTACCACTGGATTTAGAAGATTTAGTGAAAAAATCAGCCGCACTTTTCAGCGATAAACTCACGAATAAAAACGTGGTTGCTGATGTGGTGGACTTCATGCTCGGTCGTTTCCGTGCATGGTATCAAGATGAAGGCATTGCGGTGGATGTAATTCAAGCGGTATTGGCACGTCGTCCAACTCGCCCAGCTGATTTTGATGCGCGTGTACGTGCGGTTTCACACTTCCGTACTTTAGATTCAGCGGAAGCGTTAGCAGCAGCAAACAAACGTGTAAGCAACATCTTAGCCAAAGCGGATGCTGCAATTGGCGAGATCAATTTAACCGCTTGCGTAGAGCCAGCAGAAAAAGCCCTTGCTGAAGCGGTACTTGTATTACGCACTGAAGTACAACCGCTTATCGCACAAGGCGATTACACTGCAGTGTTAGATAAATTAGCAAACTTACGCGCACCGGTAGACAGCTTCTTTGATAACGTGATGGTAAATGCTGAAGATCCAGCATTACGCCAAAACCGTTTGGCGATATTGAACACACTTCAAGGGTTATTCTTACAAGTAGCTGATATTTCAGTGCTTCAATAATGATAAAAGGGATGGTTGATTTTTCGTCAATCATCCCTTCTTTTATAGACTTCAAGTGATTATTTCTCTATAATTACCGCACTTTCCCCCCCTTAGCTCAGTCGGTTAGAGCAGGCGACTCATAATCGCTTGGTCACTGGTTCAAGTCCGGTAGGGGGGACCATTCGACTTGTCAAATAACGTCTTTTCTGTCAAAAAACATCATAAAAACAGCATTTTAGAATCAACCTTATTGTTGTTTTCGTCTTTTATTGTTTGTCATTGTTCGTTTTTATTGTTCCCTTAAATGTTCCCTCTTTATGAAGGAACAAAAACGAGGGAACAGAAGAACGGTAAATTTTTATTTATTAGGGTTTGAACAATGGCTAGAGACTTTTCAAAAAAATTCACTGATTCTTATATTCATGGAATTAAACCAACCGATAAAGAGCAACTATTTTCTGATAGGGATAAGGCTCGTATATGGTGCGGGCTATTGGCACAAGGTATAGATCCTGCTGAAGAAGAATGTATGCAGCAAGAGGAGAAAGAGAAGAAATCTGTGACCTTTAAAGAGCTTGCTATGCTATGGCGTGATAAACGATTAAAGAAGGGTGAGTTAAAAGAAAATAGTATTGAGAAAGTTTATAGAAGAGTAGAGCTTTATTTGTTTGATAGATTTAATTTTTCTAGATTGTTAGCTAAAAATATTAATTTGAGATCTTTTGATAATGCTCTACTTCCCATAGAGGGAACAGGTATATGCGATAAGTTATGCATTGCAATAAAACAAATATTTGATAATGCGATTGATGAAGGCGTGTTAGAAAATAATCCTTTTACAAGATTATCCAAAAGATTTAAAAAGCCAATTACTAAGAATTTTCCATCAATACCGCCTAAGGAATTAATGGCGTTCTAGACAAGAGATTATGCAGACGTGGGGAAATTATGTTGAGCAGTGCATTAGTCAATCTTGATGCGAAACAGCTCAACAGCCAAAACGGCGCGCCAATCACCGCACAAAACCTGATTGGCGGACTCCGTGCAATTTCCGCACCTTTCTTTCCGGCAGACTACATTTTAATTACAACGTTTTCTAACCTTGCGATTTACTTCAAGCAAAACACCGCTCGCTTGTTCTTCAAACAAGAACCGAGACAAAATAACGTGCAAATTTATTTCTCTGTGATGCTTGATTACTTGCTAGAAAATCACCGCCATGCGGTGCTAATTGAAGGCATTGATGAGGTGCAATAATGGAACAGATAACTCCTGAAGAATGTGCTAGTAAATTGCTTGAAGCCGTGCATTTATTTATCAATTACAGCGTGCAGGATTATATTTCACGTGGAATCATACAGGCGAATGAAAAGCCTCGATTTATGCGTGAATTATGGGGGCAGCTTGAACAAAGTGCGTTAGAAAACAACCGCACTTTCAACAATAAAGCCACCGCGTCCGCTTGTTTTACGTTTGAATAGGGGGAGCAATGCGACAAACTCACGTAAATAACAAAATGAGAAAAGAAGATATATTCAAGCAGCTGGATTCATTTTCAGACCGTGGGGGCGATATTATGAAGGCGGAATTTATAGCGCACCTTTGCAGCACTTACTGAACGCGAAGCCATAGACCTCACAACTGAATATATCAAACGATGCAAAAAACTCGAACGCAATCACCACTAATCAAGCCCCAAAAAGGGCTTTTTTGTATCTTTTAAAAGGTTTTTAGTGGTGTTATCATATCGTTAAATTAAACACTAAAAGGGGCATTATATGGCATTACATCAAATACTGGCAGAACAAGCGGCAAGCATTACAGACTTAAAACGAAACCCAATGGGCGTAATTCAAGAAAGCGAAAGCGGAATAGTCGCAATATTGAACCGAAACCAACCCGCATTTTATTGCATCACCCCCGAATTATTCTCTCATATGCAAGAATTAATCGAAGATTTAGAGCTCGGCAGAATGGCAAATGAACGGCTAGCCACCCTAGAACCAGTAGAGGTTGATCTAAATGACTTATAAACTCATTTTTGATAAACGCGCATTAAAAGAATGGAATAAATTGGGGGAAACCTTACGCCAACAATTTAAAAATAAATTAGCCGAAAGAATGATAAATCCACGCATTCAAGCCGACAAATTAAAGGGCGAAAATGATTTATATAAAATCAAATTAAGAAGCGCTGGTTATCGATTAGTTTATCAAGTAAGAGATCAGGAAATCACTATTATTGTTGTATCTGTTGGAAAAAGGGAACGATTAGAAGTCTATAAAACCGCAGAACAAAGAACATCCCACTAAACTGGGCTTTATTTTTACTTAGGATAAGAAAAATTATGGCAAAAAATAAACCAACATTACCCCCTAGAAAATGGTATAGCTTGCAACAGGTAGCGGATAAATTGACAAGAGAATTTGGCGAGCCAGTAACAGTAGATGATTTATTGCATTATTATCAAATTGATTTATTGCCTTTTTCAATTTATATAAACCACAATGTAGAAAGAACATGTATTAATGATCTTGTATTTAGTGCCCCCAAAAGTCGGAAAATTCCATGCCGATTAGCATACTTAAATTCGACATATTAAACAAATTAGAGGAATTAATTATAGGAAAAATTCTATATATAGAATTCCCGAAAAAAGAAACAGAAAGTTTAATTTTAGATAGCTATAAATTTAAAAAAAGCCTTCATCATGTGGGCAATTAAACGCCAATTTTGTCGGGCAGATTAGTAACATTAAAAGGGCGGTTTATGTGGATTGCCCCGAAGCGAACAACTGGGATAAAACCGAAAAAGAAACTTTGCAGGAAAAAGGCATTAAGCCGATGACGAATGAAGAACGATTAGCACAGTTAAAAGGGCAAGATAAAGTGCAAGGCAAGTTGTTTTAAGCCGTGCACTGACTTGGGGGCAAAAAAGCCCCGCGAGGCTTGGACTTGGTTGGCGCAGGGACTTAGGAAAAAAAACCATACAACGAAAGATTTATTATGAAATTTAGCCAAAAACTAAACGGGCATATTATACCGAAAAACAAACACTTATCACAAAACGAACAAAAATATTCGCTTTTTGTTTATTTCACGCTTGACAGATAAAACGAAATTAAACGAGAATTAAAGATTAATAAATTTTCTAACTTGCCAAATAATTCCCAAATAATTCCCAAATAATGACATCAAAAAAGACCATTTTTTATAGTGATGTTCCCTGTTTTGTTCCCTTTTTAGATACTAACACTCTTATTAATTTTAGGTATGACAAGGGATAAGTTCAAAAAATGGAAGTAGGTAGAGACCATTTTTCCAGCAAAAAATTTCTTTTTTATCAAAATCTTATTTCAATATTGTCTATTTTATTTGCCTTGTGACTACAAACAAATTTTTACAGATAAATCAGCGAGTTTAATCCACACTTCATCACTAAATTCTTGTTTAGCAAGGCGTTCAATATTGGCAAGCTCTTGGATAATTTCGTAGAGAGTCTGGTAAGTTAAACGTTGAATCGCACTTAAAAAGAGCGGTCGGCGATTTTGCCAGATTTTTAGACGGTCAAATTCAGTCTTAATTTGTTGAGTTGGAAGTTTTTCCGTTGTCACAATACGTTGCTGTGGTTTTGTGAGTTCAAGCAACGTAAATAATTCTCGCTGTAGTGTGCGTAATAAAATAACAGGTTGCACATCTTCAGCTTGTAAACCTTTTAAAATACGCTTAGCACGATTTGCTTTTCCCATTAGCAAAGCATCAATCCATTGAAATGGTGTAAAAATTGAAGATTGTTCTACTACGCTAATAACACGATTGTAGTTAAGTTTATGGTCAGGATAGAGCAAATCTAAAAGCTGCAGAGCTTGTTTGAGTGCGAGCAGGTTATTTTCGTAACTATAACAAAGTTGTTGAATTGCTTCATTGTCAGCGTCTAATCCCATTACTTTGGTACGATTTTTTACCCAACGTGGTAAGTTTTCTACCGTCGGTGTTTGACAATTTATCAGTATTGTATTTGGTTCATATTGATTAAGTATAATAAACCACGTTTGCTTTTCAATCGCTTTAGTCAATTTTGCTACCTGTAAAATAAGCAAGACATCTTTATGCAATACGGATATAAGTTCTTGCAGATTTTTCTGCAAAAGTGCGGTGAAATTTTCAGGTAAATTCAAGCTTAGTATTTGTTTACTAAAAAACAACCCTATAGATTGACAAGATTCTATAAGTTGCGCCCAATCAGTTTGGCTATCAACTTGAATAGTATTTTTTTCATCAAAACCTTGCTGGTTTGCCACTTGACAAATAGTATCCTCAGTTTCACTAAGTAATAAAGGATCTTGCCCTTGCAAGAGATAAACTCTAGCCAAGCCTTGCGCAAGATGATGATTTAGTTGCTCTGGAAAAATGCGGTTCATTATTTCCTTTTTATTTGATTTTGTAACGCAATTATTTTTACGATTAATTGACGTGCTACTTGCTCGCGCATATCATTCCAAATTACCTCTCGTTCTTCTGATTTGGCTAATGCTGCACGTGCATTATCAAAGAAAGTACGGTTTACTTTCGCATTGATTGGATAGCTTTCGCCATTAGCAAGGCGGAAAGTGGCTTCTACTTCCAACATTAAAAGTTTTTCTGCCTCACGTCCGTGCTTAAAAATAGACGCGACTTGATCTGAAGTAATCTGTTTATTAATACGTAAAATGGGAATATTTTGTTCTAAATTGACGACATTAACCTGATTTTCCTGCAATTTGCGACGCATAATAACAGTAAAATCATTATAAGAGTCATCACTTTCAAGGGCTAATGTTCGCCATTCACTTGGCATAGTAACCGACTGTTGAAAATGCCAACCGCAAGCAGAAAGAATTGCTAATGTTGCGATAAGCAGTAAAGTCTTGATTGAGTTGATCATAAAAATTACCTTTATTGTAGGACGTGTAAAATGTAAATATTTCACATACCTATAAAAAATGGTGCGTGAATTTTAAATCCACACACCCTATGTATTATGGTTTCACTACCACGTTTAATAATTTACCTACGACATAAATCACTTTGACAATGTGTTGATTATCAATAAATTTCTTCACATTTTCATCCGCAAAAGCAATCGTTTTGACTGTGTCTTCATCTGCATCTGCCGCAACAGTAACTTTGCCACGAACCTTGCCATTTACTTGCACAACAATCAGTTTTTCATCTTCTACCATTGCGGCTTCATCGGCTTTTACCCATTCTGCAGTATCAATAGCACTTTCATTGCCAAGAGCTTGCCATAATTCAAAACAGATATGTGGCGTAATTGGATAAAGCATACGAACAACTGCACTTAATGCCTCCGCCATAACTGCACGATCTTGCTCGCTATCAAGCGATGCCTTAGTCAGTTTATTCATCAATTCCATCACTGCAGCAATCGCAGTATTAAATGTTTGACGACGACCAATATCATCGCTCACTTTCGCAATGGTTTTATGAACTTCACGGCGAAGCACTTTTTGTTCTGCGGAAAGTGCGGTCAAATCTAGGCTAGTTTTTGCTGGATTTTGTTGATATTGATATACCAAATTCCAAACACGCCCTAAGAAACGTTTCGCACCTTCTACGCCAGATTCTTGCCATTCCAAGGTCATTTCTGCTGGAGAGGCAAACATCATAAAGAGGCGAACAGTATCGGCACCATATTTTTCTACCATTTCTTGTGGGTCAATACCGTTATTTTTGGATTTCGACATTTTTGTCATGCCACTGTGGACTAATTCACGCCCTTCAGGATCAGTCGCTTTAATAATTCTACCTTTTTCATCACGTTCAAGAGTTACCTGTGTTGGACTCACCCAAATACGCTCATTGGTTGGACTTGTGTAGTAGAAGGCGTCTGCAAGCACCATACCTTGACATAATAATTTATCGGCTGGTTCGTCACTGGTTACAAATCCTGCATCACGCAATAATTTGTGGAAGAAGCGGAAGTAGAGCAAGTGCATTGTTGCGTGTTCGATACCGCCGATATATTGATCCACTGGTAACCAATAGTTTGCTTCTTCCGCATCAAGCATGCCATTTTGATATTGTGGACAAGTGTAGCGCGCGTAATACCAAGAGGATTCCATAAAGGTATCAAAGGTATCCGTTTCTTTTAACGCTGGTGCGCCGTTAAGGGTTGTTTTGGCCCAGTTAAGATCTGCTTTAATTGGACTTTTTACGCCATCCATTACCACATCTTCAGGCAGAATAATAGGTAAATCTTCCATTGGTGCAGGTACTACATCGCCATTTTCAAGGGTTAGCATTGGAATTGGTGCACCCCAATAACGTTGGCGAGAAACGCCCCAGTCACGTAAACGGTAATTAACTTGACGTTTTCCAACACCTAATTTTTCTAATTTATCCGCGATACCGTTGAATGCACCATCAAAGTCTTTACCATCAAATTCAGCTGAATTAACGAGTTTGCCGTGTTCAGTAAAGGCTTGTTTAGTTAAATCAATTTCCTCATCAGCAATGGGTTCAATAACTTGCTTGATTTGTAAACCGTATTTTTGAGCAAATTCAAAGTCACGTTGGTCGTGAGCTGGAACCGCCATTACTGCGCCAGTGCCATAGTGCATTAATACGAAATTCGCAACCCAAATTGGTAATTTTTCACCCGTCAATGGATGAATAGCAAATAATCCCGTTGCCATTCCTTTTTTCTCCATTGTCGCAAGATCAGCTTCTGCCACTTTTGCGTTTTTCGCTTCTTGGATAAAGGCGGCTAATTCGGAATTGTTTTGAGCTGCTAAACTTGCTAATGGATGTGCTGCCGCAATGCCTAAATAACTTACGCCATAAAAGGTATCTGGACGCGTGGTGTAAACTGCTACTTTTTCGTTGGTATTTGCAACATCAAAGGTAATTTCTACCCCTTCAGAACGACCAATCCAGTTACGTTGCATGGTTTTTACCATGTCAGGCCATTGTGGAAGGGTATCTAAACCACCTAATAATTGCTCTGCATAGTCAGTAATTTTGATAAACCATTGTGGGATTTCTTTTTGTTCCACAGGTGTATCACAACGCCAGCAACAACCTTCGTGTACTTGCTCGTTTGCGAGCACTGTTTCATCATTCGGGCACCAGTTTACGGTTGAGGTTTTTTTGTACACCAAGCCTTTTTTGTAAAGCTCAGTGAAGAACCATTGCTCCCATTTGTAGTAGTCGGGTTTACAGGTTGCGATTTCACGATCCCAGTCGAAACCAAAGCCTAAAAGTTGAAGTTGTTTTTTCATGTAGGCAATGTTTTCGTATGTCCATTTAGCAGGCGCAGTTTTATTTTTGATCGCCGCACCTTCTGCTGGTAAGCCGAAAGCATCCCAACCAAATGGTTGCAATACGTTTTTGCCTAGCATGCGTTGATAACGAGAAATGACATCACCAATAGTGTAGTTGCGCACATGCCCCATATGCAGGCGGCCAGAAGGATATGGGAACATAGAAAGACAGTAATATTTTTCTTTAGATTCGTCTTTGATTGCTTTGAAAACTTTATTTTCTGCCCAATATTGTTGAACCTTTGGTTCGATCATATCGGGGCGATATTGTTCTTGCATAAAATCACCTTAAATTTTAACCGCACTTTTGCAGCATTTTGACAATAGAAAATGTGCCATAGAATACCGTAAAATGGCAAAAATTAATAGGGAGAGAAATAAAAAGTGCGGTGGTTTTTTAGTTGTTTTTTACAATAAATTTTCAATTTTTACAGAACAGATTAGAACAAAGGAATTCATAGCAAGCCAATATAACTTATGATATAGTTTACCACCAAATTTATAGAGGTCTCTCAATAATAAAAATAATGATAGAGTTGGATCAAACAAATATACCAAAACACGTTGCCATTATTATGGATGGTAATGGTCGTTGGGCAAAACAGAAAAATAAAATGCGAATTTTCGGACACACCAATGGCGTTACTGCGGTACGCAAAGCAGTGGCTTATGCACGACAAATCGGTGTGGAAGTACTCACACTTTATGCCTTTAGTAGCGAAAATTGGAGTCGCCCAGAACAAGAAATCAGTGCGTTAATGTCGCTTTTTATGCAAGCCTTGGATCGCGAAGTGAAAAAATTACATAAAAATAATATTTGTCTGAAAATTATTGGCGATGTATCTCGTTTTAGTGAAACTTTACAAGAAAAAATCAAAAAAGCGGAAAATTTAACAGAAAAAAATACCGCGCTTACACTCAATATTGCGGCAAATTACGGCGGTTGTTGGGATATTATTCAAGCCGCTAAACAAATTGCAGAAAAAGTTAAAAAAGAAGAAATGTCAGTTTCAGATATTAATAACTCGACTTTTCAACATCATCTTGCAACCCAAAATGCACCACCTGTGGATTTATTAATTCGCACCAGTGGAGAACAGCGCATAAGCAACTTTTTATTATGGCAAATTGCCTATGCGGAATTATATTTTTCCGATGTGCTTTGGCCTGATTTTAATCAATTAGAATTTAATCGCGCGATTGCAAGTTATCAACAACGTCATCGCCGTTTTGGCGGGACTGAATAGTTAAACGGATTAAAATTATGCTTAAACAACGAGTTTTATCTGCTATTGTGTTAATTGCTGCAGTTTTATGTGCACTATTTTTATTCACACCTTTTTATTTTGCCCTCGCTTTAGGGGCGGTAGCGATTTTAGGCATTTGGGAATGGACTCAATTTGCTCGCCTAAAACAACCTTTGATACGTTTTTTTGTGACTACCTTTTTAGGCGTATTTATCTTCTTATGGCTCTATACTGAGGGCAACTATTTAGATGCAGGGCGTGTGTTTGAACAACATCTTCAGCTTTTATTGATAAATGCTGTTAGCTGGTGGGGTTTAGCTTTGTTACTTGTGATCAGTTACCCTAAATCAGCTAAATTTTGGTCTAAAAATCCACTTTTACAACTTTTATTTGCCTTTTCTACGTTGATTCCATTTATCGCAGGTGTATTACGTTTACGTTTAGAACACTATACCCATGATCCTTATCACGGCTTATTTTTATTACTTTACGTATTTGTACTTGTTTGGGCGGCTGATTCTGGTGCTTATTTTAGCGGACGCGCCTTTGGCAAACGTAAACTTGCCCCTAAAGTATCGCCAGGTAAAAGTTGGGAAGGGGTTATTGGTGGATTAATTACAGCATTAGTGCTTGCTTTTATCTTTATTCATTTCTCTAACAATACTTTAGTAGGCAATCGAAATATTACTGGATTTATCATTCTTTCTGTAGCGACAGTTGCAATTTCAGTATTGGGCGATTTAACTGAAAGTATGTTTAAACGTGAGTCAAGAGTTAAAGACAGTAGCCAATTGATTCCTGGTCATGGCGGTGTATTAGATCGCATTGATAGCTTGACTGCCGCGGTACCTTTTTTCAGCTACTTCTATTTCTTTGTGTTATAAGGATTTTGAATGTCATTTTTGTGGTCACTAGGTTCTTTTATCATTGCTATTGCTGTATTAGTATCCGTTCACGAATATGGTCACTTTTGGGCAGCGAGAAAGTGCGGTATAAAAATCCATCGTTTTTCCATTGGTTTTGGAAAAGTAATTTGGAAACGCATTGACAAATATGGTACAGAATTTGCGGTTTCAATGATTCCTTTAGGCGGCTATGTAAAAATGCTTGATGGACGTAATGAAGTAGTTCCTGCTGAGCAAAAATCACAAGCATTTGACAGTAAAAGCGTATTACAACGGTCATTTGTAATTATTGCAGGCCCTTTAGCTAATTTTATTTTTGCAATTTTTGCTTATTGGGTCATTTACCTTTATGGAATGCCAACGGTTAAACCAGTGATTGAATCAATAACACCAAACTCAATCGCAGCACAAGCCCACATTGAACCCAATACGCAAATTCTTACAATTGATGGCGAAGAAACTCAAGATTGGGAAACCATCAATATGCTACTTGCAACAAAAATGGGGGAGCTTAATGTTAAGATTACCCTTTCTCCTTTCAATTCTAATATTGAACAACAACGGACTTTAAATCTTACAAATTGGACATTCGATCCCGAAAAAGAAAGTGCTTTTGAGGCATTAGGGATTATGCCTATGCGTCCTAAAATTGAAATGGTGCTTTCTAAAGTTGTTCAAAATTCTCCCGCTGAGAAAGCGGGTTTACAAATAGGAGACAAAATTTTAACAGAAAATTTAACCGCACTTCCTTGGCAAGATTTTATAAAACAGGTCGAACAAGGCGAAACTTTTACTATAAAAATTGAACGTAATGGAGAAACATTTGACAAAGTCCTAACTCCAGTGCGTAATCAAAATGGCAAATGGTTTGTTGGGGTTAGCCCAACCTTGACAAAATTAGCGGATGAATACCGTACTGAATTAAAATATGGTATTCTTGAATCTTTACAAAAAGGCATTGAAAAAACAGGACAACTTTCCCTTTTAACCTTGAAAATATTAGGGAAATTACTTACTGGCGATTTGTCATTAAATAATTTAAGTGGGCCAATTTCTATTGCAAAAGGTGCTGGCGCATCAGCAAATATTGGATTGGTGTATTTTTTAATTTTTATGGCATTGATTAGTGTAAATTTAGGGATTATGAATTTATTTCCATTACCAGTATTAGATGGCGGTCATTTAGTTTTTTTAACAATGGAAGCTGTTAAAGGAAAACCTGTTTCTGAGCGGGTGCAAAGCATCTGTTATCGAATTGGCGCAGCACTGTTATTAAGCTTAACGGTGTTTGCATTATTTAATGATTTTTTACGTCTATAATTTATATAGGATACAATCGATGAAAAAACTTCTAATCGCAAGTTTATTATTCGGTACGACAACGACTGTGTTTGCCGCACCTTTTGTGGCAAAAGATATTCGTGTGGATGGTGTTCAAGGTGACTTAGAACAACAAATCCGAGCAAGTTTACCTGTTCGTGCTGGTCAGCGTGTGACTGACAATGATGTGGCTAATATTGTCCGCTCTTTATTCGTAAGTGGTCGATTCGATGATGTGAAAGCGCATCAAGAAGGCGATGTTCTTGTTGTTAGCGTTGTGGCTAAATCGATCATTTCAGATGTTAAAATCAAAGGTAACTCTGTTATTCCCACTGAAGCACTTAAACAAAACTTAGACGCTAACGGATTTAAAGTTGGCGATGTTTTAATTCGAGAAAAATTAAATGAATTTGCCAAAAGTGTAAAAGAGCACTATGCAAGTGTAGGTCGCTATAACGCAACAGTTGAACCTATTGTCAATACGCTACCAAATAATCGTGCTGAAATTTTAATTCAAATCAATGAAGATGATAAAGCAAAATTGGCATCATTAACTTTCAAGGGGAACGAATCTGTTAGTAGCAGTACATTACAAGAACAAATGGAATTACAACCTGATTCTTGGTGGAAATTATGGGGAAATAAATTTGAAGGTGCGCAATTCGAGAAAGATTTGCAGGCAATTCGTGATTATTATTTAAATAATGGCTATGCCAAAGCACAAATCACTAAAACGGATGTTCAGCTAAATGATGAAAAAACAAAAGTTAATGTAACCATTGATGTAAATGAAGGTTTACAGTATGACCTTCGTAGTGCACGCATTATAGGTAATCTAGGAGGTATGTCTGCCGAGCTTGAACCTTTACTTTCAGCATTACATTTAAATGATACTTTCCGCCGTAGTGATATTGCAGATGTAGAAAATGCAATTAAAGCAAAACTTGGAGAACGCGGTTACGGTAGCACAACGGTAAATTCAGTACCTGATTTTGATGATGCAAATAAAACATTAGCGATAACCTTTGTTGTTGATGCTGGACGACGTTTAACTGTTCGCCAACTTCGCTTTGAAGGAAATACCGTTTCTGCTGATAGCACTTTACGTCAGGAAATGCGCCAACAAGAAGGAACTTGGTATAATTCACAATTAGTTGAGTTAGGAAAAATTCGCTTAGATCGTACAGGTTTCTTCGAAACAGTCGAAAACCGAATTGATCCTATCAATGGTAGTAATGATGAAGTGGATGTCGTATATAAAGTCAAAGAACGTAACACGGGTAGTATCAACTTTGGTATTGGTTACGGTACAGAGAGTGGTATTAGTTATCAAGCAAGTGTTAAACAAGATAATTTCTTGGGAACAGGGGCTGCTGTAAGTATAGCTGGTACGAAAAATGATTATGGTACGAGTGTCAATTTGGGTTATACCGAGCCCTATTTTACTAAAGATGGTGTAAGTCTTGGTGGAAATGTTTTCTTTGAAAACTACGATAACTCTAAAAGTGATACATCCTCTAACTATAAGCGTACGACTTATGGAAGTAATGTTACTTTAGGTTTCCCTGTAAATGAAAATAACTCCTATTATGTAGGATTAGGTCATACCTATAATAAAATTAGTAACTTTGCTCTAGAATATAACCGTAATTTATATATTCAATCAATGAAATTTAAAGGTAATGGCATTAAAACAAATGACTTTGATTTTTCTTTTGGTTGGAACTATAACAGCCTTAATAGAGGCTATTTCCCAACTAAAGGGGTTAAAGCAAGTCTTGGTGGACGAGTTACTATTCCAGGTTCTGATAACAAATACTACAAACTAAGTGCAGACGTACAGGGTTTCTACCCATTAGACAGAGATCACCTCTGGGTTGTATCTGCAAAAGCATCTGCAGGATATGCAAATGGTTTTGGAAACAAGCGTTTACCGTTCTATCAAACTTATACAGCGGGTGGCATTGGTTCATTACGCGGTTTTGCTTATGGTAGTATTGGGCCTAATGCAATTTATGCCGCTCAAAATGGTAGCGGTAATGGTAATGGTGATTTTAATAAGATAAGTTCTGATGTGATTGGTGGTAATGCAATCACAACTGCGAGTGCAGAACTTATTGTACCAACACCGTTTGTGAGCGATAAGGGGCAGAACACAGTCCGAACTTCCTTATTTGTTGATGCGGCAAGTGTTTGGAATACTAAATGGAAATCGGATAAGAGTGGGTTAGATAACAATGTATTGAAAAGCTTACCCGATTATGGCAAATCAAGCCGTATTCGTGCCTCTACAGGTGTCGGATTCCAATGGCAATCCCCTATTGGGCCATTGGTATTCTCTTATGCCAAACCAATTAAAAAATATGAAAATGATGATGTCGAACAGTTCCAATTTAGTATTGGAGGTTCTTTCTAATAAATTGAACTTTTTTCTTCATCAGAACTCAAAAACAACGTTCTCTGCCTAATTTAATTGGGCAGAGAAAATATTAAACCCATCATTTAATTAAGGATATTTATCAAATGAAAAACATCGCAAAAGTAACCGCACTTGCTTTAGGTATTGCACTTGCTTCAGGCTATGCTTCCGCTGAAGAAAAAATTGCTTTCATTAATGCAGGTTATATTTTTCAACATCACCCAGATCGCCAAGCGGTAGCAGATAAACTTGATGCTGAATTTAAACCTGTAGCTGAGAAATTAGCAGCAAGCAAAAAAGAAGTTGATGATAAAATTGCTGCTGCTCGTAAAAAAGTAGAAGCAAAAGTTGCGGCTTTAGAAAAAGATGCACCTCGCTTACGTCAAGCTGATATTCAAAAACGCCAAGAGGAAATTAATAAATTAGGTGCGGCTGAAGATGCTGAATTACAAAAATTAATGCAAGAACAAGATAAAAAAGTTCAAGAATTCCAAGCTCAAAATGAAAAACGTCAAGCTGAAGAACGTGGTAAATTATTAAATAGCATTCAAACTGCGACAAATAATTTAGCAAAAGCAAAAGGTTATACTTATGTGCTTGATGCAAATTCAGTTGTATTTGCGGTAGAGGGTAAAGATATTACTGAAGAAGTATTAAAATCTATTCCTGCTTCTGAAAAAGCACAAGAGAAAAAATAATAGGTTCTCATAATGCAAAAATCCTATTCTTTACAAGAATTGGCAACTCAAATCGGCGCTACCGTTCGCGGTAACGCCGATGTTGTTGTTGAGAATATCGCTCCTCTCGATAAAGCCCAATCAAATCAACTCACTTTTATTTCTAACGTAAAATTTCGTGCATTATTGAAAGATTCTAAAGCAGGGATTTTGGTTGTTTCTGAAGAGGATGTTGAACACTGTTCTCCAGAAAGCAATTTACTTATTGTTAAAGATCCTTATGTGGCTTACGCAATTTTAGCGCAATATATGGATAGCACGCCAAAAGCGGCACAAGGAATCGCAAAAAGTGCGGTCATTTTTGATGGTGTTTTATTGGGCGAAAATGTATCTATTGGTGCGAACGCAGTGATTGAAGAAGGTGTTGTACTAGGTGATAACGTGATCATTGGTGCAAATTGCTTTGTTGGTAAAAATACCAAGATAGGTTCAGGCACTCAGCTCTGGGCTAATGTCACTGTTTACCATAACGTTGAGATTGGAGCTAATTGCTTAATTCAATCAGGAACAGTTATCGGTAGTGATGGTTTTGGTTATGCAAATGATCGTGGTCGTTGGATTAAAATTCCACAAGTAGGGCAAGTAATAATTGGTAATAATGTGGAAATTGGTGCGAATACCTGTATTGACAGAGGCGCATTAGATGCCACGATTATTGAAGATAACGTTATTATCGATAACCTTTGTCAAATTGCGCATAATGTTCATATTGGCACTGGTACAGCGGTTGCGGGTGGCGTTATTATGGCAGGTAGCTTAACTGTTGGTCGCTATTGCTTAATTGGTGGTGCAAGTGTGATTAATGGTCATATGGAAATTTGCGATAAAGTAACCATTACTGGAATGGGAATGGTTATGCGCCCAATTACAGAGCCTGGCGTATATTCCTCTGGTATTCCATTGCAAACGAATAAAGAGTGGCGTAAAACGGCAGCTCTAACATTAGGTATTGATGGAATAAATAAACGTTTAAAAGCGTTAGAAAAGAAAATTTCTTAATTGATACCCCATCATTTAATCTGCATTTTACAAGTTTAATAACTGATTAAAATGCAGATTTTTATGTGTATAAAATTTACTTAACGAAATAAGTTGAAATTCTTTTAAAAATAAATAAGCCCAACTTTAAATTGGGCTTACAAGCATACATTTTTTATCGTTAAAGAATTATGCGTTACCGCCAGTGATTTTTGCAACTTCAGCAGCAAAATCTTCTTCTTTTTTCTCAATACCTTCGCCTACTTCTAAACGAATGAAGTTAGAAACAGAAGTATTTACTGATTTTAAGAAATCCCCTACAGATACAGAAGGATCCATTACAAATGCTTGACCTGTTAATGAAACTTCACCAGTGAATTTCTTCATACGACCTTCAACCATTTTCTCTGCGATTTCTTTTGGTTTACCAGAGTTGATCGCAATATCGATTTGGATTTGGCGTTCGTGTTCAACCACTTCAGCAGACACATCTTCTGGGTTCACGAATTCAGGTTTAGATGCAGCTACGTGCATTGCTACTTTTTTCAGTTCATCATCAGAACCTTCGCCCGCAACTAATACGCCAATTTTTGCACCGTGTAAGTATTGTGCAATTACTTGACCATCTAAGTAAGCAACACGACGGATATTCATGTTCTCACCGATTTTAGCAACTAATGCAGCACGTTTTTCTTCAAATTGCGCTTGTAATGCTTCGATAGTGGTACCTTTGTTTGCTGCTGCGAAATCAGCCACTTCGTTTGCTAAACCTAAGAAACCTGCATCTTTTGCTACGAAGTCAGTTTCACAGTTCATTTCAACTAATACACCGAAACCATTTTCTACACGAGCAAGGATAACACCTTCAGCTGCAACACGGCCTGCTTTTTTAGCTGCTTTAGCTTGACCAGATTTACGCATATTGTCGATTGCTAACTCAATATCACCGTTTGCTTCAACTAATGCTTTTTTACATTCCATCATACCTGCGCCAGTACGGTCACGAAGTTCTTTTACTAATGATGCTGTGATTTCAGCCATTTTTAAAATCCTCTGTCGAAAATGCGGTTTATTTTGACCGCACTTTTAGATAAAAATATAGGGGCTAAATTTTAGCCCCTATGCCAATTAATCGCTTGATTATTAAGGGCTTCGCCTTATTGCAAAACTTAAATTATTCTGCGTCAGCTGCTAATTCTTCAGCAACTTGAGCTTCGTTACCACGACCTTCTTTAACCGCTGCTGCAGCTGCAGAAACGTAAAGTTGGATAGCACGAGTCGCATCATCGTTACCAGGGATAACGAAATCTACGCCAGCTGGTGTTGAGTTAGTATCAACGATAGCAAATACAGGAATACCTAGGTTATTTGCTTCTTTAACAGCGATATGTTCGTGGTCCGCACCGATAACGAATAATGCATCTGGTAAGCCACCCATATCTTTGATACCGCCAAGGCTTAATTCAAGTTTTTCCATCTCACGGCTACGCATTAACGCTTCTTTTTTGGTTAATTTATCAAAAGTACCGTCTTGAGATTGGGTTTCTAAATCTTTTAAACGTTTAATTGATTGACGAACGGTTTTCCAGTTAGTCAACATACCACCTAACCAACGGTGGTTTACGTAATATTGCTGACAATCTAATGCTGCTGCTTGAACTGCTTCAGACGCTGCACGTTTTGTACCAACGAATAATACTTTACCATTGTTGCTAGCAATGCGAGTTAATTCCGCTAAAGCTTCGTTGAATAAAGGTAAAGTTTTTTCAAGATTGATGATGTGAACACCGTTACGAGCACCAAAAATGAAAGGTTTCATTTGTGGGTTCCAGTAACGAGTTTGGTGTCCGAAGTGTACGCCTGCGTTGATCATGTCGCGCATTGAAACTTGTGCCATAATATTTTCCTTTTGTTGGGGTTGAGCCTCCACATATCAGCTAATCGACCGTTTGGCACCCCGATTAAGCCTTGTTAATATGTGTGTGTTGTTAGTAATTAAAAAACTGCTTTTGAAAGGCAAAAACAGCGGGGCGATTTATACCATAAAGTGCGGTTAAAAACCAGTTTATTTTGTTTATTTCTCCACTTTTCTTGCTTTGATAAATAACAATGGTGGTCGATGTGACAAATCTTTAAATTCATTATGCCATTGCGGTTGGTCAGCAAGCATGGGTTCTTCCATTTGCTCGATTTGAAACCTTGCATGAATTAAATTATTGATAATTGTTGCTGTTGTTCGATGATAGGTTTGAAAAGGTTGTTTGAACCAATTTCTATTGCGTTTCCCCTCTTCTCGATAATGATTTAAACGATAAGCGACTTGCTGTTTTTTGTCATTTTTTTCCCAGCGTTCTCCCTCTTTATGGCAGGTTGTTATCGGATGTTCTTGTGAGAAAATTAATGTGCCATTAGACGAGAGTTTGTCATGGATCGTTGATAATAATGTCGGAAAATTTTCAATATAATGAAAGGCAAAAGAGCTAGTAATCACATCGAAATGACTTTCTGGTAACTCAGCTAATTTTTCTATTGGTAAGTGATATAAGGAAAAACGCCCTGAAAATTGACCGCACTTTTGAAGATCTTTTTCAGCTTGTTCGAGCATTTTTTCGGAAAGATCGGTTCCAATTACTTTAGCCGCCCCTCGTTCTAAATAAAGTTGTAAATGCCCTCCCGTACCACAGCCTAAATCGAGTAATTTCTTCCCTTTTAAATTAGGCAACAATGAAAGCATGGTGGGCTTTTCGATAATTTCATTGAGGCTAATTGGATTTGCGCGGAGTTTCTGATAAAGCTCAAAGAAATTATCTTTATCATAAACACTAATTTTATTATTCATTTATTGCCTTAAAATAAAAATTTACGTGATTTAAATCACTCAAAAGTAAATACTTAAACGAGAAGTTAAAATTTAATATTTTTATAGATAAAAAATATCACTAAAGATAAAAAATAATTTTATGAATGATCATTTGATATTTCTTCTTCAATTTTCTCACTTAGAATTTCTTCTGTTTCTTTATTTAATGCTTTTGTGTCAAGATGCGGTTTAATAAATGGTCTTGGTGTCCAATATTTTTTTACTATTTCATTCGAAAAACCGTGTAAAACTTCTTCATTTAACCGTTCTTGATCTAATGTTCGTACTTCCTTAATAATTTCTTCCGCTTCAATTTTATCAATACCTAATTTCATCAATGTTGCTCGACTAAGTGTAATTGCTGATTCAAAAGTTTCACGCACAATAAAATCTACATCCTGCTTAATCAAACTAACTGTTGTTTTTCTGTCATAAGTTCGGGTTAAAATCGGTAAATTTGGATAAGCCTCTTTCATTTGACTGACAATATGTTCAATTCTTTGTGTATCGTTAATACCTAATACGACACATTTCGCCTTTTCAATTCCTGCGGCTCGTAAAACATCTAATCGAATGCCATCACCATAATAAACTTTAAAACCAAACTTTGCGGCAGCACGGATATTTTCGATATTGCGATCAATCACTGAAACGCTAATTCCACGAATCAATAATGTTTGGCAGACAATTTGACTAAAACGTCCAAAACCAATAACTAAAACGTTATCTTCCAAATCCACGATGCTGTCTAGATCATTTTCATCAAGCTGATCAAGATGTTTAGGCTCTGTACGCTGTATAAGTTTGCGAGCAATTTGAGCAATAATAGGCGAAAAAAGCATCGAAATAATCACTGCAGCAGTGAATGTCGCTTTTTCTTCATTACTGATTACTTCCGCAGTTGCTGCGGCTGAAAAAAGAACGAAAGCAAATTCGCCACCGTGTGCCATCAAAGACATTCGTCCTATGGCTTCTCGATGATCAAGACGGGTAATTCGGGCAATAATATAAACAGCACTGGCTTTTCCAAGTATATAAAGAAAAACAATTCCAAGTAGCAAGATCCAATGATTAAACACTAAATGCAAATCTAAGGACATTCCTACGCCCATAAAAAATAATCCTAGTAATAAGCCGCGAAATGGTTCTATATCCGCTTCAAGCTGATGGCGAAACGCTGATTCAGACATCATCACACCAGCAACAAACGCGCCCATTGCCATTGAAAGTCCGCCAATTTCCATTGCTAATGCAGCACCTAAAACGACCAATAATGCGCCCGCTGTCATCATTTCACGAATACGTGCTTTAGAAATTAAACGAAATAGTGGGTTCATTAACCATTTTCCAGCCACAATTAACCCCACAACAGCACTTAATGCTATACCAATTGATACCCAATCAGTATGTGGTGTCGCTTCTTTCGAATGGGGAGCAAGAAAAGCGACAGAAGCCAAAAGTGGTACAATAGCAATATCTTCAAAAATTAATGTCGAAATTACGCGTTGTCCTTTTGACGTAGAAGTAAGCCCCCTTTCTTCTAGTGATTGCATTACAATAGCAGTAGAGGAAAGCGTGAAACCCATACCAGCAATAAATGATACTTCTTTTGTTAATCCTAATAAATAAATACCCGAAAAAGTGAGTAAGCAACCACATAATCCAACTTGTAACAAACCTCTGCCAAAAATAGCTTTACGCATTGCCCAAAGGCGTTCTGGATACATTTCAAGCCCGATAATAAAAAGAAACATTACCACACCTAATTCCGCTAAATGTACCACAGCTGTTGGATCTTGCACTATGCCAAAGACAGATGGGCCAATCAAACAACCTGCTACTAAATAACCTAGCACGCTACCCAACCCGAGTCTTTTAAATAACGGCACAATTGTTACGCTAGATGCGAGTAAAATAACGACTTTCATCAGTTCTGGATTGGCAAGTTGAGACATAATGACTCCAATAATGCAAAAAATACAAATATTTTGGCGAGTATATTAAAAAGTTATATGTGATAAATCATATTAAATCTTTTAATATAACTTTAAACCACATTTATTTTATATGAAATTGTGAGTTTCATTTAGTAATCGATGAATTAATTTTGCATTTGCGGGGGGAAACTGTCCTGCATCCAATGCGCGCTGCTCAACCCAAAAACCTTCTTGCCCCTCTCGCCCAAAAGGTTCGCCAATCCATTCATTTACCAGATAAAAGAAAAAAGAAATGATTTTTGTTGGATATTCAAATTGAAAACGTTCATAAAGTTCTGCATTTAACGCAACAATGCCTATTTCCTCTTCCAGTTCACGTTTTAAAGCCTGTTCTGGGGTTTCTCCCTCATCTACTTTTCCACCGGGAAATTCTAAAGATTGGGCAAAATCCTGTCCTTCTAAACGCTGCGTTAAATAGATCTGACCAAATTCATTACGAATAATCCCCGCAGCAACTTGTATAATTTTTTTATCCATTTTTCTATCCAATGTAGAGGTATGAAAAAAGTGCGGTGAAAAATCACCGCACTTTGATTGTTCATTACTGGCGTGCCACACGACTGCCGTGACAATGCTTATATTTTTTACCCGACCCACAAGGACAAGGTTCGTTGCGACCAATGCGACGATCTGAATAATCTTCAGTCTCTGAATTTTGAGTTGTCTGACTATTTTCATCCACAGGTAAATTATTTTGATTGATACGAGTAGCCATCTCCTGACGAGCACGTTCAGCTTCTTCCATTTCTTCTTGAGTACGCACACGTACACGGGTTAAAGTCATGATAACGTGGTGTTTTAAGGAATCTAGCATTTCCGTAAACATGCGGAAAGATTCTTTTTTATATTCTTGTTTTGGATCTTTTTGTGCATAGCCGCGTAAATGAATACCTTGGCGTAAATAATCCATCGAAGCTAAGTGTTCTTTCCAAAGTTCATCTAAGGTTTGCAACATAACACCTTTTTCAAAATGGTGCATAGCATCTTCGCCAACCAAAGCCTCTTTTTCTTTGTATTCCTTTTCTGCAATTTCCACAATGCGTTCGCGCAAACTTTCTTCGTGAAGATTATTATCTTCTTCTAACCAATTAGAAATCGGTAATTCCATACCAAATTCTTGAGATAAACGTTCTTCAAGCCCTTTAATATCCCATTGTTCTTCCAAAGATTGTGGTGGAATATATTGATCAATCACACCATTAAACACATCGTGGCGAATAGCGTTGATAGTTTCAGAAATATCATCATTATCAAGCAAATAATTGCGTTGCTCATAAATCGCGTGACGTTGGTCATTTGCCACATCATCATATTCAAGTAGGTTTTTACGGCCATCGAAATGGAACGCCTCAACTTTTGCTTGAGCAGATGCAATCACTTTCGCCAGCATTTTCGACTCCATTGCCTCGCCTGCTACCGTGAACGCTTTACGCATTAAATTGCGCTTACCCTCATTCAAATAAATGCGCATTAAACCATCTTCTAAAGAAAGATAGAAACGAGAAGAACCGGGGTCACCTTGACGCCCAGAACGACCGCGCAACTGGTTATCAATACGACGCGATTCGTGACGCTCTGTACCGATAATATGCAACCCACCCGCTTTCATTACAATTTCGTGGTTTTTCTCCCACTCTGCTTTAAGGGCTTCAATTTGTTCTTGAGTTGGATTTTCTAATTTGGCAGCCTGCGCTTTCCAGTTACCGCCAAGAATAATATCGGTACCTCGACCCGCCATATTCGTTGCGATAGTCACTGCGCTAGGAAATCCTGCTTCTGCCACGATTTCCGCTTCTTGTTGGTGGAATTTCGCATTCAACACATTGTGTTTTATACCTGCTTTATCTAACGCTTTAGATAATTCTTCTGATTTTTCGACTGAAATCGTACCCACTAATACTGGTTGCTGGCGTTCTACACAATCTTTAATGTCTTCAATAATCGCATTAAATTTATATTGTTCATTTTCAAACATCACATCAGTGCGATCATCACGAATCATTGGACGATTTGTTGGAATTACAACAGTTTCCAAGCCATAAATTTGTTGGAACTCAAATGCTTCGGTATCCGCAGTCCCCGTCATACCCGCAAGACGTTCATATAAACGGAAGTAGTTTTGGTAAGAAATTGACGCAACCGTTTGGTTTTCGCTCTTAACATCCACCCCTTCTTTTGCCTCAATGGCTTGGTGCAAACCATCTGACCAACGACGCCCCGCCATTGTACGACCAGTATGTTCATCAACAATCACGATTTCACCGTCCTTCACAATGTAATCGACATCTTTTTCAAACAATGTGTGCGCACGCAATGCAGCCATAACGTGATGAAGCAATACAATTCGACTAGGAGAATACAAAGAGTCCCCCTCAGGCATTAAACCTTGTGCAATTAACCAATCTTCTACTTTTTCTTGACCACGTTCGGTTAAATGTGCTTGTTTAGATTTCAAATCTAAAGTGAAATCGCCCTCTCCTTGATATTCTTCCGTATCTTCTTTTTCTTGTTTAATTAAACTTGGGATCAATTTATTTACCGCAATATAAAGCTCTGAACTTTTTTCTGCCTGACCTGAAATAATCAATGGTGTACGTGCTTCATCGATTAAGATAGAATCCACTTCATCCACCAACGCATAGCCTAAAGTACGTTGGAAACGCTCTTCTTTTGAGTGGGCTAAGTTGTCACGTAAATAATCAAAACCAAGTTCACTATTGGTTGCATAAGTAATATCTGCCGCATAAGCTTCACGTTTTTCTTCTGGCGATAACCCAGGAATATTGACGCCTACGCTCATACCCAAAAATTCAAATAACGGACGGTTGGTTTCTGCATCTCGGCGAGCAAGATAATCATTCACCGTGACAACATGAACGCCTTTACCTTCAAGTGCGATTAAATAACAAGGCAAAGTCGCCGTTAATGTTTTACCTTCACCAGTACGCATTTCTGCGATACAGCGGTTAGTCAATACCATCCCACCGATAAGCTGCACATCAAAATGGCGCATACCAAGCACACGCTTACTTGCTTCGCGTACAGTTGCGAATGCTTCTGGTAAAATTTGTTGCAAAGTTTCGCCACCACTTAAACGATCACGAAACTCTTGTGTTTTTGCTTTTAATTCATCATCACTTAATGCCTCAAAAGCAGGCTCCATTTTATTAATTTTGACGACTTGTTTTTTTAATTTACGTAAAACGCGTTCATTACGACTACCAAAAATTCTTGTTAAAATGCTCATAATTTCTCTTTTTAAATATATAAGTTAAATAGTTAAATGCTTATGAAATACTTTATTTCATGCACAATAATTTTTTAAAATATCGCTATTTCAATAGCAATATTCTTCACAAAAAACAGAAAAATTAAATAAGCAAGGGGCCTGCTCGAATTGGCGCGCTAATATTCAACGCTTCAGTAAAAAAGTGCGGTTGAATTTTAAGTTGTTTTTCAGTTTGACGGGAAATTGAAGGTTGAGGAATGGCTTGTCGTTGCACTTCACGAGCAACTTTTACCGTTTCTAACGCTTGTTGAATGGAAACACTCGAGGAATAATTTTCCGTATTATTTTGATTTTCAAAACTTTGTGCGTTAGGCAAAGCAAAAATCGCGATGATACTTAGAAGTAATCGCAACCAAAAATTCGGTTTGACAGTGCCTGAAATCATTCGTCTCGTTGTTTATTATGAAAATTGCGTGTATTGTAGCGGAAATCTAAACTAATGTCATTTACTGGGGGCAGACTTTATGGAAAACAAGGCTGATCGTTATCAAAAAGCAGTCAATATTACGGATGTGCTTGAGCAATCGCCCTTTGCCAAAATAATCAAAAAAGGCCTTGCCATCAATGAACTCAATCAAAAATTTAACCGCATTTTTCCACAGGAATTTCACGGCAAATTTCGTATTGGTAACATAACAGATCATTTAATTTTTATTGAAGTGTCTAATGCTATTGTTCGGCAGGGGATTCTATTTAAACAAATTGAATTATTAACACTAATTCAAGAAGAATTTCCGCAAGTAACAGGGTTTGAGATAACGATCAATCCTGGATTTTAAGTTTCAAATATAAGAAAAAATAAAGAATTAATTATCACTCAGACTTTTTAATAATGCTTTCTCTATTTTTTTCTCCTCGCGTCTTTTCTGAAAAAATGTACTCAATTTTTGACTACACTCTTCTGCCAATACGCCAGATGTAATCTCTAAAGTATGATTCATCTTGTAATCATCAAAAAAATGAAAACGTGATCCAATCGCGCCAGTTTTATAATCAGATGCACCGAACACAAGACGTTTAATACGGCTATGCAAAATTGCCCCTGCGCACATTGTGCAAGGCTCTAATGTCACATAAAGCGTGCTATTCAGTAGACGATAATTTTGAATATTTTTCGCGCCATTACGCAAAGCGATAATTTCAGCATGTGCAGTAGGATCACTTTGAACAATGGAGAGATTCCAACCTTCTCCAATAATATTCCTAGCGTCATCCACCAGCACCGCCCCCACAGGAATTTCACCTAACGCTTCCGCTTTATCGGCAAGCTCAAGGGCGTAGCGCATCATTTTCTCGTCAAATTCTGACCGCACTTTTGCTGCATCCATTAGACGGAAAAAGGATATTTAATCGGCTCATGAGATTGATAGCCAACGACTTTAAAATCATCCATCGTGACCCAAGTTTCTAAATCTTCAAGCGTTTTTATATCTGGATTTATTTCTAATTTTGGCAATGGGAAAGGCTCACGTTTAAGTTGTACGTCACGCATTAACTCAAGCTGATCTTCATAAATATGCGCATTCACAATTTTATGGTATGCCTTGCCGGCTTTTTTGCCCGTGATCTGAGCCATAAGTGCTAAGAAGGTAAACACCTGAATTTGATTGAAATTCAATCCAAGCGGAACATCACAGGAACGTTGATAACTAGTAAGATGTAAAGTATCGCCCACAAGAGAAAAAGTATGCGTGTGCATACAAGGACGAAGACAACCAAGATCAAATTCCCCAGGGTTAAAAAAAGTTAAAATTTCTCCTCTATCATCAATACCTTTCGTTAAGTTATTAACAATTTTACGTAGCTGATCGATGGTTTCTCCATTAGGCTTACGCCATGCTCTGCCTTGCACACCATATACGCGCCCCATATCATCAACGCCTCTACGATGCGGATTTGCAAGCCAAGCTGCATTTTCATTCGCATTAGCATCCCAAGTTTTCGTGCCAAGTGCGCGGAAATCAGCGGCATTGTCATATCCACGAATATAACCTAGAAATTCAGCAATGGCCGCTTTCCAATAACTTTTACGGGTAGTAATCAGCGGAAATTGATTATTCGCCACATCATATTCTAAATCTGCATTAATAACGGTGAGACAGCGCTTACCTGTACGCTCATTGGCAACCCATTCCCCTTCACTAACAATGCGGCGACAAAGCTCAAGATATTGTTTCATAAAAATCTCCTATTTTATGACCGCACTTTTGCGTGAATAAGCCCAAGCCATAATGAAAGCACCACCAATAATCATTGGTAAGCAAAGTGCTTGCCCTCGTGTAATAATCCCAAAGAAATTTTCAACTTCAGGTTCACGCACATATTCCACAATAAAACGGAAGACACCATAACCAATTAAAAATAAACCTGCAACAGAAGCCATTGGACGTGGCTTTTTAATAAAAATATTCAGAATCGCAAACAACACCAGACCTTCTAAAAAGGCTTCATAAAGTTGTGATGGATGACGAGGAAGTAATAGCGGATCATTCGGGAAAATCATTGCCCAAGGCACATTCGTTTCGCGTCCCCATAGTTCAAGATTAATGAAATTACCAATTCTGCCTAAACCTAAACCAAACGGAATCAAAGGCGCAACAAAATCAGCCGTTTGCCAAAAATTACGTTTTTGTGAATAGGATGTCCAAATCATAGCAACAATTACACCAATTAAGCCACCGTGGAACGACATTCCACCTTCCCAAACGCGGAATAAATAAAGTGGTTCTTGTAAGAAATGATCAAGATTATAAAAAAATACATCGCCAACACGTCCGCCAATAAACACCCCCATAAAACCATTGAAAAGTAAGCTATCAACTTGATCTACTGTCCAACCGCTATTTGGGCGATTAGCACGGCGAACCGCAAGCCAACGTGCAAAAACAAAACCTAAAAGGTACATCAAACCATACCAACGTAAGCCGATATTACTATCGCCAAGCGTAAAAATACTCGGATCAAAGTGGGGAAGAAGTAAATAATTTGAATTCATAATTTTCCTTATTTCAGAAACATATTGATCGCAACCACAATTAAGAAAAGGGCGAAACCTTTTTTTAAGGTTGAAACAGGCAATTTAGAGGTTGCACTTGCGCCTAATTTGGAAGTAAAAAATGAAGTGGCAGTAATGCCTAACACTGCGGGAAGATAAATATAACCGAGCGAATATTCAGGCATTAATGGATTTCCCCAACCACTCACTATAAAACTAAACATCCCTGATATGCCCAATAACATCCCACAAAATGCGGAAGAACCGATAGCTTGTTTGATATTAATGCCACGAGCAGTTAAAAACGGTACAATAAATCCACCACCGCCAATTCCCGCAGCACTAGATGCCATACCAATCAAAATACCGCCAATTACGGAAGAAAGAGGGGTAAGTGGTTTTGTTGTGACTTGATCTTTTTTAATCGAAAGTACCATTTTTGTGGCTAAATATACCACTAAGCAAGCAAAAATTTTGGCAGAAATTTCACGATCAAGTCTTCCAATGAATAAACCACAAATAAAAACAGAAAGCATAATAACCGGAGCTAAAATGCGAACTGCCTGCCAGACTATGTTACCTAATTTATGATGACGTTGTGCCGATCCAATGCCAGTAATCACAATGGTAGCAAATGATGTTCCAAGTGCGGTAGACATCAACAAAGATTCTGGTACATCTACAATGGGCAGTAAATACACTAACATTGGCACAATTACTAACCCACCGCCGATACCAAATAATCCAGCAAGAAAACCCGCTAATGCGCCAACAAGTAAACAAAGAAGAATAAAAGTGAACATTATTGGCCTCTTGATTTATAAAAATGGCGTTTCGTGTATTTTGTCTGAGAATATTTTTTGTTTGCCGAATAATGCTGTAAACTTGCTTCACGAGATGCGGAAAATATTAGTGGATTGTCCGTAAATAGTATCGAAGCAAACTCTTTCATTACCTTTCGATAAACATCTCGCTTAAAAGACACAACTTGACGAACAGGATACCAAAAACTTACCCAACGCCACCCATCAAATTCTGGCGATTTAGTTGTTTGCATATTGATGTTTTTTTCATCGCTAACAAGCTGTAGCAAAAACCAGCGTTGTTTCTGCCCAATACACATCGGCTTGCTGTCATAACGCAATAAACGCTTTGGCAATTTATAGCGTAACCAATGTTTAGAAACATATAACAGACGCACATCTTTAGGTTGTAAACCAACTTCCTCGTGTAGTTCGCGATACATCGCTTGCTCGGCACTTTCATTATCATTAATGCCACCTTGCGGAAACTGCCACGAATTTTGCCCACAACGCTTCGCCCAAAGCACTTGCCCTTTGCGATTACAAATCACAATACCCACATTTGGACGGTAGCCATCAAAATCGATCACTATCGTTTTACCTTAAATTTTTCCTATAAAAATAGCTCAAGATTGTTTCATAAATCAGTGCTTTTATCAACCAAAGGACATTATGACAAAATAATCATATCATCACGATGCATTGCCACCGCACCATATTCATAGCCTAAAACATTCTCAATGTCTGCTGATTTTCTGCCCTTAATTAATTGTAGAGCATCGCTGTTATAGCGTGGCATACCCAGCGCAATGTCTTTACCTGATTGAGTGCGTATTTTGACTACTTCACCACGCGAAAAACGCCCTTCCACGTTAATAATACCAGCGGGTAATAAAGATTTATTTTGTTCAAGAATGGCATTTTGCGCACCGTTATCAATGGTAATAATACCTGCCGATGGTGCGGCGAAAAGCCATTGTTTGCGGCTTTCTAATCGATCAGATTGGTGTGCAATAAATTTTGTACCAATATTTTTTTCATAAGCAAGATCTGCAATTACATTTGGGCGATTACCTGGAGCAATAATGGTTTCAATTCCAGAGCGAGTCGCAACATCGGCAGCAATGATTTTGGTCATCATTCCACCAGTACCAAGATTTGTACCACTTCCTCCTGCAATTGATCGAATATGATCGGTAATTTGTTCTACAATTGGAATTAATTTCGCTTCAGAATTTTTACGCGGATCACTATCAAATAAACCTTGTTGATCAGTCAATAAATAAAGCTGTTCCGCTTGCACAAGAATAGCGACTAATGCCGATAAATTGTCATTGTCACCTACTTTAATTTCCGCAGTCGCCACCGCGTCATTTTCATTAATCACAGGAATAATGTGGTTATCTAAAAGTGCGTGTAAAGTATCTCGCGCATTTAAAAAACGTTCGCGATCTTCAATATCTGCACGGGTTAATAAAAGTTGCCCGATATGGATATCATAAATAGCAAATAATTTTTCCCAAGCCTGAATTAATTGGCTTTGACCAACCGCTGCAAGCAGTTGCTTTGAGGCGATAGTAGGTGGTAATTGAGGATGATTTAAATAATGACGACCCGCTGCAATCGCACCAGAAGTCACGATCACTATACGAAATCCATCATTATGCAATTGTGCAATTTGACGAACGATTTCCATCATATGTGGCGAATTCAGTTTTGGCGAACCCTGAGTTAGCGTGCTTGTACCGAATTTCACAACGATTGTTTTTTTGTTCATAGTCCTTTCCAAGTTCTTAAAATTGGCATTAACGTTATCACTAAATCAATGAAAAATCACTTAATATCAGGTATAGTAACGGCAAATTTTAGGGGGATTTATGACATTTAGTTTAATTGTGGCGACAACATTAAATAATGTGATTGGTAAAGATAACCAAATGCCTTGGCACTTGCCTGCAGATTTAGCTTGGTTTCGTCAGAACACCACTGGTAAACCTGTCATTATGGGGCGTAAAACCTTTGAAAGTATTGGTCGTCCACTACCTAAACGTACCAATATCGTACTTTCTCGCCAGCTTTTTGAACACGAAGGTGTGATATGGAAAGATAGCTTTGAAAGTGCGGTCAATTTTGTCAGAGATTTTGATGAAATTATGTTGATTGGTGGGGGAGAGTTATTCAAACAATATTTACCCAAAGCAGATAAGTTATACCTTACTCAAATTCAAACAGAACTAGATGGCGATACTTTTTTCCCTCAATTGAATTGGGAGGAGTGGGAAATTGAATTTGATGAATATCGTAAGGCAGATGAACAAAATCGCTATGATTGCCGATTTTTAATTCTTACCCGAAAATAAATCAAATAAATGAAACAATACTTCTAGAACATTCATTAATCTAACAAAAACAAAGAGATGATAATTTCCCCTTGAGTTCCCCTTTTTAAAGTTTCATAATGACCTTTCATTTTATTTTTGATAGTTTTAAATATCCCATTTTTAAACATTATCCCAAATCAGGGAAGACATTATGACGAAAACTGCAATTGAAACTCCATCAAATAAATCTGTATCAAAGAAAACTAATCGTAAAAAAAATTTAAGCATTTTTATTTTTATCTTGCTTATTATTGGTATTGCTTGTGCTTTGTATTGGTTTTTCTTCTTGAAGGATTTTGAAGAAACAGAAGATGCTTATGTGGGTGGAAATCAAGTAATGGTATCATCACAAGTTGCAGGTAATGTAGCGAAGATTAATGCTGACAATATGGATAAAGTCCATGCAGGTGATATTCTAGTTGAATTGGATGATACGAATGCGAAACTTAGTTTCGAACAGGCCAAAAGCAATCTCGCCAATGCTGTACGTCAGGTAGAACAACTGGGTTTCACTGTGCAGCAATTGCAATCAGCTGTGCACGTCAATGAAATTTCTTTAGCTCAAGCTCAAGGCAATTTGGCGCGCCGAGTTCAACTTGAAAAAATGGGTGCGATTGATAAAGAATCTTTCCAACACGCAAAAGAAGCTGTCGAGCTTGCCAAAGCAAATTTAAATGCCTCTAAAAATCAATTGGCTGCTAATCGGGCTTTATTGCGTAACGTTCCATTACGTGAACAACCGCAAATACAGAATGCGATAAACTCGCTTAAACAGGCTTGGTTAAATTTGCAACGTACAAAAATTAGAAGTCCAATTGATGGCTATGTGGCGCGCCGTAATGCTCAAGTTGGGCAAGCCGTTTCAGTGGGTGGCACGTTAATGGCGGTGGTATCTAATGAACAAATGTGGCTAGAAGCTAACTTTAAAGAAACTCAATTAACGAATATGCGCATTGGCCAGCCAGTGAAAATTCATTTTGATTTATACGGTAAAAATAAAGAATTTGATGGCGTGATAAATGGTATTGAAATGGGGACTGGCAATGCATTTTCTCTTTTGCCTTCACAAAATGCTACGGGTAACTGGATTAAAGTGGTGCAACGCGTACCTGTGCGAATTAAATTAGATCCACAACAATTTACAGAAACGCCATTGAGAATTGGTCTTTCTGCAACGGCAAAAGTAAGAATTTCAGATTCATCAGGCGCAATACTACGAGAAAAAACAGAACCGAAAACGTTATTTTCTACTGATACACTTAAATATGATGAAAGTGCGGTAGAAAATTTGATTGAATCTATCATTCAGCAAAACAGCCATTAAGGCGGCGTTATGGACAATTCCGCAAAAAAATTCCCGCCTATTCAAGGTGGTGCCCTGATTTTATTAACGCTGGCTTTATCTCTTGCCACCTTTATGCAGGTATTAGATTCTACCATTGCAAATGTGGCAATTCCTACTATTGCGGGCGATCTTGGCGCATCTTTTAGTCAAGGTACGTGGGTAATCACTTCTTTTGGTGTGGCAAATGCGATTTCTATTCCAATAACGGGTTGGTTAGCAAAACGTTTTGGCGAAGTGCGGTTATTTTTAGTTTCAACTTTTTTATTTGTTGTCTCTTCTTGGCTTTGTGGGATTGCAGATAGTCTTGAGGCGTTAATTATTTTTCGCATCATTCAAGGTGCTGTCGCAGGTCCAGTGATCCCTCTTTCGCAAAGTTTATTATTAAATAATTATCCGTCAGAAAAACGCGGAATGGCATTGGCATTTTGGTCAATGACTATTGTGGTTGCGCCTATTTTTGGCCCAATTTTAGGCGGATGGATTAGTGATAATATCCACTGGGGATGGATCTTCTTTATCAATGTTCCGATTGGTTTATTAGTTGTGCTAATCAGCTGGAAGATTTTGGGTGGCCGAGAAAGTGAAATTGTTCATCAACCTATTGATAAAGTCGGTTTAGTTTTACTTGTCTTAGGCGTGGGATGTTTGCAATTAATGCTTGATCAGGGCCGTGAGCAAGATTGGTTTAATTCTAATGAAATCATTATATTAGCCGTTGTTGCTGTCGTTTGTCTGATTGCCTTGGTTATTTGGGAATTGACAGATGACAATCCTGTGGTGGATATTTCGCTTTTCCATTCTCGTAATTTTAGCGTAGGGTGTTTATGTACTAGTTTAGCCTTTTTGATTTATCTAGGTTCTGTGGTATTAATTCCGCTCTTGCTACAACAAGTCTTCCATTATACTGCGACGTGGGCAGGGCTTGCGGCTTCCCCAGTTGGATTATTCCCTATTTTACTTTCACCGATTATTGGACGTTTCGGTTATAAGATCGATATGCGAATTTTAGTGACGATAAGCTTTATTGTATATGCAATAACATTTTATTGGCGAGCGGTAACTTTCGAGCCATCAATGACATTTGTTGATGTAGCTTTACCACAATTAGTGCAAGGTTTAGCGGTGTCCTGTTTCTTTATGCCACTTACTACAATAACGCTGTCTGGCTTGCCTGCGCATAAAATGGCTTCAGCCTCTAGCTTATTTAACTTTTTGAGAACTTTAGCGGGTTCTGTAGGAACATCTTTGACCACATTTATGTGGTATAACCGTGAAGCTGTTCACCACACTCAATTAACAGAACACATTAATCCTTATAACCCGATTTCCCAAAGTTTTTACCATCAAATGAATCAATTTGGTTTAAGTGATACGCAAACTTCAGCTTACCTCGCTCAACAAATAACATCGCAAGGATTTATTATTGGCGCAAATGAAATATTTTGGTTATCAGCTATGGGATTCTTAGGATTGCTTATTGTGATTTGGTTTGCAAAACCACCTTTTGGTACTCAGCATTAAAATAAATATATATTACATACCAATCACAACACAATCGGTAACAGTTTTAGCTCTACTTTGTGCCTGTACTGCAAGCTCTCGAGTATCAAAACTTGCTACACGAACACGGTTCCATTCGCCGTTAGTTTGTATTTGAGCATTTAATCCTGTCATCTGTAAACGACCTTGCAAATTTTCAGCTTGCGCTCGATTTTTAAAAGCACCGCATTGTAAACCAAATTTCTTGCTATCCCGTACATTATTAACCGTTTTTATTTGTTCTACTTTTTTTGCGCTTTCAATTTTCTGTGAGTCTTGCTTTTTAATTGATTCCAATTTTACGATTTCTGCCTCTGTATTTTTCATATCTTCCGTTTTTTTGGATTGAGTTCTCGTTGCATCTTCTATTCTCTGTTGCTCAGCCAGTTTTCTAGCTTCATCAGCCGCTTTTTGATCTCTTTCTATTTGAATTAAAACTTGACGTTGTTCTTCTGTTAAACGCATATTTTGTTCTACACTCGCTGGATTATTATCTACAGGTACAGTACGCGTTTCTAAGGCTTTAATATAACTCCACACTTCCTCTGGACGATTAGGTAACACACTTTTAGGTTGAGCTTTTTCCTGTTGTGTTATAGCTTGCTGCACGCTTACCTTACTGTTCTTATTTTTCAACAAATAAAGTCCAACAACAAAAACTAGAACAATAAATAAAGCAAGAAAAATCAAGACATTTGTATTCTTTTTCTTATTTTTTTTCTTATTATTTGAGCTACGACGCGCAGCAAAATCTCGATGTGCCACAATAAATTCCTAGATTTGAAGTGATAATTTTAATAATTCAACAAAATTCGCTAAGTTTACTGAAAAATAGTCTTTAAATAAAGACTAACATAAGTGGATCATTTATATAATTAACAGAATAAAAAATACCGCACTTATGCAGGTTATGCTCAAAAAAGTTGGATAAAACAACTAGTTATAAGTACGAATTACGTAAGATAACCTAAGTGCGGTTTGTTTTTTCTATGTTTTAATTAGTGGGTTGTTTTATTTTCATCAAAAACCGGTAATGGTTTGTGTTCAGTTGCGACATAGCTATATACCACAGGCAAGACGAACAAGGTGAAAATAGTACCAATAGATAATCCCGCTACAATCACTATCCCAATACTAAAGCGAGATACCGCTCCTGCACCTGTTGCATAGAGTAATGGAATTAAGCCTGCTACCATTGCCGCCGTTGTCATTAGGATTGGGCGTAAACGTACTTTTGCAGCATGAGTGATTGCCTCAATTCGAGTTTTACCATAGTTTAGCTGTTCTTCTTTTGCCACTTCGCACATTAAGATACCGTGTTTGGTGATTAATCCCACGAGAGTAATCAACCCAACTTGAGAGTAGATATTTAATGTTGTTCCTGCGATGCTAAAGAAGGATAAAATATTTAAGCTCACCAATGCACCACTTACGGCTAATGGTACGGAAATCATAATTACCATTGGGTCACGTATAGATTCAAACTGAATGGCAAGCACCAAGAAAATAATTACAACAGCAAGAATGAAAGTCGTCGTAAGTGCATTACCCTCTTGTACTAATTGACGAGCTTCGGATTTGAAATCATAAGTGTATCCTTGTGGCAAATTATCATTTGCCTGTTGTTGAAGCCAAGCAATGGCATCACCACTTGATGTACCTGGCATTGGTACAGCACTGATTTCAGCCGAATTTAACTGACTGAAACGCGGTAATGATGTTGGCTGAGTTTCTAATTTCATACTAATAACACTACTTAATGGCACTGATTGACCATTAGATGCAGTTAAATAATAATTTTGGAAACTTTCTGGCGATAAGCGATCATCTCGTTTTACCTGCGAAATGACTTTATAAGCGCGTCCATCCACATCCACACGCGTAACTGTCGCACCAGATAAGAAACTCCCTAAAGTATTACTAATTTGTTGCATCGTGATGCCGTAAGTACCAGCTTTCTCTTTATCTACTGAAATTGTCATTTGCGCCGTATCATAGGTCAAATCTAAATTTGTATAAATAAATTTGCCAGAGGCTTTCATCGCACTGAGGAATTTCTCTGCGGTGTTTGCCAAAGATTTATAATCTTGTGCAGTTTTCAATACAATAGAGACTGGAGGGCCTTGTTCCCCTGTATCAATTTCAGGAATGTTAAATGCTGATACTGACACTTCTGGAATTGATTTTGCTTTTTCATTAATTTCATTCATTATTGCAGATTGTTTACGTGAACGTTCTTTCCAATCTTTCAATGTGATGATATTTAACGAGCTATTAGAAGTTGGCGCACCAGCAATGCTCATACCAAAAGAGACTTCGGGTGTTTCCATTACATTTTTCATATATGGTTGCATTGCATTTTGAATGTAATCCACATTTACGCTAGATGGCGCGTTACCAATTGCAATAAATGCGCCTTTATCTTCATTTGGCGTTAATTCACTAGAAAGTGAATTAAACAAAAATGGGAGCGTTGAGAAAATCACGACCGCAAAAGCCAGCATTGATTTACGATTGAGCATAACGAGATCAAGCATGTATTCGTAAACACGATTTACTTTACCTAAGGTATGTTCTACGCGTTCTTCCATCCATGTTGGTTTAGCATTGGATTTGAGTAACTTACTACTCATCATTGGCGATAACGTTAATGCCACAACACCAGAAATAAATACTGCACCAGCAAGGGTTAAAGCAAACTCTTTAAACAATGTGCCGGTAATGCCGCCCATTAAAGCCATTGGTGAGTAAACTGCGATCAATGCGATAGTCATAGAAATTACAGGCACGGCAATTTCACGCGCACCAATAATCGCCGCTCGGAATGGCGTTTCTCCCGCTTTAATATGACGATCAATATTCTCCAGCACCACAATAGCATCATCTACAACTAAACCTATGGCAAGAATTAAAGCAAGCAAGGTCATTAAATTAATAGAAAAGTTGAAACTTTGTAGCAGCATTAATACGCCAATAAGAGAAATTGGAATAGCCAAGATTGGAATTAAAATAGCACGGAACGAACCGATAAACATTAAAATTACCACTAAAACGATCAAAGTAGCTTCACCAATAGTTTTTATGACCTCGTGAATAGAGCTATTAATGGCAATAGTGCGGTCATAAAGAATATCGCTTTCCATACTGTCTGGCAGTTGTGTTTTTATACTTTCATATAAAGGGCGAATTTTTTCTGCGACAGTCAAAGGGTTTGCTGTCGAGGTTGGATTGATGGCTAACACAACGGACTCTGCACCATTTGCCGTAGCACGCGAATTATCATTTTCTTTATTTAATTCAACGGTTGCAATATCACGCAAACGCACTAAATCATCGCCATTTGATGAAATAATTAAGTTGCTGAGTTGTTCCACTGATTTCGTTGTAGTCTCTACTTTATTACGATAACTCACATAATAGCCATTATCGTTCCCCGCAGCCGTTTGTACATTATTTGCAGAAAGGGCAGACATCACTGTTGGCACAGAAAGATTTTGTGCTGCCATTTTTTGTGGATCAAGCCAAATACGTAATGCATATTCAGCTGCACCAAATACCTGTACTTCGGCAACACCCTCTATGGTAAAAAACTGTGGTTTGACTACACGATTGATGTAATCAGTTACCTGACTAGAATCTAGTTTTTTAGATCGGAAACTGATATACATAATACCGCTCCCACCTGAAGAAGAGGATACACTAGGATCTTCAATACCATTTGGTAATGCTGACTTTACTGCATTCACTTTGGCTAACACATCTGCTAACGCGCCTGCAGGATCGGTATTTAATTTCATTTTTATTGTAATAGTCGAACTACTAGGCGCACTAGTCGAAGACATATAATCAATATTATCGGCTTGCGCGATAGATTCTTCCAATTTTGACGTAACAAATGCTTGGATTAAATTCGCATCTGCCCCTGGATATGCGGTACTCACTGTAATGACTGTAGTAGTCATTTTAGGGTATTCACGCACTGCCAATTTCGAGATTGCTTGCAACCCTAAAATAATCATTAACAAACTAATTGAAACTGCTAAAACAGGACGACGAATAAAGATATCGGTAAATTTCATTCGGATTTCCTCATACATTAAAGTGGTGTTTTATGTGCAGGCTCTATTGCACCCACAATGTCTTTTTTAATCCATTCCACAAGACTTCCATTACCAATACCTTGCTGACCGCCTGTAATAATTTTATCTCCCGCTTTAACTTCATTTCCCTGTAATTGAGCATAAACACCTTGACGATCTTTAGTAAATACGGTGATCTGTTTCGCACGATAGAGATGATCCAATTTTTCATTACCTGACATTTTTCCTTTTTCTTCTTCAGATAATGGTTCAAGTAAATAGGCAATTTCGCCATACATATTGTAGCTAATAGCTACTTGTGGAACGATAACTTGATTTGTTTCAGTTGGAAGTGCAATGCGTAAGCGAGAGAACATACCTGAAAGCAATTTATGCCCATCTTCAGGATCAAAAGTAGCCTGAACATCAACTAAACCTGTTGATGAATTAATGGCAGGTTCAATCGCAGTGATTCGAGCTGAAAATGTTTCGCCCAAGCGAGCATCTGTTGTCGCTGTAACGCGCTGACCGATATGTAATTTATCTAAATCATTTTGTGAAAGAGCAAAATCCACTTTCATTGAGCTAGTATCTTCTACACGCACAATTTCTGTTCCAACATTCACATATTGACCAACGTTTACTTTCACAATACCTGCTTTGCCATCAAATGGCGCAACAATTTTACGACGTTCAATTGCTGCTTTTAGAGATTCAATACTAGCTACTTGAGCATCATAAGCCGCTTTTGCGTTATCCATTTCTTGACGTGATACAGCATTGCTATTTAATAAGCCCACATAACGTTGGTAAGTTTGACGAAGTGCTGATAATTGTGCCTGAGCAGCTTGTAGATTAGCTCGTTCAACAGAACTATCAAGTTCCACAAGCACCTCACCTTTTTTCACATTTTGTCCATTTTGAACAAGTACTTGTGAAACTGCGCCCGTATTTTGTGTACTGAGCATCGCACCTTGATTTGGACGCACAAGACCTGTTGTGTTAATAACTGGCGTCCACTCACGTGGTTGTACTTCAAGTGCGGTCACTGGGCTTGAAGGTTCTGGCATTTCTGCAATTGCTCGGCTTATCATTATGCCTTTTATCATATTAAAACCGATGACACTGGCAAAAATTAAGACAAATACCACTAAAATTATTTTCATCAAGAAAATATGTGAGCGTTTTGGTCTTTGATGTTGAGTTTGACTCATGTTTAAAGCTCCGTTATAAAAATAACAACAATTATTTCTGAATCGCACGCCAAGAGCGTTCAATCACAGATTCTAAAATTTCAGGCTTAAGATCGAAATCGATAAATTTTGCATCAGAGGCTAAATTTATCGCTGTTTTCAAACTTAATAAAAAGAGAATATCTTCAGATAATTCCGCTAATAAGCCAGCTTTTTGGGCTTGATGACAAAATAAATCCCAACGGCAATTTTTAACGTTTTTACAAATATCCTTGAAATTAGGCAAAGATTCATATTGCTTTAAATTGGATAGAATAGTGGGATTTTCTTGTAAGAAATACCAAATGTTTTTCCACATTTGTCGATATTGTTCGAAAAAAGGTTTCGTTTCATCAAAATCTTTTTCAAGTGTTGCCATAAACATTGAAAACACTCTGTGTGCAAATTGTTCAAGCAATTCATCTTTGTTTTTAAAATAAAGGTAAATCGTTCCTGCGGCCACATTTGCTTCTTTCGCAAGTTTGTGCATAGAAAGTTGATTCAACCCTTCTCTTGCCATTAAACGATCTGTCGCTGAAAAAATCTGTTCAGCTAAGTCTGTTTTAGCTTGTCGCATAAGATCCTTGAGTAAAATAAGGAGCAATAATTGCTCAAAAATGAATGAGCGTTCATTTTATTTATTTTTTGTTTTTTGGCAAGTTAAAAAACAAAAAACGTAACAATACTTATCTGTAGGTAAGCCGTAAACCCACAAGATGAATGATGAACAAAGGAGGATATAAAAAATAGGAATATAAAATGCAGTCAAAATTAACCGCACTTTTCATCATTAAATAAACGCGTGGACTGAAGCCCACCTATTTTGTGTGATAAGAACGATGTCTTGTATGTCCTTGCGGTGGCACCGCACGTTTTAACCGATACGGTTTCGGCAGTTCAAGCAAGGCTTCTGTTTCATATTGGCTCACAGGGATAGAATGGCCAATATATTCTTCAATTGCTGGTAAATTCATCGCATATTCTTCACAAGCGAAACTAATCGAAACACCACTTTCCCCTGCTCGTCCAGTGCGGCCGATTCGGTGAACATAATCTTCTCTATCATCGGGTAAATCATAATTGAAAACATGCGTCACATCAGAAATATGCAAGCCACGAGCGGCCACATCTGTTGCCACTAAAATATCCAAATCACCATCAGTAAATTGTTTTAATAACGATAAACGTTTTTTCTGTGCTACATCGCCAGTCAGTAAGCCGACACGATGCCCATCAGCAGCCAAATAACCCCAAATTTCTTCACAACGATGTTTCGTATTAGCAAATACAATACAACGCTCAGGCCATTCATCTTCCATTAAGGTTAAGAGAAGTGCCATTTTATCCTGATTAGATGGATAAAAAAGTTCTTCTTTAATGCGATGACCTGTCTTTTGTTCTGGTTCTATTTCAATATATTCAGGATCATTCATATCTTCAAATGCTAATTCACGCACTTTATAAGAAAGCGTCGCTGAAAATAACATCGTTAAACGCACTTGCGGAGTGGGGCATTTACGCAATAAATAACGAATATCACGGATAAATCCAAGATCGAACATTCGATCCGCTTCATCTAGCACGACAACTTGAATTTCATCTAAACCAATTACGCCTTGTTTTACATAATCAATAACTCGCCCCGTCGTACCAATCAAAATATCGACGCCACGCTCAATCGCTTGTAGTTGTTTGTCATAACCATCGCCACCATAGGCAAGTGCGGTCTTTAATCCACAGGCTTTTGCAAGAAATTCTGCGTCATTACTAATCTGCACCGCTAATTCTCGAGTAGGTGCTAAAATCAAAGCTCTTGGGTGAGGATATTCAAGATTAGGATCTTGGTGAGTTAAAAGATGGTGAAAAGTAGCCGTTAAAAAAGCCATTGTCTTGCCTGTACCAGTTTGAGCTTGTCCTGCGACATCTCGTCCATTTAAACTGATAGGCAAGGATAAAGCCTGAATTGGGGTACAAAAATCAAAGCCTTTTTTTGCCAAAGTATCTCGTACAATCGGATGTAGAGAAAGATCGGAGAATCGTTGTTGGCTTAAATAATCTTGTTGCATAAAAATCACATTTTAGAATAATAAAATTACGTTTAGCATAGCATTTTTAGGAAAAATCCTCAAAAAAGCACCGCACTTATAAAAATTAACCGATAGGGTTTCCTATCGGTTAATCTCTATTTAATGCTCCATTCGTCACTCACATTTGGATCCATTGCAAAATCAGCAGTATCACTTGGAATCGCTTTTTCTTCAGCCGCCCATTCGCCAAGATCGATTAACTGGCAACGTTTGCTACAAAAAGGTCGAAAAGTACTTTCATTTGTCCAAGGCACAGATTTTTGGCAAATCGGACAAGGTACTTCAATTATTTCGTCAGACATTTTTATTTTCCGCTTGTTGTAAATAAAACTGGTGCAATTCTAGCACCTTTTTCTGCAAGTGCGGTAAGTTTTGAGCCAGATCAGAATCATTGTTAATCACATCATCCGCCCATTTTAAACGCTCTTGTTGAGAAACTTGAGAATTCATAATTCGTTGAATTTGCTCAAAATTATTGTTATCTCGTTGAGCTGAACGAGCAAGTTGAGTTTGTGGACTCACATCTACTACTAAAATACGATCACAAAGTGCGGTCAATTTATTTTCTATTAATAAAGGGACGACAAATAATGTGTAAGGTGCAGTTTGTTCAGAAAGTTGTTGTTTCATTCGTTCACGAATAGCGGGATGTAAGAGATTATTTAACCACTGTTTTTCTTCATCATGATGAAACACTATTTCACGTAAAGCTGCACGATTAAGCTCGCCTTGATCCGTTAAAATTTGAGTACCAAAATGTTCAACAATTTTTGACAATAAGGGAGAATCTTTCTCGACGACTTCTCTAGCAACCACATCCGCATCCACTAGAGGTACGCCAAGATCAGCAAATAAATTAGCAATCGTTGTTTTACCACTACCAATGCCACCAGTTAATCCAACAATATAACTCATATGATTTCCCATAAAAAATAAGCGGCGATATTGATCGCCGCTAACCATATAATCAACGAAAGAAAATAAATTATTTCGGATAAACTGGAAGACGTTTACAAATTGCTAATACTTTTTCTTTAGTTTCAGCAATCACTTGTTCTTCATTTTCTTTGCCTAAAGCATCTAAAACATCACACATCCAGCCAGCTAATTCACGCACATCATTTTCATTGGAACCACGGCGAGTTACCGATGGTGTACCTACACGGATACCAGAAGTGACGAATGGTTTTTGCGGATCATTTGGTACTGCATTTTTATTCACGGTAATATTTGCTTTGCCTAATGCCGCATCTGCTGCTTTACCCGTTAATCCTTGTTTAATAAAACTTACTAAGAACAAGTGGTTTTCAGTACCATTTGACACAACATCATAACCACGTTGTTTAAATACCTCAACCATTGCTTTCGCATTTTTGATTACATTTGCTTGGTATTCTTTATATTGAGGCTCTAATGCTTCTTTAAAGCAAACTGCTTTTGCCGCAATAATATGAACTAATGGACCACCTTGATTTGCAGGAAATACAGATGATTGTAATTTTTTGTAGATTTCTTCATCACCACAAGATGAAAGAATTAAACCGCCACGCGGACCGCCTAATGTTTTGTGGGTAGTAGTGGTTACAACATGTGCGTGCGGAAGTGGATTTGGATATAAACCCGCTGCAATTAATCCTGCTACATGCGCCATATCCACAAATAAATATGCACCCACTTCATCTGCGATTTCACGCATTTTCGCCCAATCCACAACTTGTGAATAAGCCGAGAAACCAGCAACGATAAGTTTTGGTTTACATTCTAATGCTTTTTGACGAACATCTTCATAATCAATTAAGCCATCCGCAGTAATTCCATAAAGTACGGAGTTATAAATTTTGCCAGAGAAACTGACTTTTGCACCGTGAGTTAAATGACCACCGTGAGCCAAATCCATACCTAAAATAGTATCGCCTGCATTAATCAATGCACCATACACCGCAGCATTCGCTTGTGATCCAGAGTGCGGTTGAACATTCACATAATCTGCACCAAATAATTCTTTCGCACGGTCAATTGCTAACTGTTCCACAATGTCCGCATACTCACAACCACCGTAATAACGTTTACCTGGATAGCCTTCTGCGTATTTATTCGTGAATTGTGAACCTTGCGCTTCCATCACACGTGGACTCGCATAGTTTTCAGATGCAATGAGTTCGATATGTTCTTCTTGACGACGATTTTCATCTTGGATCGCTTGCCATAATACTGGATCGTAATCAGCGATAGTCATATTTCTTGTAAACATTGTGTTCTCCTGTTATGTGTTCTCTTGTAGTGTACCTGTTTATTCAATTAAATGTTATTAGAATTTAGTGCCTATTTTTTCACTTTATTAATGAATTAAATTCATATAATTATAATAAAAATGTATAGATTTCCTTATCTATTTTCCGAAAGTGCTATCAACTCATTATTAGTATAAATCGTTGGCATGTCCCAAGTTATACCCATTTCAATAACCTTCTCATTTTGTAAACGCACTGCTTGATAAATCTCTTCCTTATAAAATTGCTCTCTATCAAAAATTGGAGTGAGTTTATAATGAGTAGTACATTTTCCCGTAAAACCACCTTTTGCATTAAGTGATAATAATTTTCTAAATACAGTACGATCATTTGCTGTACCTGAATACCAAGATTCTGATAACTCAAAAGAGATTTTTCGTGTTAAAGCATAGCTATTAGTATCAATTAAAGGCTCTGAATTATTAGATACTGACACTAACCCTACTTTTTGAGTTTCTATCATTACAGAAACTTCCGCCTTCCAAAATCCGATAGAACCACAGCAATCTTTTGATATAAACGTTCCATTATCATCATAAAGATAACGTAATGAATAAGCATAATCTAGTTGGTATTTAACAATCATATTCACTAAATATTCAACATGCTCAGGTTCATGCCAATTATCATCATCTAAAAAACAAAAAATATCTTCTTTTAGAAGATAAGGTAATATAGCGTGAATCCCACCATTTCCAATATCATTTTCTCCCCCAGTATTCATTGGCAAAAAAGTAAAAATAACCTCTGGATATTTTTTCAGTAATGGCTCAACATTAGCCCAATATTGTTTTCCATCAACAAACACATAGTGCTTACAAGGATAAGTTTGAGAACGAACAGATAAAATAGCTTTTTCTAGTGTTTTTCGACCAATTGTAGTGGTAATAACAGCAACATTTCTATACTCTGACTGACTGACTGACTGACTGACTGACTGACTGACATAGATTATTCCCTCCAATAAAAAGGTTTACAATCTTATCATTAATTTTAGCTTTTTTCACGCAACACAGCTCTGTAACCAATATCTCGACGATAAAAACGCCCAGACCATTGAATTTGCTCAGCCAATTTTAACGCTTTCTGCTGTGCCTCAAATACGCTTTCGCCTAATGCAGTTACACAAAGTACACGACCGCCGTTTGTTACTAGCTTGCCTTCTTGTTCTGCGACACCCGCTAAGAAAACTTTCTCGTTTTTGACCGCACTTTTAGGCAATCCGCTGATTTCATCGCCTTTGCGATAATCTTTTGGGTATCCTTCTGCAGCCAATACGATACCTAAAGAAGCCTGCGGATCCCACCGTGATGTTACTTCATCTAATTTGCCATCACAGGCTTTAAGACAGAGTTCAACAAGGTCTGATTTGAGACGTAGCATTATTGGTTGCGTTTCCGGATCGCCAAAACGACAGTTAAATTCGATCACTTTCGGTTGACCATTCGGCATAATCATTAATCCTGCATACAGGAAGCCAGTATAAACATTGCCTTCTTCCGCCATGCCATTAACCGTCGGATAAATCACTTCCCGCATAATGCGACTATGAATTTCGGGTGTTACCACAGGTGCAGGCGAATACGCACCCATACCGCCTGTATTTAATCCCGTATCATTTTCGCCAACACGTTTATGATCTTGGCTAGTCGCCATAGGCTCAACATTTTTACCGTCTACCATTACGATAAAACTGGCTTCTTCGCCATCTAGAAACTCTTCAATTACTACTTGGCTCCCCGCTTCGCCAAAGGCATTACCAGAAAGCATATCATGCACAGCGTTTTCCGCCTCTTGCAAGGTCATCGCAACGATTACGCCTTTACCTGCAGCTAAACCATCTGCTTTAACGACAATTGGTGCGCCTTTCTCACGCAAGTAAGCCAATGCTGGTTCGACTTCGGTAAAGTTTTGATATTCCGCTGTTGGAATTTTATGACGAGCAAGGAAATCTTTAGTAAATGCTTTTGAACCCTCTAATTGCGCCGCTGCTTGAGTTGGTCCAAAAATCTTCAATCCAGCTTCACGAAATGCATCAACTACCCCTATCACTAAGGGGGCTTCAGGACCAACAATGGTTAATCCAATTTGTTTATCTTGAGCAAATTTCACTAATGCGGGAATATCTGTCGCAGAAATATTCACGTTTTCTACTTTGTGCTCCAATGCAGTACCAGCGTTACCCGGTGTGACAAAAACTTTATCTGCTAATGGAGATTGTGCAGCTTTCCAAGCCAAGGCGTGTTCACGACCGCCGTTTCCGATGATGAGGATGTCCATGTTGTAGTCCTTGCGTATGCCTAATTTAAAAAAAGTACGGCTATTTTTTACCTGCAATTCCCCCTCTTTTGTAAAGAGGGGGCTAGGGGGAGATTTAAACGATATTGAATTTAGTATGAGCTTGAAATCACTTCTGCCAAATCTCCCCTTCCCCTCTTTGCTAAAGAGGGGGATAGTTAGATAAATTAATGTCTAAAATGTCGCATTCCAGTCAATACCATCACCATATTATGTTCATCCGCCGCATCAATGACTTCTTGATCGCGCATTGATCCACCTGGCTGGATCACACATTGAATCCCCACTTTCGCCGCCGCATCAATGCCGTCACGGAATGGGAAGAACGCATCAGATGCCATCACACAACCAGCCACTTCTAAACCTTCATCTTGCGCTTTAATACCCGCAATCTTCGCAGAATATACGCGGCTCATTTGACCTGCACCAATGCCGATAGTTTGATTGTCTTTGGCGTAAACAATGGCATTCGATTTCACAAATTTTGCCACTTTCCAGCAGAATAATAAGTCTTTTAATTCTTGTTCAGTTGGCTGACGTTTACTCACGACTTTTAAATCATTCACGCCAACCATACCTAAATCCGCATCTTGTACTAATAAACCGCCGTTTACACGTTTGAAATCCAAACGTTCGGAACAAGAAGTCCATTCACCACATTCAAGCAAACGCACATTTTTCTTACGCTTCATTACTTCTTGCGCTTCAGCAGAAACTTTCGGTGCGATAATCACTTCAACGAATTGGCGTTCCACAATTTCATTCGCCGTTTTTTCGTCTAATTCACGGTTAAAAGCAATAATGCCGCCAAAAGCAGACGTTGGATCGGTTTGGTAAGCGCGATTATAGGCGTCTAAAATATCCTTACCTAACGCCACGCCACATGGATTGGCGTGTTTAACGATTACGCAAGCTGGCTCGTCAAATTCTTTCACGCATTCAAGTGCTGCATCAGTGTCGGCAATATTATTGTAAGACAAGGCTTTACCTTGCAGTTGATTAGCTGTAGCCACGCTCGCTTCTTTCACATTTAAATCAACATAAAATGCCGCATTTTGATGGGCGTTTTCGCCGTAACGCATAGTTTGTTTACGCACGAAGTTAAGGTTTAAAGTTCGTGGGAATTGACCGCACTTCGCATTCGCCTCTTCTTCCTCTGCAATATGATAAGGTTTTACTAGCTGACCGAAATAGTTGGCAATCATAGAATCATATTGAGCGGTATGTTCAAATGCTTTAATCGCAAGGTCAAAACGAGTTTCAAAAGTTAGGCTGTTTTGATGTTGATCCATTTCGGCTAGAATTGCGTTGAAATCATTGTTATTAACTACGATCGCCACATCTTTGTGGTTTTTCGCCGCAGAACGAACCATTGTTGGACCGCCAATATCGATATTTTCTACCGCATCAGCCAAAGTGCAATCAGGTTTAGCCACAGTGGCTGCAAATGGATATAAATTCACCACCACCATATCAATGCCTTCAATGGCATGTTGCTGCATGATGGCATCATCTGTACCACGACGACCAAGAATACCGCCATGTACTTTGGGATGTAAGGTTTTCACTCGACCGTCCATCATTTCTGGGAAACCTGTGTAATCAGACACTTCCATTACAGGTAAACCATTTTGTGCTAAAAGTTTTGCCGTTCCACCTGTTGAAAGTAGTTTTACACCACGTTTAACTAAACCTTGAGCAAACTCTACAATACCCGTTTTATCAGACACACTCAGTAAAGCCTGACGAATTGGACGATCTGCCATTGTATTTTCCTTTCATTAAATAGTTAAAAATAAGCGATGAGAATTATAACGCAAACGTTTGCTTAAATATAGAAAAGATTAAATATAATTTCTTAAAGTGCGGTAAAAAATGCGATAAATTTCAGGCATAAAAAAGCCCACATAAATGTGGGCAAAAATAAGGATAAAATTATGAAACTACAACTAAACTACTTTTTAAAAAACTTATTATCTAAAGCACAAGCACCTGCGCCAGAAAATACAAAATATAGAAAGAGAAGTGAGTAAAGTAATGCAAGCTCGCCGCCATTTGCAATTGGGAAAAATAGGTTTCCTTTTCCTGCTACGTGCAGAAAGAAATAGGCATATGCCATTTCCCCTGACAAGATAAACGCGGCTTGGCGTGTAAATAAACCTAAGATTAATAAAATTGAACCAACAATTTCAATTACGCCTGCTACTAGTAGCATTGGATCGCCTACTGCACCATTTCCTCCAGTCATAGAAATTGGAAATTCCAAATATTTTGCCGTGCCGTGTAAAATAAACATATAAGCGACAACGATACGTAAAAATGCCAAGAAATACGGGCGATATTTTTCAAGATTGTTCATTTTGCTTTCCTTTCGTTTAAAGATAAATTAAAACCTAGCTATAATAATGATTAGCTATTTGTTAAACAAGATGTATAACAGAAAAAGAGTTTTTACTTATTGTAAATAATTCTAACTTAATGCAAGGCTTTTAACCAATTGGAAAAAGCATCAGCATCCATAAAGCCCGTTACTCTACTTCCTTTAATTTCATTATTTTGCTGATCAAAAAATAAAATCGTAGGCAATCCCATCACATTAAAGCGTTCCATTAATGCTTTATTTTCTGGGCTATTCTTTGTCATATTCACTTGTAACAATAAGATATTTTGAAATTGCTGTTGCACTTGTGGATCTGAAAACGTCAGCTTTTCAAATTCTTTACAAGCAACACACCAATCCGCGTATAAATCCAACATAGCAATTGAATGCGGATTTTCCGCTAAAGTGCGGTCAAGTTCTTCAGTATTTTTAATTTGCTTAAATTTAACCTGAGAAACAGACTTATTTTCTACCGCACTTTGTGTTGTAGTCTGAGTTTGCCAAATCCAATTTTGCAGGGGTTGTACAGTAACCATAGCCAACACAAAACTAATAATTTTAATAGCATAGCCAAAACCGTTCTTAGACATCTGCAACGCAAACCAAATAAAAAATACTGTCGCTAACCCAGCCCATAAGCGAGGTTCCCATACTTCAGGCAAAATACGAGAAAGTAAAAATACAGGTAACGCTAACATCACAAAGCCGAATGTTTGTTTCACTGTGTTCATCCACTCACCTGATTTTGGCAAAATTTTATTACCAAACAATGTGATTAACATTAGCGGCACGCCCATACCAAGTGCGAGCAAATAAAGGGTTGCTGCGCCTGTGAATAAATCGCCACTTTGTGCCACATAAAGTAAAGCACCAGAAAGTGGCGCAGATGTGCAAGGCGATGCCACCAGCCCAGCAATCATTCCCATTGCAAAGGCTCCGCCAAAAGCACCCGAGGTTTGTTTTTGGCTCCATGTATTGAGTTTATTTTGTAAGCTATTTGGCAATTGAATAGTAAATAAGCCAAACATTGAAAGGGCAAGCACAACAAATAAAATAGAAAGCCCGATCATCACATAAGGATGTTGCAAGGCGATTTGAAACGGTAAACCGATGGCTGCCACTGCAAGACCTAACAAAGTGTAAGTCAGAGCCATACCTTGAACATAAAGAAAAGCTAAACTAAACGCTCGCATCATATTTGGACGTTGTTGCTGACCGATAACAATAGCAGAAAGCAACGGTAACATTGGCAATACGCAAGGCGTAAAAGCCAGTCCCAATCCTAATAAAAAGAAACCAAAAATTGTCCATTTACTATGGAATAAACCATCAGCTAAACGATCTTGTTCAGATAAAAGTGCGGTATTTTTTTCAACTGTTTTTTCGACAATTTGCTCTTGAGAAATGGCTAAATCCCCAATTCGTAATACTTTAGTTTCAGGCGGATAGCAAAAACCTTCGGTACATCCTTGATAAGTGATTTCAACCTTATCATCAGCATTATTAAATGTACCCCTAAATATGCCATCAATTGAGTGAGTAAAAACTTTTACTTCGCCAAAATAAGGATCTTGATGTAATTCCGCCGCCTGTTGGGTATGTAAAGAGAGAGGATTTGATTTACCGACTAACTCAGCACTAATTTTATCTTGATACAAATAATAGCCATCGGTAATATCCCAATGGGCTTGTAACTGGCTTTTATCTGTAGATAAAGTAGCAGAAAAAGCAAAAGCATCATCTACTTTTAAAAAGGTTTGTTTTTTATCGAATAAACCTGAATTAGCCGCAAAAGCGGTGAAAATCAGCGTAAAAAAAAGAAAGAGTTTTTTCATAGAATTGAGTGTAAAAATATAGATTCTCGAAATTCTATCACAAAGAAAGTTGAATACCTAAAACTATGATTTAGATCACAAAAAGGAAAATCAGGTAAAAAATCACCGCACTTTTTTATTGTTACAATAATGTTGCACAGATAGAATGATAGCTTTGATAGCATACGCCAAAATAAGTATAAGGATGGAAAATGACTACTCCAAAAATTCTCGTTGTTGAAGATGAAATTGTCACTCGAAATACGCTTAAAGGGATTTTTGAAGCGGAAGGATATGATGTGTTTGAAGCAGAAAATGGTGTTGAAATGCATCATATATTGGCAAATCATAATATTAATTTGGTTGTGATGGATATTAATTTACCAGGTAAAAACGGCTTATTATTGGCAAGAGAACTCCGTGAAGAATTAAGCTTACCTCTTATTTTTTTAACTGGTCGAGATAATGAAGTGGATAAAATTTTAGGTCTGGAAATTGGTGCCGACGATTATTTAACCAAACCTTTTAACCCTAGAGAACTGACTATCCGCGCACGTAATCTATTGCATCGCACAATGTCGCATCAAGAAAAAGAAAATACATTTGGTCGAGAATTCTATCGTTTTAATGGTTGGAAATTAGACCTAAATAGCCACAGTTTAATTACACCAGAAGGACAAGAATTCAAACTTCCTCGCAGTGAATTTCGTGCAATGTTACATTTCTGTGAAAATCCAGGAAAATTGCAAACGCGCGAAGAATTGCTGAAAAAAATGACGGGACGAGAGTTAAAACCTCAGGATCGTACCGTAGATGTCACAATTCGACGTATCAGAAAACATTTTGAAGATCATCCAAATACTCCAAATATCATTATGACTATACATGGAGAAGGCTATCGTTTTTGCGGAGATATTGAATAAAGTGATTGTTCTACATAAAAATTCCTTTTTGAAATTCATTTCCTGTTTTGTTAGAATTCGCACACTTTTCAATATCTAATGGAAAGTGAGTTCGGATGAAGGTAGCTGGAGAGCGGGGAATTGACCCCACACCGACGATGTAAAATCTTTCAGGTGCGATGGCAGGGACTGTTACTGGACGAACCCTTGGAGAGATCCATTTTAGAAATGGACGCCGAAGGCGCAAAAGAGCGGTTAATTTTTCAATCGTTTTTCAAACGCTCAGGCAAAAGGACAGGGGCAAAAGACAATCTATCGTAAGTGTGGAAATTATCTATCTTTTTACCACACTTTCTTTTCCATTGTATCTTTTCGTCTTCTTGTCGTGTTTATTTTTGATTTAAACGACGAGGAATCACAATGACAATTGAGTCAATTCTTTCAGCTATTGATAGCTTTATTTGGGGCGCACCTCTACTCATACTCTTATCGGGCACGGGGCTCTATTTAACGTTACGCTTAGGCTTTATTCAAATTCGCTATTTACCACGTGCACTAGGTTATTTATTTAAAAAAGATAAAGGTGGAAAAGGGGACGTTTCCTCTTTTGCCGCACTTTGTACTGCATTAGCAGCAACAATTGGAACGGGTAATATTGTGGGCGTGGCAACTGCGGTACAAGCAGGTGGGCCAGGGGCTATTTTTTGGATGTGGCTGGTTGCTTTGTTAGGAATGGCAACAAAATATGCTGAATGTTTACTCGCGGTTAAATACCGTGTTTGCGATAAAAATGGCTTTATGGCTGGCGGCCCGATGTATTACATTGAACGTGGACTAGGTATCAAATGGTTAGCAAAATTATTTGCATTATTTGGTGTGATGGTGGCCTTTTTCGGGATCGGCACATTCCCACAGGTCAATGCGATTACCCATGCAATGCAAGATACTTTTAATATTCCAGTTTTAGTTACTGCAATTATTGTGACGCTTTTAGTCGGCTTAATTATTCTTGGCGGTGTAAAACGTATTGCAACCGCATCATCGGTAATTGTGCCGTTTATGGCGATTTTATACGTCACGACTTCACTGGTTATTATCCTTTTAAATATAGAAAAAGTACTAGATGCGATTTTATTGATTATTGATAGTGCTTTTGATCCGCAAGCTGCGCTAGGTGGGGCTGTTGGCTTTACCGTAATGAAGGCTATTCAATCAGGCGTTGCACGCGGCATTTTCTCCAATGAATCAGGTTTAGGAAGCGCACCAATTGCAGCTGCAGCGGCACAAACTCGTGAACCTGTGCGACAAGGCTTAATTTCCATGACAGGTACATTCTTAGATACCATCATCGTTTGTACAATGACAGGTATTGTATTGGTATTAACGGGAGCGTGGAACAATCCTGAATTAGCGGGTGCTACTGTCACAAACTATGCCTTTGCACAAGGTTTAGGCACATCAATTGGTGCAACGATTGTAACAGTCGGTTTATTATTTTTTGCATTCACGACTATTTTAGGTTGGTGTTACTACGGGGAACGTTGCTTTGTCTATCTCGTCGGTATTCGTGGCGTAAAACTATATCGTCTAGCTTATATTATGTTGGTTGGTTTAGGGGCATTCTTACACTTAAATTTAATATGGATTATCGCCGATATTGTAAATGGTTTGATGGCTTTCCCAAATCTTATCGCGCTTATTGGATTGCGAAAAGTGATCATTGAAGAAACAAAAGATTATTTTCAACGTTTAAAAATTAATCATTATGATCAAGATGAAGTGATAAAATAGTGAAATAAAAGGTGCTGTTCAGCAAATTCTGTGAAACAACACCTTTATTTTTCTATTTTTAATCAGCACTATAATACAATTTTCCGATTTCAATTTTTTGACGACCCGTCTCTTCTCGCCATTTATTACTATCACGTAAAGAATATACACAACCGCAATATTCCTGTTGATAAAACCGCTCACGCTTACTAATTTCAATCATGCGTTGCGAGCCACCTTCCTTGCGCCAGTTATAATCCCAATAAACTACATCATCATATTTTTCCGCCGCACGATGTCCACAGCCATTGATTTGATTCATATCCTTCCAGCGAGAAATACCTAGGCAACTAGTAAATACAGGGAAACCATGTTTATGAGCATATTCAGCAGCTTTTTCAAAACGCATATCAAAACACATTGTGCAGCGAATACCTCTCTCAGGCTCCCATTCCATACCCTTAGCACGATCAAACCAATTTTGACGATCGTAATCAGCATCAATAAATGGAATACCAAATTTTTTTGCAAAACGGATATTTTCTTCTTTACGAATCAAATATTCTTTGAGTGGATGAATGTTTGGATTATAAAAATAAATTGTAAATTCAATGCCTGATGCAAGAATTGCTTCCATCACTTCGCCAGAGCAAGGCGCACAACAAGAATGCAAAAGGAGCTTATTGTGTCCATCTGGCAACTCAAGTTTTTCACGAATAAAAGGTGCGTTAGGATCCTTACGGATTTTTTGTTTTCGCGGTTTAGCTTGAAAATTGACCGCACTTTTTTCTAGTTTAGGTTGAAGTTCTGTATTCATAAAGTTTAATTAAAATTAATGGGTATCAAGTATATAAGCTAAATTATGGACTAATAATTTCTATCTACAGACAAATATGCCAATGAAATCAACGCTTGTTTATATTCACTTTCTGGCAAAATTTCGATTGCATCCACTGCTTTTTGAGCCTCTTCTTTTGCACGATTCATTGCATAATCTAAAGACTTATGCTCAGTCATAATAGCTAATACTTCATCAATTGCTTCACGTTTACCACCTTGCTCAATCGCTTCGCGAATTAAAGCTGCCTGTTGAGCATTTCCATGACGCATAGCGTGTAGTAGAGGAAGGGTTGGTTTTCCTTCAGCTAAATCATCGCCTACATTTTTGCCTAGAGCTTGCGCATTTGCACTATAATCCAATACATCATCCACGAACTGAAATGCAGTGCCAAGATAACGCCCATAATCTTGTAACGCCTTTTCTTGAGCTTCTGTTCCACCGGCGACAATTGCCGCAGCCTGACCAGCCACTTCAAACAAACGCGCAGTTTTGCTATAAATTACACGCATATAATTAGCTTCGCTCGTTTCGGGATCATTAACATTCATTAACTGCTGAACTTCGCCTTCCGCTAAAACGTTAGTCGCATCGGCCATGATTCCCAAAATCTTCAATGACTCTAACTGTGCAACTAATTGAAATGCACGCGTATAAATAAAATCGCCTACCAATACACTCGCCGCATTGCCAAATTCAGCATTTGCCGTAGCGCGCCCACGACGCATATCGGATTCATCTACGACATCATCGTGTAACAAAGAAGCGGTATGAATAAATTCAACAAAAGTAGCACAAGTAATTGAATTAGCTCCTTCAAACCCTAAAGATCGTGCTGCGAGAACTGCGATCAACGGGCGGATCCGCTTACCACCACCTTGAACAATATAAAAACCTAACTGTCCTATTAGCGATACATCTGAATTAAGCTGAGCAAGAATATTTTGATTAACTTTTTGCATATCTGGATCTGCAAGTTTCTGGATCTCGTCTATGCTCATAAGATCTTGTTTCTTCATTATTTCATCATTTATCAGTCAAAAGTGCGGTGCATTTTACCCGAATTTTCAGACTTTCTGAAATCAATCCGCAAATGAAGGGAATTTTTTTATTTTATTATAAATAAATTCTTGCCATAGGTAGGATTTTTCCGTAGAATTTGCGACCTATTTATATGAATTTTTAAGTGTGGACTGCTAAAAAGCAGGAAAACACAATTAAGCGGAGTATTTATGTACGCAGTTTTCCAAAGTGGCGGTAAACAACACCGTGTGAGCGAAGGTCAAGTTGTTCGTTTAGAAAAACTTGAACTTGCAACTGGCGCAACAGTTGAGTTCGATTCTGTGTTGATGGTCGTTAATGGTGAAGATGTTAAAATTGGTGCACCAGTAGTTGCTGGCGCAAAAGTAGTGGCTGAAGTTGTTGCACAAGGTCGTGGCGAGAAAGTTAAAATCGTTAAATTCCGTCGTCGCAAACACAGCCGTAAACAACAAGGTCATCGTCAGTGGTTCACAGAAGTGAAAATCACTGGGATTCAAGCATAATTTCAGAGGAGATCAAGTAGATGGCAACTAAAAAAGCTGGTGGTTCAACTCGTAACGGTCGCGATTCTGAAGCTAAACGCCTTGGTGTTAAACGTTTCGGTGGCGAATCTGTATTAGCAGGTAGCATTATTGTTCGCCAACGTGGTACTAAATTCCACGCAGGTAACAACGTAGGAATGGGAAGAGATCACACCTTATTCGCAACTGCAGATGGTAAAGTTAAATTTGAAGTAAAAGGCGAGAAAAGCCGTAAATACGTAAGTATTGTTACTGAATAATTTAAAATCTATTCCATTGAAACGCCCTACAATTTTGTGGGGCGTTTTGTCTTTTTTAATTTCACATAAGCGAGCAAGCAATGAAACAACAACCTTTATTAGGCTTTACCTTTGCGCTTATTACCGCTATGGCTTGGGGGTCATTGCCTATTGCCTTGAAACAAGTTTTGTCTGTAATGAATGCGCAAACTATCGTATGGTATCGTTTCATTATTGCTGCAGTTTCATTATTGGCTTTACTTGCTTATAAAAAACAATTACCTGAATTAATGAAAGTTCGCCAATATGCGTGGATTATGCTTATTGGAGTAATTGGTCTTACTGGCAATTTTCTATTATTTAGTAGCTCGCTGAATTACATTGAACCGTCAGTTGCACAAATTTTTATTCATTTATCCTCTTTTGGAATGCTCATCTGTGGTGTACTGATTTTCAAAGAAAAATTAGGGTTGCACCAAAAGATCGGACTTTTCTTATTATTAATTGGTTTAGGCTTATTCTTTAATGATCGTTTTGATGCATTTGCTGGACTAAATCAGTATTCAACAGGTGTCATTTTAGGTGTAGGGGGTGCTCTTATTTGGGTCGCTTATGGAATGGCGCAAAAATTAATGTTACGTAAATTTAATTCACAACAAATCTTGCTAATGATGTATTTAGGTTGTGCCATAGTCTTTATGCCGATGGTTGAATTTTCGCAAGTACAAGAACTCACACCTTTAGCTCTGATTTGTTTTATTTACTGCTGTTTAAATACCTTAATTGGATACGGCTCTTATGCGGAAGCACTTAATCGTTGGGATGTATCAAAAGTCAGTGTTGTTATCACACTTGTACCTCTTTTCACGATCCTATTTTCTCATATTGCGCATTATTTTAGCCCAGCAGATTTTGCGGCACCGGAATTGAATAATATTAGCTATATTGGCGCATTTGTTGTAGTATGCGGAGCAATTTTATCCGCGATTGGACATAAATTATTACCGCATAAAACTCATTAAAGTGCGGTTTATTTTGGAGAAGTTTGAATGAAATTTATTGATGAATCCCTTATTCGAATTGAGGCTGGAGATGGTGGCAACGGTTGCGTAAGTTTCCGTCGAGAGAAATTTATACCGAAAGGTGGCCCTGACGGTGGTGACGGTGGCGATGGTGGCGATGTCTATTTACAGGCTGATGAAAACCTCAATACCTTAATTGACTACCGCTTTAATAAACGCTTTGCGGCAGAGCGCGGAGAGAATGGACGGAGTTCAGATTGTACAGGACGTCGTGGTAAAGATATTATTTTACCTGTTCCCGTAGGAACTCGTGCTATTGATAATGACACCAAAGAAACCTTGGGAGATTTAACCCAACACGGTCAAAAAATGTTGGTAGCCAAAGGTGGTTATCACGGTTTAGGGAATACCCGTTTCAAATCATCGGTAAACCGTGCACCGCGTCAAAAAACAATGGGAACACCGGGTGAAAAACGCGATTTATTATTGGAATTAATGCTACTTGCTGATGTGGGAATGCTCGGTTTTCCTAATGCAGGTAAATCCACTTTTATTCGTGCCGTTTCAGCCGCCAAACCAAAAGTTGCAGATTATCCATTTACTACCTTAGTACCAAGTCTCGGTGTTGTGAAAGTGGACGACTCACACAGTTTCGTAGTCGCTGATATTCCAGGATTAATTGAAGGGGCTGCAGATGGTGCAGGGCTAGGAATTCGCTTTTTAAAACATTTAGAACGTTGTAGAGTGCTTATTCATTTAGTCGATATTGCTCCAATTGATGGATCTAATCCAGCAGATAATGTCGCTATTATTGAATCTGAACTTTTCCAATACAGTGAAAAATTATCAGAAAAGCCACGTTGGTTAGTATTCAATAAAATTGATACGATGAGCGATGAAGAAGCTGAAGAGCGGGTTCGAGAAATCACTGAACAATTAGGTTGGGAAGAAGACTATTACCTGATTTCAGCTGCAACAGGGAAAAATGTTCCACCACTTTGTCGTGATATTATGGACTTTATCATAGCAAATCCACGCGAAGCTGAAACACAACAAGTTGCACCTGAAGAAGTAAAATTCAAATGGGAAGATTATCATCAGGAACAACTAGCGGAGTATCAATTTGATGATGACGAAGATTGGGATGATGATTGGACTGAAGAAGATGATGAAGGAATTGAGTTCATCTATAAACCTTAAGAAAGTCTAATTTTGTAAGCATTAAAACTTTAAAAGCACCTAAAACTTTTAGGTGCTTTTTGCTATCAATTAACGCTCAAAAATTTCACAATCAGTAAAGAAATAAGCAATTTCACGATTTGCATTTTCTATACTATCTGATCCGTGAACCGAATTCTCACGCTGACTCAATGCAAACTCTTTACGAATTGTCCCTTCTGCGGCAGTTTCTGGATTCGTTGTACCAATCAAAGTGCGGTAATCTTTCACTGCATTTTCTTTTTCAAGAACAGAAACCACTATCGGCGAAGACATCATATATTCAACTAAAGGAGCAAAAAATTCTTTGCCTTGATGCTCTGCATAAAAGCCTTCAGCCTGCTCACGAGTTAAGCGTACCATTTTAGAGGCTATGATTTTAAAGCCATTTTGCTCAAAACGAGTTAAGATTGCTCCAATAAGATTACGCTTTACCGCATCAGGTTTAATAATCGAAAAAGTTCTTTCTGTCATCATATCTCCTTACTTCAATGATTTTGATAACATTAAATTTGCTAAAGTTTGCACACCAATCCCTGTCGCCCCAACAGCCCATAAATCACTACTAGATTTACGATAAGTTGCGGAACAATCAATATGCAACCAATTTTGTTGATAATTTTTTACAAAATACGATAAAAATGCCGTTGCTGTACTTGCCCCCGCCCCAACTGGAACAGAACCAATATTAGCAATATCTGCAAAAGATGAATTAATTTGTGAGCGATGAAAATCTTCAAATGGTAAACGCCAGAAAGGTTCATTTTCTTCTTTTGCTGATTGGAAAAGATTCTTCAAGAGATCATCATCCATAGATAATACCGAATGATAGTCATTTCCTACTGCCATTTTTGCTGCACCAGTTAAAGTTGCACAATCAATAATAAAATCTGGATTTTGGCTGTCCGCTTCAATCAATCCATCAGCTAACACCAAACGCCCTTCAGCGTCAGTATTCAGCACTTCTGCTGTCACGCCATTTTTATAAGTAATAATATCGCCTAGTTTAAAGGCATTATTGCTTATCAAATTCTCTGCGCAACATAAATACAGTTTAACGCGTTGATTTAATCCACGAGCGATAGCGAAACCTAAAGCCCCCGTTAATAATGCTGCCCCACCCATATCAGTTCGCATTGTGCTCATTCCATCACTTGGTTTGATACTGTAGCCGCCACTGTCAAAAGTAATCCCCTTACCAACTAAACAAGCTAACACTGGCGCATTCGGATCTTGTGTTGGATTGAAATCAAGTTGCAACATAGCTGGCAAGTTAGCAGAGCCTTTACCCACAGTCCAAATTCCGTGATAACCCTGTTGTTCAAGATCTTCTCCAGAAATAATCTTAAAACTTACCGCACTTTTTTCATTATAAATATCAGCTTGGTTTAAGATAAATTCAGCCGCTCGTTCTGCTAATTTTACTGGTGTTAGGCTTTGTGCTGGCTCATTAATAATCCCACGCACAAAATCGCCACATTCAATACGCGCTAATAATTCATCTTGCGGTTCATCATCTAAATGCGGAAACTCAATCCCGTAATCTTGTTTTGCGGTATAAAAACCTTGATAAAACGCCCAGCAAAATTCCAAATCCCATTCTTCACCGACTAATTCCACATTTTTAATTCCCTGCCCACGCAATTTACGAGCAGCTTGTTGAACTAAAGTGCGGTCAGTTTTTTCATTATTTTTTAAATGAATTATTGCTTTATTAGAGTCAAAGCTCAAAATAGCATTTTTTCCCCAAGCATCATTCGCTAAGTTATTTGAAAGTGTAATTTGCATATTTATTCCCCCATGTATAAACAAAATAAATTTAGAAACTATACCAGCTTTATACCTAATTTCACATCATTCAATCATAAATAACAAGCATTTTACAAATATTTAAGGTAGAATCTACTCAATTTAAGTTTGCACATGCTTTTATTCGTATGATTCAAGAAAAACATCTAACGTTTACAATTAACTTCTTAGTTTCTCTATTTTTCTTAACTGTTTTAATCGTTCCAAAGGGCTATAACTATGCACCAATAATATTAAGCGCGATTGGATTGATTTATTTCATACCATTAAAGAAAAAACTATCTTTTAGCTCTGAAGATAAAAAACTGATTTTTTCTTTTTTATTTTATTTCTCCACATTCTTATTATCTATCATTATCAATAAAGATGGGATTAGAGAAATAGATAATCCAAGCCGACTTCTATTATTCATTCCTCTACTACTTTTATTCAAAAACTTTCCAATAAAAAGGAAAACAATTTTATACGCAATTCCTTCTAGTGCATTAATTACTGGATGCGTTGCGTTATTTCAGAAGTTTGTATTAGGGTATGAAAAACCATTTCCTGAAATAATGCACATACAAATGGGCAACATTGCGATCTCTTTAGCCACATTCACCCTTGTTATCACTCTTCACTTCTTCATCAAAAAACAATATAAGTCTACATTATTTGGGTTTGTAGCCATTATACTTGCTATCATGACTAGTGCATTATCTGGGGCTAGAGGTGGATGGATTGGCTTACCCGTTGTAATTGGTATAATTTTATTTCTATACAAAGAAGACATTAATAAGAAACTTATTATAACTTTAGTTACAGTTATTACCATTGGATTAACCGCACTCATTGCCAATCCTAAATTCGGAATTGAAAAACGATATAACGCAGCAAAATCAGATATTGTTAGCTATTTAGAAAAAAACAATAGAAACACCTCATTAGGTGCGAGATTTGACATGTGGGAAAATGCCTTAATTGCTATAAAGGAAGCGCCTATCTTTGGCCATGGGAGTAATGGATACGAGGAGTTTAGACATAAACAAGTAAAATCTAAACAAATGGCTAAAACCACTTTACATTTTGGAAGTTTACATAATCAATATTTAGAATCTTGGGTGAAACGTGGTTTAGTTGGATTTATAGCATTAATCCTGATTATTCTAACTCCAATATTTTTCTTTATTAAAAATTTAAACACCCATAATTTAGAAACAAAATGTATTTGTATTTTAGGAATTATACATATTGTTTCCCATATATTTTATTTCACAAGCCAGTCATTCTTGGCTCATAACTCAGGCAATATTTTTTACTTCTTCAACTATCTTATATTTTATTGTCTAATAAAAAGAGAAAAAATCACAAGATAGATAAACATTCTTATCTTTTACCCTATTTAAGAAGATTAACTGTTAAACAAATACCATTGTACTGTCTGGCTAAGTCCTCGTTCAAAGGTTATTTTCGGTTGCCAACCTAATTCTGCATGAATTTTGGAACAATCCAATGAATATCGCACATCGTGACCAGGTCGGTCTTTTACAAAAATAATTAAATCATCGTAATACTTAATATTATTAGGCTTATTTGGTGCAAGTTCTTCGAGTAATTGACAAATTGTTTTAACCACTTCAAGGTTTGTTTTTTCACAATTTCCACCGATATTATAGTTTTCCCCGACTCGACCTTTTGTTAAAACTAAATATAAGGCTTGAACATGCTCTTCCACAAATAACCAATCGCGAATCTGCTGCCCATCACCATAAATTGGCAAAGGCTTCCCCATCAGTGCATTTGAAATCACTAAAGGGATGAGTTTTTCCGGATGTTGGTAAGCTCCATAGTTATTGGAACTGTTTGTAATAATCACCGGCAAGCCATAAGTGCGATGCCAAGCATAAACTAAATGATCACTCGCTGCTTTTGATGCTGAATAAGGGCTGCTTGGATGATAAGGAGAATATTCGGTAAAAGCAGGTTCTGAAAGAGATAAATCACCATAAACTTCATCAGTAGAAATATGGTGGAATCGAAAGGTCGTTTTTTTAGCTTCGTCTAAGGTATGCCAATAATTCTTAGCAACCTCTAACAACGTATAAGTACCAACAATATTGGTTTGAATAAAATCAGCTGCTCCAGAAATAGAACGATCGACATGACTTTCTGCCGCCAAATGCATCACTGCATCAGGCTGATATTTCTCGAAAACGCTTTCTATCGCCTTAAGATCACAGATATCAATTTGCTCAAAAGCATAGCGAGGATTATTTTCAACCTCTTTCAAAGCTGATTGATTTGCCGCATAGGTCAGTTTATCAATATTGATAACGGAATCTTGAGTCTGATAAATGATATATCGAATAAGAGCGGAACCGATGAAGCCGGAACCGCCGGTGATTAAAATATTCATCTTGTTGAGTTAATAAATTTAAAGTAATACAAATAGAAGAAATCTCGCTTAAGAAATAATTAAATAAAACATTAATAAGCTCCATCTCGTTTTAAAACTACATTTACAGTTTTGAACAAAATAGCAATATCATTCCAAAGTGACCAATTTTTTACATACCAAGAATCAAAATAAATGCGAGTATTATAATCGACATTATTACGTCCGCTGACTTGCCAAAGCCCTGTCATACCGGGTTTTGCCATTAAGTAATAATCTACGTTTTCTTCATAACGCTCTAGCTCATCAATTACAATTGGGCGAGGCCCAACTAAACTCATTTCACCTTTTAAAACATTAAATAATTGAGGTAATTCATCTAAACTTGTTTTGCGAATAAAAGCACCGATTTTAGTAATTCGAGGATCATTCTTTAATTTAAAATCTTTTTCCCATTCTGCTCTTGCTTGAGGATCTGTTCTTAGCAATTCATCAAGCACCTCTTTGGAATTTACAATCAATGATCTAAACTTTAAGCAGTTAAATGTCTTCCCATTACGACCAATTCGAGGATGTCCATAAATAGCATTACCACCATCTTTTTTTACTGCAAAATACAGATAAAGCAACACAGGGGAAAATATAATAATAGCTAAGGAACCAACAACAATATCCATGGTTCGTTTCAAAATACGAGAAGATAGTTTAGCCAAATTATTATTCATTCGTAATAACATCATTTCATGGCTAAACATAAAAGACATGTCCGTACTATATAAAGGTAAGCCTCTCAATGTAGGAATAACAGAAACAGAACGATATCCATTTGTGGAAAAATAACGTAACCAATTATTCCTATCTACTTCTTCATTATCCTCAAGAGCAATAATAAATTGATCTGACTTCTTCATTCTTGATTTCCAAGAATCAGTATTATCTAAAATAGGAATATCCAGTGATACCACATTGACATTAGTAGTATTTGATACAGAAATAAAACATATTACCTTTAAACCTAAATAAGGTTCATCTTTCAAGGCATTATATATATCAAAAGCATTATCTCTAGCACCAATTATGACGGTATTTCTAACAAACCAACTAAGCTTTATTAATAAATGCTTTACAAATACTCTTGCAAAAGGGAAAATTAGAAAAGTGATTCCCCAAGTAAGAAACCATAAATATCTAGAGAAATATAATTTAGAAAATGCAACAATTGCAAGTTCAAAGACCGCAAAGATAAGAAGTGTTCTAAAAATCTCTTTTAACTCAAACCAAAAAGGTTTTCTATAAGTATAATGTCTTAGCCTAATAGCAAACCATCCAACACAAAGAAAACCTAAAAGCGTATGAATGTAATATCTATCATCCACTTCGTAAACAGGTAAATATTGATCATATCCATGATGATAATAGGATATTATTAGTAAAGATAATGAAAAAGAAGCATTAAATGTAATAAAATCTAATAAAGCTAAAATAAATTTAGACAAAAATAACTTATTCATATTCTATCCTTCCAAATCTTGATAATAATTTAGGGTGTATTTTTGTACCATAAAAAATAATATCTTCTTTTGGGTATACATATACAGCCGTTGAGAAAATTGTTACCACTTTTTCAAATCTTATGCCTAATACATCTAAAATCTCAGATGGGTAATTTTCACTAAAAACCTCAATATTAGGGAAATAATTTCGATAGTTTGTAGTTTCTCTTGGATGTGTTTTAATTACAAGTTTCTCTTGATCATAATTTCCTATTATAGTTTTATAAAGAGCGATTTTCTCTTCCTCAGTTAAAACATTATCTTCTGAAAGTGGCTGTGTAAATAAAACGATACTTTTATGCTTTAAATTTTCTAATTTATTTTTATCTACACTTAGTAAAAATAAAATCTCATCTTGTTCTTCTTTTGTTTTATTTTTCCAAAGTTGATGAATATTAATTACTTCAACTTTTTCTTTAATACAATCAGGAATATTATCATTCCTTGTTAAATAAATTTTCTTAACATTTTTATGCATTCCAAATTTAGGTAGTGAAAACAATCTATTTTTTAAACTTCTTTTATAATTTTTAGTTTGATAGTTCTCAGTGCCATCTTCAATTAAATAAAAAAGACATTTACTTAAAAAAAATGAAGAGCCTAAAATATGGTCAGCACCATAAACAACAGTTTTTTTAAATTCTATTTTATTTTTATAACAAAAATATATTAATTTAATTTCAGAAATAATTTTTTTAAATAGTAAATCAAAGATAGAATCAGCACTATGAAACTCAAATGCAGATTTAATTTTAGATTCAACTTTATTAGAAAATATAAAAACATCCCCTAATCTCCTTTTATCTATAAGAAGAAATAAAAATAACATCCTCATATTACTGATAATTATTACTCTTTTATTCATTCCCCCTCCTGAAATATGTTAACTGTCTTATAGTTTAATTCATATAGCAAATAATTTAGCTTATTAGTTAACGGATGAACATCATGAATATTCTTAACAAAAATACTAAGTTAGAAAAAACATATATAAAATAATAAGTAATCTATTTCTCTTAAATTTTAAGTTACAAATTAGAACAGAGAAAAATATTGCATAAGATACCAATAAAATTCCTGAAACCCTATTTGCTAACACTCCCACATTAGAGAATATAAAGAAAAGACTAACATATAAGAGCAGTAAGTTAGAATAAGTATAGGGGATTCTTTTATAAAATAGGAATAGTATAAATAACATTATTGCTCGTTGCATGTAAGGTATAGCAGACATTTTTAAATTTGCATCATGCTTATTAAAATAATAGTGAAACACCCATCTAAAAACAGCCACATTAGAGAAATTCTCATTACACCACTTAATAACTATACCTATTAAGTCAAAAGAAGATATAAATAATGCAATTACAACCATGTAAAATAGAACAGATACTTTAAATTCTTTTCTTATAAAAAAATAAAGCGGAATAAGTATAATGGCTATCTTATGAAATAGCGAGGCTAAAATAACCAGCAAAGTATACTAAATAATTTATCCTCATGGATCAGTATGATAGCATAATATATTATGCACATTGCCACACCTTGTCTGTGCACACTAAAAATATATTCTAAAAATATAAAAGAATAGAAAATAAGCAACTGTATATTTCTATATAAACCAGTATTGTTTATTGCCTTATATAGAAAAAGGAACATTGCAAAGACATAAAAAACAAGAAAAACAAGGTGTTCATCAGTAAAGTATTTAATTACTGATTCAAAAAACAAATAACCATACTCAATATCATGAACATTATCCTTAAAATAAGAAATTGATATCTTATTTATTGGTAACACTTGTTTAAATAATTCTTCATATTGAAAATACTCTTCACCTACGCCATATCTAAAAACAGTAAAAAAAATAGATAATTAAAATATTAAAAATAAAGAGTTGGCTAGATAATTTATTATATTTTAACCCCATCAACGAAGAAAGAGAAATAAATAAAAATAATACCAATCAAATAATCATTAATAATATAATCTACCATCAACAAATTTAATATATCTAATTGTTTTATCTGATACTACCTTTCTTTTTAAACTAAAAATTTCTGATAATACTTTTACAATATCTAGAATTTCTCCGTTCATTTTTACAAGATAAAAAATAGACCAAACAAAATTAGAAGTTAATCGATATCTCATTGGCATATATCTATTTAAAACAATAAGTTGATTTCTATATCTAAAGAAGTTTTCCTTTTTTCTCATCATTCTTCCATTTGGTGAAACCTTATGATAAATCACAATATCACTTGCATAAAGTATCTGATAGCCTGCTTCTAAAATCCTAAATGACAAATCTCTTTCTTCACCACCATATAGGCCAAGATCCTTAGGGTAAAACCCCGCTTTTTGATAGACTTCTTTCCTTATTGCATGCCCAGCACCAATAAAATAATAAGTCAGTAAATTCTGTGAAAAATCTAACTTTTTATTACCATGTGGGATCTCGTGTGATAATGCTTTACGAGTAAAATAGTTTTTAATATTAAAGGCTAACGCTCCTACTTTAGCATTATTTGCCATATAATCAGTCACTTTCTGAATTAAAAGAATAATATCTTCAATTTCAATATCGTCATCAAGTGTAATTAAAATATCTCCTTGAGCTTTTTCAATTAAAAAATTACGTCCTTCAGCAACACCTAGATTCTCACCGGTATGAAAATAGCTAAATAAAATGCTACTATTATTTTCTACAATAGAAGATAGAGCTGTTTCCAACTCTCTTGCTGGATTATTATCAAGGAAAAGTAATTCAATTTTTTTACCATGATATTTATTGACACATGCAAACGTTTCCAATACTTCTTGACAACGCCCGAAGCTAATAATAAGTAATGAAATCATATTTTTATTTCTTGTATTTAATAAATCCATTATAGGCATAGAGGATAAAATAATAAATTGATTTTACTACACCTAGTTTCTCTCTTTTAAAATAGATATTAAATGTCCAGATTGCACTTTTAAATTTATTTGATGAAACGCTGACTTTACCGATTCTTACAAATGAACTTGCCTGATGGCTATATAGTATAGATTGTTTAACTTCTTTTAAACAATCTAAAAAGAAGGCATAATCTTCGTGTTTAATATTAGGAAACCTAAGTAATTTAATAGATTCTCTTTTAACAAGTACGGTCATTATTTTAAATTGGTTACCTTGTAATAAGGTTAAATAATCAATTTTTTTACTAGTCGTAACTAATTTTATCTGATTTCCTTCCAAATCACAGAAAGCATAGTTGCCATGCGTCATTACAAGATGATTTTGCAACATAAAATTAAGTTGTTTTTCTAATTTATCATTTGCAATAAAATCATCACTATCTAAGAATGTAATATAGTCACCTTGTGCTTTTTCTAACCCTATATTTCTTGCCGCTGCAGGCCCTTGATTAGTTGGGGTAAAGAAAAGTTTAACTCGCTTATCTTTATCAATGATGTTATTTATTATTTCAATACTTTTATCTGTTGAACCATCATCAATTAAAATTAATTCAATGTTTTGATAAGATTGATTTAAGCAAGATAAAATACCTTGATTAAGGTAACATTCTGCATTATAAACAGGCATTATTATACTAATGAGTGGCATATTCATTTTCTTCTACTCTTTTTGTTATTTTATATAATACAGGTAAAATCCCCAACGCCCCCAATACACTAGCATAAGGAATATAAACTACATCCGTAAAAATTAATCCCCCCAATGCTCCCAAGTAAATCATTGTTGATAATACAGAGCAAAACGAAATTTCTTTAGTTTTTCCGTGATAAAACAAATAATTTACTAAGAACAAATAAGGGATGGTTAAACTCGTAGAGAGTAAGAATACTATAATGTAGTATTTTACCCCGATAAAATGTTTGCCTAAGAAGAACAATAGCCATTGTTCCGGAACAATTAAGGTAACAAGTGATGGAATAGGCACGATCAATAATGAAAGTAACGACCATCTATGTAAATCTTTTAACTTAACACTACCTTGTTTTAATTTCTCAAACAGATAGGGAACAAGCGCTTTATTTATCGCTAAAATAAAAACTGATAAGATAAATGCAATTTGCGCTCCCATTGCATATAAACCTAATTCCGCTTCGCTAAAGCGATGAAAAATAAAGATTCTATCCAATTGCCCTTTAATAAAAAAGCTACCGTGATGAAAAATCATCGGAAAACCAAAAGACATTATATAGAAAAAAGCTGTTTTATATTTTAAAAAATAAAACTTTTTATTATTTACTCTTTTTCTATAGATTAAATAAGAAAGTAAAGCTACAAAAACATTACTTATTAAAATTGCTAAAATACGTTTTTCTACCAAATCTGTTTGATAGAATTCAAGCATTAATATAGTAAGTGCTGCATTTGTAATCGTTGAAGAAACTTGAATAAAAGTATAGGGAATCGCTTGTTTTTGACATTGTCTAATGCTGAGCTGAACTGAAAGAAACACCTGAAATATCGCACTTAATACTAAGTAAAACATTATTTCAGATTGCATTAACCAGCAAAAAAGCAAACCTAATCCACCAATACTAAGCGTATAGGCATAGCCTGTCTTCACAACTAAATTTAATGAGCGTTTACCATACACATAAAAATAGCGAGCAACAGCGCCATCTTGGCTTAGCCCAATAAAAATTACAAATAAAGGTAAAAACGTTTGATAGTAAGAAAGCTCACCAAATCCTTCTACCCCTAATTTACGCGATAAATAGGGTAGTAATAGAAAAGGTACACATTTTGCAGATAACTCTCCGATTAAATAAATAGAACTATCTTTAATTAAGCTCATTCTTTATTCCTTACAGATCATAAAAGCATTTAGTTTTCCTTTTATTCTCACCAGCTAAGAACGCCTTAATCAGTTCATAATCCTTTTCAGATCAGCTCTCTTGAAAATATGGATTATCCATTGCAGGCAAACATTTTCGGAAAGCATCATAAATTTTGCTAGTACACCAGCTATAACAGGGATTTAATATTTTAAAGATAATAACCGCTCCCGTACTGATAAAAATAGCCTTTTTCTTCATGACTGCTTTTTATTAGTTTGTATAACCGAACCTAATAAAATAAAGAAAGTAGGTAACAGAATACCGATAATAAACCCGATAGCAAGAATCAACGCCCTCTTAGGATTATCTTTAACCACAGGATAATCAGGAGAGCTTAAATAATAATACGTTTTTACATCCTCAACTAATTCCAATTGTGAAGCTAATTTATTTAATTTAAATAACTGTCTATCTGTAATATAATAATTAGCTGGGTAAACAACAGGTGTGTTTTTAGCAATATCTAGTTGCGCCTGTAAATATTTTTCAGCGAGTATAAATAAATATGTACCATCTGCTAATTTAGAATCAGAGATATTATTTCCTCTTGAAAAATCTTTAATACCCGCTTTTTTAGCAATATCTAACGCATTTGTTAAGTTTTCAACTTGAACCTTTTTTGCTTCTGTTAGATTCTCTTCAATTTGTTCTTTACTAAATCTCAGCTCATCTAAACGGAGGTTAAATCCCTGTTTAAACTCTTGGTTTGTTTGGTTAAGACTATATTGATTTACAAAATTTACATTCTCTGTCAATACAGATTGTGCATATTTTGGAGTTTCTGCTGAAAAGGTAATTTTTAAAGCTATTTTATCCAACTCAGTTAAATCTTTTTTCTTCGGATCAATTTCGTGAACAACTAAATACTTAGAGACTACATTTTCAATATAAATATGTCTTTATTCTTCTGTCATCTCCTTAGTATAATTTTCACCCATACAGATTGTTTTAAGAACTGGCGTTTTAAATCTCTAGAAAGAAGGAAGTGCCTAAATTGACCATACAATGAACCTGATAACGCTACAGAAGAAAATTCACTGTCGCCAATAATGTGGCATATTCCACACGTGTAGGCTGTAAGTTACCGAAATCGGTTGAACGAGGCACAACCCAATATCAGTTGAAGTCCACTGCTCTTTTGCCGTACAGGCCTATACGCCAGCTATTGCTATGAATACGCAGAAAAGCTCCATTAAATCAATCTAGTCATTCTTTTGAGAAGAAATCTTAGTCATATTTACTCCTTTAAAAAAATACGGCGAAATTTCACCGCATTGTTCTTGTTTATATATCATTACGCATAATACATTTCAAATTCAACTGGATGTGGTGCCATATTTAAACGTTCCACTTCTTTACGTTTGATACTGATAAACGCATCAATAAAATCTTTAGCAAATACGCCACCTTGAGTTAAAAATTCATAGTCTTTTTCTAATGAATTCAATGCTTCTTCTAAAGAGCTTGCAACCGCTGGAATATCTTTTAATTCTTCTGGTGGAAGATCGTAAAGATTTTTATCCATTGCATCGCCTGGATGGATTTTGTTTACTACACCATCAAGGCCTGCCATCAATAATGCAGCGAATGCAAGATATGGGTTTGCTAAAGGATCAGGGAAACGCGCTTCTATTCGAATCGCTTTCGGATTTGTTACGGCAGGGATACGAATCGAGGCAGAACGATTGCTTGCAGAATAAGCCAACAATACTGGTGCTTCATAACCAGGCACTAAACGTTTATATGAATTAGTACTTGGATTAGTGAACGCATTTAAGGCTTTAGCGTGCTTAATGATACCGCCGATGTAGTAAAGTGCGGTTTCAGAAAGGCCTGCATATTTATCGCCTTGGAAAATATTTTTTCCGTCTTTACTTAACGACATATTACAGTGCATACCCGAACCATTATCTCCAGTAATTGGTTTGGGCATAAAACACGCCGTTTTACCGTGCTCTAATGCAACGTTTTGTACGACATGTTTATAAATTTGAGTCTCATCCGCTTTTAAAGTTAGCGTATTAAATTTAGTCGCAATTTCGTTTTGTCCCGCAGTCGCCACTTCATGATGATGGGCTTCAATCACAAGTCCCATTTCTTCTAAAATCAAGCACATTTCAGAACGAATATCGTGCGCACTATCAATCGGTGCAACGGCACAATATCCGCCTTTTTTCAATGGGCGATAAGCATTATTGCCTTCTTCATATTTTTTATTCGTGTTCCAAGCAGCTTCTATATCATCAATAGAAAAAGATGCTTTGTTCATTGATACATTAAAACGCACATCATCAAATAAGAAGAATTCAGGTTCAGGGCCAAAAAAAGCTTGATCCGCAATACCAGTTGAACGCATATAATTTTCTGCACGAATTGCAATAGAGCGCGGGTCACGATCATAGCTTTGCATTGTCGTTGGTTCATAAACACTACAACGAATAGAAAGCGTTGGGATTTGCGCGAATGGATCGACAACTGCCGTTTCAGCCATTGGCATAAGCAACATATCGGCTTTATTAATAGTCTTCCATCCTTCTACAGAGGAACCATCAAACATCTTGCCGTCTTCAAACATATCTTCATCAACAAGGCTAACTGGGATAGAAACACCATGTTCTTTACCTTTAATATCGGTAAATCGAAGAAGTACAAATTTCACATTATTTTCTTCAATTAGCTTAAATACATTGGCGATTGCATTTGCGTTTGGCATTAGAAAATCCTCTATGGTTAGTCTTATTAAGATAAGCACGCATTATAACGTAGCCATGCTATTTTTTCATGAAATTTATTTTTCTTATTCTAGCCATAGCAGAAAAAGAAAAATACATGTATAATTTTTGCCTTTTCGACAAATGTAGAAATGTAGGGTGCAATTCATTGCGCCATTTTTTATGTAACAATGCAATAAAAATTGCATCTTATCCAATTAAAGCATTAAACAATGAAAAACGAAATTGATATTAAAAAACTCCGTAACATCGCCATTATTGCGCACGTAGACCACGGTAAAACCACCCTTGTAGATAAACTTCTTCAACAATCTGGTACTTTTGAATCTGCTCGTGGCGATGTAGATGAACGCGTTATGGACTCAAACGATCTTGAAAAAGAACGTGGCATTACCATTCTTGCAAAAAATACTGCGATTAACTGGAATGACTACCGCATTAACATCGTGGATACTCCAGGGCACGCAGACTTCGGTGGCGAAGTTGAACGTGTACTTTCTATGGTGGATTCTGTTCTATTAGTTGTTGATGCGTTTGATGGCCCAATGCCACAAACCCGTTTCGTTACACAAAAAGCATTCGCTCACGGCTTAAAACCAATCGTCGTAATTAATAAAGTTGATCGCCCTGGTGCACGTCCAGACTGGGTTGTGGATCAAGTATTTGACTTATTTGTCAATCTTGGTGCAAGCGATGAACAATTAGACTTCCCAATTATCTATGCTTCAGCGCTAAATGGTGTTGCAGGTCTTGAACACGAAGATTTAGCGGAAGATATGACGCCATTATTTGAAGCCATTGTGAAATATGTAGAATCGCCCAAAGTAGAACTTGATGCACCATTCCAAATGCAAATTTCACAATTAGACTACAACAACTATGTAGGTGTTATCGGCATTGGTCGTATTAAGCGTGGTTCGATTAAACCAAACCAACCAGTTACTATCATCAATAGTGAAGGAAAAACTCGTCAAGGTCGTATCGGTCAAGTACTTGGACATCTTGGTTTACAACGTTATGAAGAAGACGTTGCTTATGCTGGCGATATTGTTGCTATCACTGGTTTAGGAGAATTAAATATTTCTGATACGATTTGTGATATTAACGCAGTTGAAGCACTGCCATCATTAACGGTTGATGAACCAACGGTAACCATGTTCTTCTGTGTAAATACCTCTCCATTTGCAGGGCAAGAAGGAAAATATGTCACATCACGTCAAATTCTTGAACGTTTAAATAAAGAATTAGTCCACAACGTGGCGTTACGAGTAGAAGAAACCCCAAACCCAGATGAATTCCGTGTTTCTGGTCGTGGCGAATTACATCTTTCCGTGTTAATCGAAAATATGCGTCGTGAAGGTTATGAGCTTGCGGTTTCTCGTCCAAAAGTAATTTATCGTGATATTGACGGTAAAAAACAAGAACCATACGAACAAGTAACTATCGATGTGGAAGAACAACATCAAGGTTCTGTGATGGAAGCATTGGGTATCCGTAAAGGTGAAGTTCGTGATATGTTGCCTGACGGTAAAGGCCGTGTTCGCTTAGAATACATCATTCCTAGCCGTGGATTAATTGGCTTCCGTGGCGATTTTATGACCATGACTTCTGGCACAGGCTTACTTTACTCAAGTTTTAGCCACTATGATGAAATCAAAGGTGGAGATATCGGTCAACGTAAAAATGGTGTGTTGATTTCTAATGCAACAGGTAAAGCACTGGGCTATGCATTATTTGGCTTACAAGAACGTGGTAAGTTAATGATTGATGCAAATGTAGAAGTTTATGAAGGTCAAATTATCGGTATTCATAGCCGCTCAAATGACTTAACCGTAAACTGCTTACAAGGTAAAAAACTAACTAATATGCGTGCGTCAGGTAAAGACGATGCGATTGTGCTAACTACACCTGTAAAATTCAGTCTTGAACAAGCGATTGAATTTATCGATGATGATGAACTAGTGGAAGTAACACCTGAGTCGATTCGTATCCGTAAAAAACTTTTAACGGAAAACGATCGTAAACGTGCAAATCGTACAACAACAAGTACTAGCACGCATTAATAAATAAAGCTAAACGCTAAAATTTAGAAAAAATTAACCGCACTTTCGGGATACAACTAAAGTGCGGTTATTTTTATGCTCAATTTACTAAGGAGAAAGTCTTTCTCTAATCCAATTATCACTTTCTTTACGATAACGAATGCGATCGTGTAAACGGCTTGGACGCCCCTGCCAAAATTCCACGGTTTCTGGCACCACTAAATAGCCGCCCCAATAATCTGGTCGAGGCACGTTTAATGGATGTTTAGCGGCAACCAATGCGGCTTTTACTAGCAAAGATTTATAATTAGAAATCACCGCACTTTGCTCACTTGCCCAAGCCCCTATACGACTGGTGTAAGGTCGGGTAGCAAAATATTTATCGGATTGTTCTGCTGGAATTTTAACCGCCTTACCTTCAATCCGCACTTGGCGTTCCAATTCAGGCCAAAAGAAAGTCAGCGCGACATAAGGATTGCGCTCAATACAGCTACCTTTTCGACTAAGATAATTCGTAAAAAAGACAAAACCTTGCTCATTGACTTCTTTCAACAAAACCATTCGGCTATTTGGGCGACCTTGTTCATCAACAGTCGCAATATTCATTGCGGTTGGCTCATTGACTTGAGCATGAATAGCCTCTTTCTGCCACTGTTCAAATTGCGAAATTGGATTTTCATGGCAATCATGTTGTGAAAGCACTCGTTTAGTATATTCATCACGAATATTGTGTAACTCCATTTTCTCTCCTTTCAAATTTGATGAAAAACGCAAATAGAATAAAGGCTGTAAAATCATTCGTCAATTTTCATAAAATATAAAACTCAAATGCCATCGACTCTTGCAATTATTAGAAATATGCGTATCATCTAGCTCCCTATATTCAGCCTCGGGTTCCCTAACCCCGATTTATTTAAACTAAAAAGGTACAACATGAAATTAACCTCTCCGATCTTTAATGATCAACAAAAACGTCGTGCAATCATCTGGCTCAGCTTTTTCCACATATTCATCATTGCCGCGAGCAATTACTTTGTACAAATCCCTTTTGAAATCACGCTAAAATTAACCGCACTTGGTGCAGCAAACGATTTTTCTTTCCACAGCACTTGGGGAACGCTCACATTCCCATTTATCTTTTTAGCTACCGATTTAACCGTACGCATTTTCGGTGCGGAAGATGCGAGAAAAATCATCTTCGTGGTGATGTTTCCTGCACTTATTGTAAGTTACGTCATATCTGTTTTATTCTCTGAAAGCAAATTCCAAGGTTTCGAATCATTAACGCATTTTGATCTGTTTGTATTCCGTATTGCTATTGCGAGCTTTGCCGCTTACGTGGTAGGACAATTGCTTGATGTGATCGTATTTAACCGCTTACGCCAGTTAAAAACATGGTGGGTGGCGCCAACTAGCTCAATGACATTCGGTTCAATGGCGGATACGTTTGTTTTCTTCAGTATCGCCTTCTACCAAAGTGCAGATCCGTTCATGGCTGAACACTGGGCACAACTCGGTTTTGTAGATTACCTATTTAAGCTATTTGTCGGCATTATATTATTCGTACCAGCCTATGGCGTAGTATTAAATGTTATTTTACGAAAATTACAAATGCTCGTAACAGAACGCGTTCCTGCATAAAATTTTTACCGCGCTTTTCATACTTTAAAAATATCTAATAAAAAGATATTTTTATTCAAATTTCACAATACATTTCAATTTCATTTTTGCATTTTTTTCTGCTCGCTCTTTTCTCTTTTTTAGCATTCTCTGTGGCTTAGTAAATATATGATATACTTTTTCTCTCCAAGTTTTCTTTTTTCTAGCCTTTTCAGCTAATCGATAATTTTTTCGCTCAGATTCTAACTGACTGTCCAATAGAGATTCATTTTCGTTCAATTGTAACTCTTGGATACAAAGTGCAGGCGAGAGTTGATAAACCATCAATTCTTCACCGGCAAGAAAACGATTAAAAATCAAATGATCGATAGGAAAAATATTATTACTTTCCATATTTTTGAATATCTCTAATAAATATTTAGCTGCCCCCTTACATACAAACTGCCATTTATGGTGTAATATTAATTACACGCGGTGTCAGTCCTTGAACTTGATAGCGGCGTGGCTTCAAATCGAGGTTTTCTATGAAACAAGGTATTCATCCTAATTATGTAGAAGTTACAGCAACATGTTCTTGCGGTAATGTCATTAAAACTCGCTCAACTGTGGGTAAAGATTTAAACTTAGACGTCTGTGGCAACTGCCACATTCTATACAGGTAAACAACGTGTTGTTGATACCGGTGGTCGTGTAGAACGCTTTAACAAACGTTTTAGTATTCCAAGTACGAAATAAAATATGAAGTTAAATTAAACCCTGTTTTTTACAGAGTTTAATTATATATAAGGACGGATCAAATGGAACAGTTCCCCCCAATTTTCGTTATCAGCCTCAAAAACTCTCCTCGACGAGATATAATCGCTCAACGGTTAAATGGTTTAAAACTCAACTTTAAGTTTATTGATGGTATTAATGGCAAAACACTTTCTCAGGATGAATTAAATAACATAGATTACACGTTTTGCCCACAACGATTTGCTCGTAAACCTCTGACAGTCGGTGAAATAGGTTGTGCTATGAGCCATTTATCTATTTACCAAATGATGTGCAATGAAAAGATAGCGCGTGCTATTATTCTTGAAGATGATGCGATTGTATCGCACGAATTCGAAGCAATTGTAAAAGACAGTTTGAAGAAAGTTTCAAAAAATGTTGAAATTTTATTTTATGATCATGGTAAAGCAAAAAGTTATTGCTGGACAAAAACACTTGTCAAAAATTACCGTTTAGTTCACTATCGTAAACCCTCTAAAACGTCTAAACGTGCAATCATGTGTACAACAGCTTATTTAATTACTTTATCTGGCGCTCAAAAACTCCTACAAATAGCCTATCCTATCCGTATGCCTGCTGACTACTTAACTGGCGCGTTACAACTCACTGGATTAAATGCTTATGGCGTTGAACCCCCTTGCGTATTTCGAGGTATCGATTCTGAAATTGATGCAATGGAGCAACGCTAACAATGAAATTAAAAAATAAATTACAAATGTTAAGGTTGGGTCTAGGCAAATATTTCCTTGATAAAAAAAACGGATTAAACAGAATAACAAATGTTCCTAGAAGCATCCTCTTCCTCCGCCAAGACGGAAAAATTGGGGATTATGTGGCGAGCTCATTTGTATTCCGTGAGATAAAAAAATTTAATCCCCACATTAAAATTGGTGTAATTTGTACCAAACAAAATGCTTATCTTTTTAAACAAAATCCATATATCGATCAACTTTACTATGTAAAAAAGAAAAGTATTTTGGATTATATCAAATGTGGTCTAGCAATTCAAAAAGAACAATATGATTTAGTGATTGATCCGACGATTATGATTCGTAATCGCGATCTTTTACTTTTACGCTTAATCAATGCCAAGCATTATATTGGCTATCAAAAAGCCAATTATGGTTTATTTAATATCAATCTGGAGGGACAATTTCACTTTTCGGAACCCTATAAACTCGCCTTAGAAAAAGTGAATATTACGGTACAAGATATAAGCTATGACGTCCCATTTGATGAGCAAAGTGCGGTCGAAATTTCTGAATTTTTACAGAAAAACCAACTAGAAAAGTATATTGCTATTAATTTTTATGGTGCTGCAAGAATCAAAAAAGTAAACGATGACAACATCAAAAAATATTTAGATTATCTCACGCAAGTCAGCGGAGGAAAAAAGCTGGTGCTATTAAGCTATCCTGAAGTAACAGAGAAATTAACACAATTGTCAGCCGATTATCCGCATATTTTTGTCCATCCAACAACCAAGATCTTTCATACCATTGAATTGATTCGCCACTGTGATCAATTAATCTCTACAGACACGTCTACTGTACATATTGCTTCAGGTTTTAATAAACCAATTATTGGTATTTATAAAGAAGATCCTATTGCGTTTACACATTGGCAACCCAGAAGTCAGGCAGAAACGCACATACTTTTCTATAAAGAAAATATTAATGAGCTCTCACCTGAACAAATTGACCCTGCATGGCTTGTCAAATAGTCCTATCTCTTCTGACACTTGGGGCAATAGAAACTATTTCGTTGCCCTATCACTAAACTTTCTATTTTTGTGCCACATGTTGGACAAGGCTTATCCTTATTACCATAAACCCGCAATTCTTGGACAAAATAGCCTGGACGCCCATCCGGTTGGAGAAAATCTTTTAGCGTCGTACCACCTTGTTGGATTCCGTTAGACAGCACTTGTTTTATTTGTTCTACTAACTGCCCACATTGTGCCTTAGTTAAACTCCCTGCTGTTTTTTTGCGGATGTAGGTTACAAAGAAATAACGTTTCATTCGCATAGATATTCCCAACGCCAACGACGACAGCATTATCCATTAAAAAAGTTTTAAGTGCGGTCTGTTTTTTACGACTTTTTTGCCACAAGTAATCAGAATCAAATTCCTCAGACAGAGGCTCTGGATCTAATTTCAGAAAAAGAGGAAATTCATTCAACTTCTCTGTCCACAACCACGCGCCAAAACGACGAGGATCGTTATAACGCACAACTTTTCCGTTATTCACTACGATATCAAGATGATCATGTTTATCAATAAGATCCCCTTTCTCCACAACTCTCAATGACCCTGACATCCCTAAATGTCCAATCATATAGCCTGTTTCAAGTTGGATAATTAAATACTTCGCACGGCGACTTAATGCGATGACTTTTTGTTGTGTAATTTGCGCTAATTCTTCGCTTACCATCCAGCGTAATTTCGGTTGGCGAACAACAATTTTTTCAATGATAGCCCCTTCAAGATAAGGGCTAATTCCATTTTTGTGGTTTCAACTTCAGGTAATTCTGGCATGGGTTATATATCCATAAATCTTATAATTGATAATATCCAAACTATTCATCAGATATGATTGGCAGGCAAAAAGCCGCAATCGCGTAAATATTTTTGTCCGCAAGTCAAACAAAGCAAGGAGTCCACAAGGCGTAATGCTTCCGCAGTAAAAGCTGCTAATGTATAGTTCGCCCTCACATTATACTCATCAGGAATATCCAAAACACAAATATCAGAATGCTGACACAAAGATTGATGATTACTCGCATAACCAATGAAAAGATCAGCATAATTCTGCTCAAAAAGCCACTCTGCGGTATTTCGTCCTGTTGGAATAGTGATAGAATCCGGACCACCAACTATTGCCATTGCTTTTTCTTTTAATTCCGAGCCATAGCCCATATGCCGTTTTTCAATATTCGAAAATAATGCCAAAGTATAATCTCCACAAGGATCTGCCTTAGGTGTCGATACTCCTAAGCGTAAGTGGGGCGACATCAATAATGTCAACCAATTCTCATCATGGTGAGTAATCACCGATTTCTTTGCAATTAAACATAAACGATTTGTAGCAAAAGGCACAAGTTGAATATGAGGATATCGCGCTTGTAAATGCCTAAGATGCGCATCATTGGCAGAGGCAAACAAATCCACTTTTTCCCCTTGCTCAATGCGTTGGCACAACAACCCCGCCGGTCCAAATTCAATTTCGACTTGTAGGTGATACTGTTGGATTAATGCTTGTTGCCATAACGTAAAAGGCTGGCGTAAACTCCCTGCGGCTAAAATTCTCATGCGATATGTTTACTGTATGGTAAAGATGGGGACTAAAACCTGCTGTTCTTCAATCATAGAATATTTAATCGGTACATTATACGCTTGTTTCAAATGAGATTCCGTTAAAATTTGACTGGCTATTCCATATTTCCATTGTTGGTTAGGCAATAGCAATAACACATTATCTGCCACACATAAACTGTGATAAGGATCATGAGTGGAAAAAATAATGGTCATTTTTTGTTCCGTTGCAAGAAAACGTATAAGTTGTAAGACACGCTATTGATTATAAACATCCAATGCTGCTGTAGGTTCATCTAAAATGAGGACCTGACATTCTGTCGCAAGTGCACGAGCGATGAGCACAAGTTGGCGTTGACCGCCCGAAAGCATATTGATATTGCGCTCAGCTAAATGCAGGATGTCTAAGCACGCCAACATCTGTAATGCGACTGTTTCATCCGTTTTACTTGGTAAGTTAAATGCTCCAATTTTGCTTGCTCGCCCCATTAAAACAATCTCTAACACGGGATAATCTGGCGACGAAAAAGACTGTGGCACAAAACCAATATGACCTTGTTGCCTAATCTGTCCAGACATAACAGGTAACACATGAGCAAGAGAATGCAATAATGTGGTTTTACCTTTTCCATTTGTTCCAAATACCGAAATAACCTCTCCTTTCTTACATTGGAAAGTAAGTGGTAAATACAACGGCTTATCATAACCAAATAACAGCTTATCTGCATCTAAACTCAATTCATTCATAATGACTTCTTTCGATAAGTTTTTAATAGGAGCAAGGTAAAAATGGGTGCTCCTAAAAGAGCGGTGATAATACCTACAGGAATTTCTGCAGAAGTTAACGTACGTGCAAGTGTATCAATAACAATCATGAAAATCCCACCAATCAAAAAGGAGGCGGGCAATAGATAACGGTGATCACTTCCTACAAAAAAACGTGTCAAATGAGGAATAACAAGCCCTATCCACCCAATACTCCCACTAACAGCGACTTGTGTTGCTACAAGCAATGCACAAAGTAGCAAAACAAACCAACGCATTTTCTTAATGGAAACGCCTAACATTTTTGCTTGCATATCACCTAGCGATAACACATTAATATGCCACCGTAAACGGAATAATAAATAAGCTGCAATAAAAACGCAGGGTAACAATATAGCTAGTTTTGCCCAACTAGTGGTGGCAAAACTTCCTAATAACCAAAATACAATGCTCGGCAGAACTTCTTCTGCATCCGCTAAATATTGGATTAAGCTCACTAGAGTGCTAAAGAAACCACTTAAAATGACACCCGCTAAAACTAATACAATACGATTGCCTTTTCCGATGAACATTGTGGTTACATAGATCAAGAATAATGTCAATAAACCAAAAGAAAATGTGGATAGAATCAATAAATAAGATGGGAATCCTAATAAAATTGCTAAACTGCCTCCAAAAACTGCCCCTGATGTGACACCAATAATATGAGGATCAACAAGGGGATTATGAAACACGCCCTGTAGTGTTGCACCACTCATCGCTAAGATCCCCCCTGAAAAAAATGCCATAATAATGCGTGGTAAGCGTACATGCCAAACAATATGGTATTCCATGGGTGTAAAAGACGCGTGTTGCGAAAGAAAAGGCTTAGATAAAATGGACAGCACTTTTTCGGTTGATAACGAAAAAGCGCCAATATTTAAAGTGAACAATACGATGATAAACAAGATAAAAATCAGCGATGTTATAAAACCTCGCTGATTTGCTAACATAGACTTCATCGTTATTACTGGTTATATGGCATACGGTAGAACAGTTTATAGTATTGGTTTACTTTTTCTTCCTCTAAATCAACATCTGCAAACAATTCAGGGTAAAGTTGTTTTGCTAACCATAATTCACCAATCGCTAATGCTTCAGGCATTGGATATCCCCACGCTTTTGCATATTCCGGCATTAAATAGATACGTTGATTTTTCACCGCATCAATAATTTGCCAAGAGGGATCCTTTTTAATTTGCTCGATAAGCTGAGGATAACGCTCCTGTACGAAGATAACTGCAGGATTCCAATGAATCACTTGCTCAATCGAAACTTGTTTAAAACCTTTTATTGTTTCAGCTGCTACATTCTTCGCTCCAGCATGAAGCATCATTAACCCTGTATATTTTCCAGAACCATAAGTCGCTAAATCTGGATTTGCAATATAGACCCTAACACGCTGCTCATCAGGCACCTTACTTAAACGTTGACTCACTAATTCACGCTGTTCAAAAGTGTAAGTAACTAGCTTTTTGGCTTGCGCTTGTCGATTAACTACTTCACCAATTAAATAAGTGCCTTGTTTCAAACCATTATTATAGGCAACTTCTTCATCTTCCATTTCTGGGTTGACTTTTCCTTCTTCACCTTTTTTATCTTCACGCAAAGAAATGGCTACAACAGGCACACCAGCCTGTTCGATTTGCTCAATCATTTCTTTTGGTGCATAGTTTGCCACAAACACAAGTTGAGGTTTTAAAGCAAGTAGACTCTCAATATTTACTTGAGTTAAATCACCTGGTTGTGGCATCGTTTCTAACTCTGGCATAAAACGTGAATAGTTTTTCCCTAATTGTTTTTTCCAACTTGATAACACTCCGACTACACTTTCCTTTGCATCAAGCTGGGCAAGGAGATTTAAAGTCTGATGCTGTAAGACAACAACACGATTAACTTCATCTGGGATAGTGACCTTTCGTCCTAATTGATCAGTAATAACACGTGCTGCAAACGCATTATTGATAGAACCTAAGAAAAGTAATAAAGCAATACTGACTATTTTAACGTAGCGTTGAATCATAAGAGTCCCTTAATATCATTATATAAATATACAATACTCTTATTTAGCTCATAAAGTAAACAGAAAACAAATTTGTCGTCATGAACAGAGCGATAAAAAGGGCGTACATCACGCCCTTAATCACTTAGTTTAAAGATTATTTTCTTAATGCTTTTTTCAATTCAGCCAATTCTTTTTGCATTGCCGATATTTCTTGTCGCAGTTGCAAAACTTCCGCAGAATTGACCGCACTTTGTGTTGAAACCGCAGGTTTGGATTTGCTGCCGAATTTCCAAGAAACACCTGCACCAACGATTTTTTCTGAGCCTGAAAAACTACCTGCTACATTGAGTAGTACGTTTTCAGCTGGCTTAAACACTGCACCCATTGCCATCGCCTGAGCATTTTTATAACTACCAACGCCCAAAGACAATGCAAATTTATCATCTTCGCCTAATTGTGCAGGTTTTAATGAAGCCAACGCCGTAGCACTTGCGCCAACGCGGTTAATACGTAAATCTGTTCGATTTAAACGGGTATCAACTTGTGTAAATTGATTATTCACTTGACCTCTTTTAGCATCTAAACCTTGGCCTGTTTGTAACTGCCAAGTTTTATCAGAACTATCTGCCACAAAAGATTGAACAGAATAAAAAGAAGTGGAAATAAGTAGACTAATTAAAGAAAGGCGGATTAAACTATTTTGCTTGCTTAATGATTTTCATAATATTGTTCCTTTTGTCATGAATAATAATTAAGGGTTTGAAACTTTAACAAAAAATAAAAAAGAAAAATAGGTGTTTATTTGCACATTGAAAAAGTTCATTGGTTTTACTGATAAATAAACCTCCCCCGTCTTGCATTATCCCCCTTACAGTGTCAAACTCTCCGCACTTTTTAAAACTGTAAAAAATAATGACAAAAAAACGTAAAAACTTAATCAGCCAAGATCCTCATTACAAACGAGAATTGGAAAAATACGGCAATCCAATCCCGAGCCGTGAATTTATTTTAAGCGTTATTCGAGACAATAATGCACCGATGAATCGGGATGAAATTTTGACCGCACTTTCCATTCGAAATGAAGAGCAAATAGAAGCGATGCGTCGCCGATTACGTGCGATGGAAAATGATGGGCAATTAGTGTTCACCAAACGTAAACGCTATGCCTTACCAGAAAAATTAGATTTATTTAAAGGCACGGTAATTGGTCATCGCGAAGGTTTTGGTTTTTTACAGGTCGATGGCAAAAAGGATGATTTATTCATTCCGAACCATCAAATGCAAAGAGTCATGCATGGAGATTTTGTCTTAGCGCAACCTGCTGGATTAGATCGTCGTGGTCGCCGTGAAGTGCGAATTGTGCGCGTATTAGAAAGCCGTAAAAAACAAATTGTGGGTCGCTTTTTCTTAGAAAACGGTTTTAGCTATGTGGTGCCTGATGACAGCAGAATTGGCAGAGATATTCTCGTGCCTAATGAACATCGTAATGGTGCTCGCATGGGACAAGTTGTGGTTGTCGAGTTGCAAGAACGTTCTGCCAGTTTTAACCAGCCAATTGGCGTGATCACTGAAATCCTAGGCGATAATATGGCGAAAGGAATGGAAGTGGAAATCGCCTTGCGTAACCACGATATTCCCCATAAGTTTCCAAGTGCGGTGGAAAAATACGTAAAAAAATTCACTGAAGAAGTGCCTGAAGAAGCAAAAAAAGGTCGTGTGGATTTACGCAATTTACCGCTTGTGACTATTGATGGCGAAGATGCGAGGGATTTTGATGATGCCGTTTATTGTGAAAAACACGGCAAAGGCTGGAAACTTTGGGTGGCGATTGCGGATGTTAGTTATTACGTACGTTTACGTTCCGCTTTGGATGTAGAAGCACATAATCGTGGTAACTCAGTCTATTTTCCGAACCGAGTTGTACCAATGCTACCTGAAATTTTATCGAACGGCTTATGCTCTCTTAACCCACAAGTGGATCGTTTGTGTATGGTGTGTGAGATGCAAATTTCTGCCAAAGGTAAGCTCACAGATTATCGCTTTTATGAAGCGGTGATGAATTCTCACGCCCGCCTCACTTATACCAAAGTAGCAAAAATGCTTGAAGGCGATGAAGAATTACGCACTCGTTATTCTACGCTTGTGCCTCATTTAGAAGAGCTTTATAAACTCTATCAAGCGTTGCTTGGTGCACGTCATCAACGTGGTGCGATCGATTTTGAAACCATTGAAACTAAGTTTATTTTCAATGCAATGGGGAGAATTGAGCGTATTGAACCCGTTGTTCGCAATGATGCCCACAAAATCATTGAGGAATGTATGATTCTTGCGAATATCGCAGCAGCTAATTTTATGGAAAAACATAAAGAGCCTGCGTTATATCGTATTCATGCCACCCCGAGCGAAGAAAAATTAACATCGTTCCGCACTTTCTTAAGTGAGTTTGGTTTAACTTTAGAAGGTGGCTTAAAACCAACCACAAAAGACTATGCTGCTCTCTTAGAAAAAGTTAAAGAACGGTCTGATCATGAACTTATTCAAACAATGTTGCTACGTTCATTAAGCCAAGCTGTCTATCACGCTGATAATATTGGGCACTTTGGTTTGGCTTTGGAAGAATATGCTCACTTTACTTCGCCAATTCGCCGTTATCCAGACTTAACACTTCATCGAGGTATCAAATATTTACTCGCTAAAGAACAAGGCGCAAAACGTAAAACTACCGATACAGGCGGTTATCATTACTCTTTTGATGAAATGGATTTACTTGGCAATCATTGTTCAATGACAGAACGCCGCGCCGATGACGCCACTCGTGAAGTGGCTGATTGGCTGAAATGTGAATATATGCAAGATCATGTCGGTGGCGAATTTAGCGGTGTTATTTCATCTATGACGGGATTTGGTTTATTTGTACGCTTAGATGATTTATTCATCGATGGTTTAGTCCATATTTCCACCTTAGAAAACGATTATTACCAATTCGATGCAGCAAAACAGCGTTTAATTGGCGAAAATAGCGGAATGCAATATCGCTTAGGCGATAAAGTTCGCATCAAAGTTGAAGCGGTACATTTAGAAAATAAAATGGTCGATTTCTCGCTAATAGGTAGTGAACGTAAGCCTCGTCGAGCTGGAAAAACGGCGAAAGAAAAAGCTAAGAAAGTTTTTAAAGAGCTACCGTCCAAAGCCTCCAAAAAACGAAAAAGTGCGGTAAAAAAGAAAGAAATTTCGAAGAAAACATCTAGAAAACGAAAATAATTCACTTCCTATTGTAAGAATGAATTAAAAATTCAAATAAGAAAAAGAGAAATTTATGTCAGAACAAATCTACGGCATTCATGCTGTTAATAGTATTTTAACCCATTCACCAGAACGTTTAATTGAAGTCTTCGTACTTAAAGGCCGTGAAGATAAACGTCTACAGCCACTCTTAAACGAACTGTATTCCCTAGGCATTGGTGTGCAATTCGTTAATCGACAAACACTTGATAAAAAAGCCGATGGTGAGGTTCATCAAGGTGTCATTGCTCGAGTACAAGCGGCAAAAGAACTTAATGAAAATGATCTTGATGAAATTCTTGCGAATAAACAAAATCCGCTTTTATTAGTTTTGGATGGCGTGACGGATCCACACAACTTGGGAGCATGTTTGCGAACAGCGGACGCAGCGGGTGCAGTGGCAGTGATCGTACCGAAAGATAAATCCGCACAATTAACATCTATCGCACGTAAAGTTGCTTGTGGCGCGGCAGAAACCGTGCCGTTAATTCGTGTAACCAATCTTTCTCGCACACTACGCAATTTACAACAAAACCATAATATTTGGGTGGTTGGCACTGCTGGCGAAGCAACTGAAACCATTTATCAAAGCAAACTGACAGGGCCACTAGCACTTGTTATGGGAGCTGAAGGCGAAGGAATGCGTCGTTTAACACGTGAACATTGCGATCAACTGATTAGTATTCCAATGGCTGGTTCAGTTTCATCATTAAATGTATCTGTCGCAACAGGGGTATGTTTATTTGAAATTGTACGTCAGCGTTTAGGTTGATAAGAAAAGTGCGGTAAATTTTACCGCACTTTTTTAACACCTATTGTCTAGCTTGAACTTCTGCGTTGGCATAATCAATGGTAACAACCTTACCAGGTAATAACGCACCAGATAGAATTTGTTGTGCCAAGCTGTTTTCAATTTCTTGTTGAATTGCACGTTTCAATGGACGTGCACCATAAATTGGATCGTAACCCACTTCGCCAATGAAGTCTAATAAAGCGTCGGTAAACACCAATTCGTAACCACGAGTTTCCATACGTTTTGCTAAGCGTTCTAATTGGATACTTGCAATCGCACGAATATTCTCTTTACCAAGTGGATGGAATACCACTGTTTCGTCAATACGGTTGATAAATTCTGGGCGGAAATGTTGGCTAACCACTGACATCACTAAGGCTTTCATTTCGCTATAGCTTTCGTCTTTATTACCTTGGATTAAATCAGAACCCAAGTTAGAGGTCATAATTACCACCGTATTACGGAAGTCCACAGTACGACCTTGCCCGTCAGTTAAACGACCATCATCCAAGACTTGTAATAAGATATTGAATACATCCGCATGGGCTTTTTCAACTTCATCTAATAAGATCACTGAATATGGACGACGACGAACAGCCTCAGTTAAATAACCGCCTTCTTCATAGCCGACATAGCCTGGAGGCGCACCCACTAAACGAGAGACACTGTGCTTTTCCATAAACTCTGACATATCAATGCGCACCATCGCATCTTCACTATCAAACAAGAATTTAGCCAAAGTTTTGCAAAGCTCTGTTTTACCCACACCTGTTGGCCCTAGGAACAAGAATGAACCAATTGGGCGATTAGGATCGGAAAGACCAGCACGACTACGACGAATCGCGTTTGCTACCGCATCAACTGCTTCTTCTTGACCAATCACTCGTTTATGTAGTTCATCTTCCATGCGCAAGAGTTTTTCTTTCTCGCCTTCCATCATTTTGGATACAGGAATACCTGTGGCTTTAGAAAGCACTTCTGCGATTTCTTCATCCGTGACACGATAGCGTAAAAGCGTCATTTCTTTTCCTTCGCTGGTTTCAGCTTGCTCGAGTTGCTTTTCAAGAGCAGGGATGCGTCCATATTGCAACTCTGACATTTTCGCTAAATCACCCGCGCGACGAGCTTGTTCTAGTTCGGTTTTTGCAGTATCTAATTCTTGTTTAATATGTTGAGAGCCAGAAAGCGTTGCTTTTTCAGATTTCCATACTTCTTCAAGTTCGGCGTATTCACGTTCTTTTTCAGCCAATTCTTTCTCTAACATTTCTAAACGTTTGCGACTTGCTTCGTCTTCTTCTTTTTGTAATGCCTGTTGTTCCAATTTTAATTGGATAATTCGACGTTCAAGGCGATCAAGCGGTTCAGGTTTAGAATCTATTTCCATACGAATGCTAGACGCCGCTTCATCGATCAAATCAATGGCTTTATCCGGCAATTGACGATCGGAAATATAACGATGTGAAAGCGTTGCGGCAGCGACAATCGCAGGGTCAGTAATATCCACGTGATGATGAATTTCATAGCGTTCTTTCAAACCACGTAAGATAGCAATGGTATCTTCTACACTTGGTTCGTCCACAAATACTTTTTGGAAACGGCGCTCAAGTGCGGCATCTTTTTCGATATATTGACGATATTCGTCTAACGTTGTTGCACCCACGCAATGTAATTCACCGCGCGCTAAACTTGGTTTTAATAAGTTACCCGCATCCATCGCACCATCGGTTTTACCCGCGCCGACCATAGTATGAATTTCATCAATAAAGAGGATCACGCGACCTTCTTCTTTAGAAAGTTCATTGAGCACCGCTTTTAAACGTTCTTCAAATTCTCCGCGATATTTTGCACCAGCAATCAATGCGCCCATATCTAATGAAAGCACACGTTTATTTTTCAAACCTTCTGGCACTTCGCCGTTTACGATACGCTGTGCCAAGCCTTCGACAATCGCCGTTTTCCCTACACCTGGTTCACCAATTAACACAGGGTTATTTTTGGTACGACGTTGTAATACTTGAATGGCTCGACGAATTTCTTCATCACGCCCAATTACAGGATCAAGTTTGCCACTTTCTGCACGAGCGGTTAAATCAATCGTATATTTTTCAAGAGCTTGTCTGCTTTCTTCTGCATTTTGATCGTTCACGTTTTGTCCCCCTCTAATGTGCTGAATAGCTTGCGAAATTTGTTCTTTTTTCGCACCGCACTTTTTCAAAATATCGCTGATCGTTCCTCGTTCTTCTAAAGCTGCAAGCAAAAACAATTCGCTCGAAATAAATTTATCTTGGTTTTGCTGTGCGAATTTATCGCATAGATTAAGTAAATTAATAAGCTGGCGTGAAAGTTGTACATCTCCACCATTGCCAATCACTTGCGGCAATTTATTTAGTTCTGTCTTTAATTCATTACGCAATAAAGCCACATTTACGCCACTTGCTGTCAAAATTGGCGCAATAGAGCCGCCCTGTTGATTTAAAAGTGCGGTCAATAAATGCACGGGTTCAATAAATTGATTGTCTTTTCCGATAGCAAGTGATTGTGCTTCGCTTAACGCTTCTTGGAATTTTGTCGTAAATTTTTCAATGTTCATACGCTTTCCTCAATTTGATTTCGGCTTTCGCCATTCGCATAAACTAAGTAAGCTCGGTTGAATAAATTTCAAGAGAAAAAATGAAATATTTTGATTTTATCTATCAATAAGATTTTGATGATAGGTTTTAATCCACCAAAATATCAAACAGTGGCACATCCCAATGCTCAGTGGGAAGATTTTCTACTTGCTGACATTGGTGCGCTAAACCAACTGGAATAAAAGACTTATTTTGCCAATTCTGCAACGTGCGATCATAAAATCCACCGCCCATACCAAGGCGATTTCCTTTTTTATCAAAAGCCACCAATGGCGTAAATAAAATATCCAGTTCATTTAATGGCAAAACATTTTGAACATTTAGCTTTGGCTCCCAAATGCCAAACTGATTTTGTTTCATTGGCGTATCAGGTAAATAGCGTAAAAACAATAAATAGTGTTTAGTAAAAGGATGTAAAACAGGCAAATACACATTTTTATTTTGCATCCACAGGGATTGGATTAAGGCTTTTGTTGAAATTTCACCATCAAAAGAAAAATATAATGCAATATTTTTGGCTTGTCGTTGCTCGATAAGATTTAACGCCTGTTGAGTAACCGATTGTTCAGCTTTTTTCTGTTGAAGTGCGGTTAAATTTGCTCGTATTTTTCGAATGTCAGAGCGGATTTGCTGGCGTTTTTGAGTATTCATAGAAATGAAAAGGAAGACCCCAGAGTGCCGCTGCGGGCAGTAGTCCTTGAACCCGACGGTTCAAGGAAATCAGTTGATACCGTTTTCAGGTTTCTTAGCCCAATGAACGAGTCAAAGGTTAAGCCTACACACCAACGATAGGAAACCAATTTATAAGATTTAAAGTATCGGCTCAGGGACATAGCCTACTGACGAACACTCCAGGTAATTCTTATGGGTTTATACTAGCCCAAATTCTCAGTATTGACTAGCATTTATTTGTCAAATTTAACGAGTTGCTTATAAAACGACAAAATGACTCTAATTTGATCATTAATTTAATGCGGTTCTTTTGTAACACGAATATTTTCTAATGAATGATCTAATTGTTGGATACCCGTTCTCAATACCTCTTCAATTTTAGCCGTTTTATTTTTTTCTTGGCTTAATTCAAAACTCAAATTGAGTGCCACAATAGAAAGCACACGATCAAGCTGAATAAGGCCTGTCTTTTCTTTCATTTCGGAAACCAATATATCTAAATTACGTGCAGCTTGGCGCAGTAATTCTTCTTGTTCAATGGGTACATTTAAACGCAAAACCTGACCCAAAACTAAAATTTCGACCAATTTTAACGACATTTGATTTCCTTAAATTAAATATTTGAATGGCTGATATTATGCCATAGCAAAAAATATTCGTCATAAATTTTACATTAAACCCGCCATTCGCTCATCACCATAAATTACGCTATAATGCGGGTATTTTTCAGTTTAAAACGAGATTTTTATGGCCCAAATTGCAACAAATCCGCTTGTGCTAGTGGATGGTTCTTCTTATTTATATCGTGCATTTCATGCCTTTCCTCCTTTAACTAATGCCGCAGGTGAGCCAACAGGTGCGATGTACGGCGTGTTAAATATGTTAAAAAGCCTCATCTCACAAGTACAGCCCACTCATATAGCCGTTGTTTTTGATGCAAAAGGGAAAACATTTCGCGATGAAATGTTTGAACAATATAAATCTCACCGTCCACCAATGCCTGATGATTTACGCAAACAAATTCAGCCTTTGCACGATATGATTCGTGCATTGGGCATTCCGCTTTTAGTGGTGGAAGGGATTGAGGCAGATGATGTAATCGGCACACTCGCACTACAAGCATCTCGTTTGGGTAAAAAAGTGCTCATTAGTACTGGCGATAAAGATATGGCACAGTTAGTTGATAACAATATTATGCTCATCAACACCATGAATAATAGCCTATTGGATCGTGAGGGTGTGATTGAAAAATACGGTATTCCACCTGAACTCATTATTGATTATCTCGCACTTATGGGCGATAGTGCAGATAACATTCCTGGCGTTGCTGGCGTGGGCGAAAAAACCGCACTTGGTTTACTACAAGGCATAGGAAGCATGGCTGAAATTTATGCCAATCTTGAAAAAGTAGCGGAACTGCCAATTCGTGGTGCGAAAAAACTAGGTGAAAAATTATTGGCTGAAAAATCCAATGCCGATCTTTCTTATACATTAGCAACTATCAAAACCGATGTTGAACTTAACGTGACAACTGATGAATTGTTGCTTGGAGAAAGCCAAAAGGATCAACTCATTGAATATTTTGCTCGCTACGAATTTAAACGCTGGCTTAATGAAGTGATAAATGGGGCAGATTCTATTACCCAAACCACTGAACAGCCAGTGAAAATGAACCAGTATCAGGCGACCTCACAAGATCAAAGTGCGGTGGAAAATACGCCTAAAATTCAAATCGATCGTACAAAATATGAAACCTTACTCACTCAAGCGGATTTAACGCACTGGATTGAAAAACTCAATACAGCAAAACTCATTGCGGTCGATACTGAAACAGACAGTCTTGATTATATATCTGCGAATTTAGTGGGTATCTCTTTTGCTCTTGAAAATGGCGAAGCCACTTATTTACCATTGCAATTGGATTATTTGGATGCGCCAAAAACACTCGAAAAATCGACCGCACTTGCCGCTATCAAACCAATCTTAGAAAATCCTAATATTCACAAAATTGGACAAAACATTAAATTTGATGAAAGTATTTTTGCCCGTCATGGCATTGAATTACAAGGTGTTGAATTTGATACGATGTTGCTTTCCTATACGCTAAATAGTACGGGTCGTCATAATATGGACGATTTAGCTAAACGTTATTTAGGGCATGAGACTATCGCATTTGAAAGCCTTGCAGGAAAAGGGAAAAGTCAGCTTACGTTTAATCAAATTCCCTTAGAACAAGCCACTGAATACGCAGCAGAAGATGCTGATGTGACCATGAAATTACAACAAGCACTGTGGTTGAAACTGCAAGAAGAACCAACGCTTGTTGAATTGTATAAAACAATGGAATTACCATTGCTTCATGTGCTTTCTCGTATGGAACGTACGGGCGTGTTGATTGATAGTGATGCCCTCTTTATACAATCTAACGAAATTGCTACAAGATTAACCGCACTTGAAAAACAAGCTTACGCATTAGCGGGTCAGCCATTCAATTTAGCATCCACCAAACAATTACAAGAAATTTTGTTCGATAAACTTGGGCTACCTGTTTTACAAAAAACGCCAAAAGGTGCGCCATCAACAAATGAAGAAGTATTGGAAGAATTATCCTATAGCCACGAATTACCCAAAATTTTGGTTGAACATCGTGGGTTGAGCAAACTTAAATCCACTTACACGGATAAACTACCTCAAATGGTCAATTCACAAACAGGCCGAGTGCATACCTCTTATCATCAAGCGGTCACGGCGACAGGGCGTTTATCATCAAGTGATCCAAACCTACAAAATATTCCAATTCGGAATGAAGAAGGTCGTCGTATTCGACAAGCATTTATCGCGCATGAAGGTTATTCTATTGTCGCCGCTGACTATTCTCAAATTGAGTTACGCATTATGGCGCATCTTTCTGGCGATCAAGGCTTAATTAACGCTTTCTCGCAAGGCAAGGATATTCATCGCTCCACCGCAGCTGAAATCTTCGGTGTATCATTAGATGAAGTCACCAGCGAGCAACGTCGCAATGCTAAAGCAATTAATTTCGGCTTAATTTATGGAATGTCCGCCTTTGGACTTTCACGCCAACTTGGCATTTCCCGTCCAGATGCACAAAAATACATGGATTTATATTTCCAACGCTATCCTAGCGTACAACAATTTATGACTGATATTCGTGCAAAAGCGAAAGCACAAGGCTATGTGGAAACACTATTTGGTCGCCGTTTATATTTACCAGATATTAATTCTAGCAATGCAATGCGTCGTAAAGGAGCAGAACGCGTAGCGATCAATGCACCGATGCAAGGCACAGCTGCGGATATTATTAAACGAGCGATGATTAAAATTGATGAAGTAATCCGTCACGATCCAGATATTGAAATGATTATGCAAGTACATGATGAATTAGTGTTTGAAGTGCGGTCAGAAAAAGTCGCGTTTTTCCGTGAACAAATTAAACAACACATGGAAGCCGCTGCTGAATTAGTTGTCCCATTGATTGTGGAAGTAGGTGTTGGACAAAATTGGGATGAAGCGCATTAATTGGATAGGTAATAATGAATTTAGAAAGACTTAACGAAATTGAAAAACCATTACTCCACATTGTTAAACATGATGTTGTGCCAGCCCTAGGCTGTACCGAACCCATTTCTCTTGCGCTCGCATCTGCTACAGCTGCGAAATATTTAGGCAAAACACCTGAACGTATTGAAGCCAAAGTATCTCCTAATCTGATGAAAGACAGGTTATCGAAATTATGGTGAGTAAACCTTGTCCTTAATGAAAATAAAGTGCGGTAAAAAATAAAGAAATTTCAATTTCATTGGAATTTATCGTAAACAAAAGGGTGAGTATAAATTTACACTCAACCCTTTATCTTCATTAAGAGACAATATTATTTATCACTTTCTTTTTCATGTGGATTGCCTTTGACACCAATATGAGAAATTTCCCCATTAGCATCAATCAAATAAGCTTGGCCAAAACCTCTTACAAAACGGCCTGTTCCAAATGTAAGTTCAACTAAATCAAAATCAGTAAATTCACGAATTGTTTTAATTCCGCCTACATCATTCATAGTTTCGGCTAATTTATCTAAGACTTTTTCAACAATTGGATCTTCACGAGGAATAAAACGTGCACTTGCTTTATAACGTAAGCGAGTACGCACAATAATTGACTTCGCTTTGTTTTCATCTTCTAAAAACATCACTTCTACTTGATTTGGATTGCGTTTTAAATTCTCATAATGCTCTGCAATGGCACTGATATAAATATAATATTTTCCATCAAAGAAAATAATTGGTGCATAAGACGCCATCGGTAAGCCATCTTTATCTAAAGTAGAAAGCACACAGCTTTTAAACTCTTGACGAAATTCATCAATTTTAGCCTTGATACGATCGTAATTTGCAACTGGTTTATTTTCTACACAAAGATTGATGATTACTTGTTTAATTGAACCTGCGTCAGCTTGTTGTGGAAATTCCACACGTAATGTTTTGCCACCATTATATTTAAAATCTAAACCAGCAAAATCTACATTAACTAACGTCACATCTGTAATTTCCTTTTCGCCACCAAATTTTTTACAAAGGGCAGCCATATCATCTTGATGATGATCATTCATATGAGTAATAATTCGATTGAAATCCATTTTTGTTCCTTATATTAACAATTAATTTTTATTATTCTACGGAATCATATCCGATAGAAATAATGCTGAGCATTATACTCAAGTTAAAGTTATTTAACATATTTTTTACAGAATAATCCTTGATAAATAAAAAGCCCTTATAAATAAGGGCTTAAAATAAGTAAATCAATATGAATTATTTACCATCAACACTCACACCATAAAAAGCGTCATAGCCAAATGGGCTTTGTACATAACCTTTTACACGAGGACTAAGTGGCGCAAAACCAACAGAGTGGGCAACTGGAATCCAAGGTGCTTGATTATGGACAATAACTTGAGCTTGTTTATAAAGTTTCGCACGTTCTTCCTTATTGGTTAATCCAATAGCCTCATTGAGTAAAGCATCAAATTCTGAATTATTGAAACGTGCCATATTAGAATTACCTATATTTGAGCTACCTAATAATGGGGATAAGAAATTATCAGGATCGCCATTGTCGCCAGACCAACCAAAGATACCCGCAGTTAATTCTCCCTCTTTTGCTCGTTTTCTATAATCAGCCCATTCATAAGTCACTGGGTTAGTTTTTACACCAATTTTCGCCCAATCCGCCATAATTAATTCAGCCATACGTTTTGGATTTGGATTAGAAGCACGAATAATAGGTTGAATCCAGAAATCAGTTTCAAAACCATTTGGATAACCCGCTTCTGCTAAAAGTTGTTTTGCTTTTTCTGGATCGTACGGATAATCTTGAATTTCATCATTATAACTCCAAATTGTTGGAGGAAGTGGGTTTTTAGCTGATGTTCCTGCGCCTTGATAAACCGCTTCAATAATCGCTTTTTTATCCACTGCGTAATTCAACGCTTGGCGCACTTTGACATTATCAAACGGTGCTTTTTCGGTATTGAATGCGATATACGCTACGTTCAAACCTTTTTGTTCCAAAAGTTGTACTTTTGGATCGGTTTTCATTTTGGCTAAATCCGCTACATTTGGGAATAAAATTAAATCGCAAGTACCCGCCTGTAATTTTGCATAACGTGTTGTTGCATCAGGCACAATGCTAATGACTAAACGATCTAAAGGTGTTCTACCTTTCCAATAATTTTCATGCGCAACATATTGTATGGCTTGATCTGTTTTATAATCCACAAAAACAAAAGGGCCTGTCCCCACTGGGCGACTATCAAGCGTTTCTGGTTTACCCGCTTTCAGCATTGAATCAGCATATTCTGCAGAATAAATAGAAATAAAATCCATACCAAGACTAGCCAAGAAAGTCGCATCTGTCTTGTTTAAGGTAATACGAATTGTGTTATCGTCTACTTTCTCCACTGATTTCAACAATTCAGGGAATTTCATTGCTTTAAAATATGGATAAGTCCCCTTAGATACATTGTGATATGGATGATTTGGATCTAACTGACGTTGGAATGAAAATACAACATCATCTGCATTAAAATCACGTGTCGGGGTAAATTCTTTTGTTGTGTGGAATTTAACCCCTTTTCTCAAATGAAAAGTATAACTTAAGCCATCATCGCTAATTTCCCAGCTTTCAGCTAAAGCTGGTTCAATATCCGTTGAGCCTTTTTTAAATTCAACTAAGCGGTTATACACTTGTTGTGAGCTTGCATTATAAGAAGTACCTTCAATTATTAACGCAGGGCTAAATCCCAATGGAGCTTTCGCTGTGCAATAAACGAAAGTATTATTTGACGAGGATTTTGCTTCAGTTTGAGCGGTAGATTTATTTGCCGAGCTAGATTGATCACAAGCTGCCAAAACAAGAGTTGCAGCGGCGAGAGTTAATGTTGCTTTTAGTTTCATAAGCATACCTCAATGTTAGGCAGGGAATGCCCCACCATTTATGGTTAAACGATGGAGCTATCTCCACCAACAAGAAATATCAATAAGATATAAGCAAATTTCCCTTTTTTTAAATAAAAAAATTCTATGGATTATAACAAATTAATCTAAGGCATTTTTCGTAAATGATCGCCATCATTTTTGTGTAATTTCATAAGCGACCAAACTAAGGCGATTGCAAAAAGTGATGAGGTTAAAAAAGTATAGCTAAAAGCCTGTTGTAAACCATCACTTGCGCTAAAAAAATGTCTATAGAGATTTAGAATTATCGATGAAATAGCAATACCAAATCCAATCCCAACTTGCTGTACAATACTTAATACGGTAGAGCCTGTGCCAGACTGTTGTTTTGAAAGATCGCCTACAGCCAGCGTATTAATTGAAGTAAAAATGATCGACATACAAGCCCCATACCACATAAGATTACAAATAATCCAAGTTAGAGAACTTTGTTTATCTAACCAAGCCATTGAAATCACAGAACCTGCCATCAAAAGTGCGGATGAAATTAACGTGGTTTTATAGCCCCAACGATTTAAAATTCGTCCAATTAATATTTTCAACATCACAGAAATTAACGCAATCGGTGCTAATAGCCAGCCAGACATTTCAGCACTGTAACCGAAAGATAATTGGAACATCAAAGGCAATAAAAAGGGAACGCCAGATGCAGATAATCGGATAAAAATATTGGCAATAATACCTAATCTGAATGTACGAGTTCGGAAAAGGGATAAAGGTAAAATGGCATTTTCATTGTTTTTAGCATAGCCACAATAAGTTACGAGTAACAGAATACCAACAACTAATATGCTATAAGTTACACTTGAATTATGCTGACTTTCTCCGAGTAAATCCAAACCAAGCGTAATACCAACTAACCCCAATGCAAAGAGTAAAAAACCTGTCCAATCTAATTTCTCTGCCTTGCCCTTGATATTGTTCATCACGCTGCCCGATGCCAAAATTCCTAGCACACCAATTGGAATATTAATTAAAAAAATCCAGTGCCAACTGGCGTGAATGACTAACCATCCACCTAAAATAGGCCCTAGAATTGGCCCAATCAAACCTGCAGTTGCCATTAAATTCCAAGCATTCACTAATTGTTGTTTGGGGACAGCTTGAATAATAGCTAAACGTGCAACAGGCATCATAAAGGCACCACCCATTCCCTGAATTACTCTGGCTAAAATTAAACTTTCTAAATTAGGCGCAGCAGCACAAGCGATAGATCCTAAAATAAACGTGAAAACTGCACCACGAAAAACAGTCAATGTCCCAAATTTTGTCGCAGCCCAAGCGGTAAGAGGAATAAATAATGCAACGGCTAAAGAATAAGCGATGATCGCCATTTGCATTTCAAAGGCGGATTTATGTAAATCGGAAGATATCGCGGGCAAAGCTGTATTTAGAATGGTCGCATCGAGGCTTTGCATAAAAAGTGCCATTGCTGCTACCCAAGCTAAACCGCGATAGGCATTGGATTCAGTCATCGTGCTCCGTGAAAATGGTGCAACCAATTTTCAATAAAATCGGCAATTTGCGGAATGCGGTTAATATCCAACAAAGTGCGATCAATTTCAAGGGGATAATTTGTCGCAACCGCCACTACATATTCGTCAATTTCGGGTAAAGGTTTTGTCATTTCTTGACGATGGAGCAAAATCTTTGGAATTGGCTCTTGTTTAAAGCCTTCCACCAACACTAAATCTGTTAAAGTGCGGTCAAATTGTTGCGCTAAATAATCCAATGAAACAGGCTTTGACGTTTCCGTCATAATCGCCCAGCGTTCATCATTCGCTAAAATGACTTGAGAAGAACCCGCCTCTTTCATACGCCAGCTATCTTTTCCTTCTTTATCAACTTGCATATTGTGATGGCTATGTTTAATCACTGAAACGCGAATGTGACGAGCGATCAGTTCTGGGAGAAGTTTTTCTAATAATGTTGTTTTACCACTACCGCTATAACCGGTAATTCCAAGTAAAGGAATCTGATTGTTCATAAAAATAACCTTAAAAATCACCGCACTTTAGATACGGAAAACCCCGAAAGATCGGGGTTAATAAATTAAGAATGTTTTGCTGCATAATTGGCAAAAATAAGTCCACCGATAGCAAGAAGAGCAACAATGCCAAGCCCTATAGTAAGCCACATATTATTTTCCTTCCACTAATTGACGAAATTTACGCCCCATCACAAGGCAAACATAAGCAATAATGAGCAAAAAAACTAATATTTCATCCTTTTAGGAAAAGCGGTTGCTCGCCATAAAGTATAACAGGCATTGCTAGAATAGCAACTTTTGCCACATCATCACTAAGTTTTGACCAAGCCTCTAAAGAGCTTTTTTTCAATGGGTAATTTAAATAACTAGCTTTATAGTTTGCGATCTAAATCGCAGAAATAATAAAAAGCGAATAAAAAACTTAAGATAATATGCGCAATAAAACAGGCTGAAACTCTGTTTGCTGCCCTAATTTTCTGCTATAAGATTTGACAAAAATGAAAGAAAGTGCGGTTAATCCGAAGATTAAAATTGCACGCAGGATTTCATTATCGCTTATGTAATCGGACAACATAGTCACAATCAATAAGGTCAAAAGCGGTACAACATACATCAATAATGCCGACAACAACATCGACTTTTCTTCTAATCCAATTTCAACAATTTGACCTTCGCGTAATGGCATTAATGCTTCCACATTAAAAATATGCTCGCCACGTTTACCGTTTAATTCGGAAAGGCTTGATGTTCCACAACTGTTTTTAGCTGCGCATTGGCCACAGGCACTTTGGGATTGGCATTTCACTTTGGCAATGCCATTTTCATAGCTAATAACAACGGCACTTTCTCTTAGCATTGGGATGCTCCCATATAAATATCAAAGCGATGATTTTTCGTTTCACGGCTAAAGTGCGGTTGTTTTTCACAAAGAAATTCCGCATAGTCAGGACGCTTCACGACCACACGTTTTTTAGCTAATTGTAGTGCAGGTAAAAGCAATTCATCAGCATCTAAATCAGCCCCGACTAAATGCTGGAATACGTGCATTTCCTTTTTTACTAGTGCAGATTTTTGTTTATGCGGATACATTGGATCGAGATAAACCACATCGGCATAATCGCTATTAGGATCAAGTTCATTAATATGCTGAACATTCAGCAAGCACAAATTTTGTTGCAACATCTCGCCGATTTCCTCATCTTGATAAGCACGATTTAAACCATCTTTCAGAAGTAAAAAAACAACAGGATGGCGTTCAACTAAACGAACTTGGCAGCCAATCGTGGCTAACACAAAGGCATCACGTCCTAGCCCTGCTGTGGCATCAATAACCGTTGGCAATGCCGAACCTTTAATTCCTACCGCTTTCGCTATGGCTTCACCGCGACCACCACCGAATTTACGGCGGTGAGCCATTGTACCACCAACAAAATCAACATAAACCGCTCCGAGTTTAGGTTCGTCTAGTTTACGAAGTTCTAAACGTTCATCGGTTTGAACAAGCGCAAGTGGGCTCTTTTCATGATGAATAATGTTGTGTTCAGCACAAAGTGCGGTCAATTCTGCTAATGTTTTTTCTGTCGATTCAGAAATCAGCTGAATTCCTACTTGCGAATGAGCCATACGCCGCTTTCCATGTGGTCAGTGTAAGGGAATTGGTCAAATAACGCCGCTTTTTCAATGCGGTGCGTTTTTGATAGTTCAACAAGATTATCACACAGCGTATGTGGATTACAGGAAATATACAAAATGCGATCGTAATTTTGTACAAGTTTCACTGTATCAGGATCAAGCCCTGCGCGAGGTGGATCGACAAAAATGGTATTACATTCATAAGATTTTAAATCAATTCCTTTCAAGCGGTTAAAGGCTCTAACCCCATTCATTGCCTGCGTAAATTCCTCTGCCGACATACGGATAATTTGTAAATTATCCACTTTATTTTCAGCAATATTAAATTGTGCGGCGGCTACGGAAGGTTTGGCAATTTCTGTTGCCAATACCTTACGGAAATTTTGTGCAAGTGCGATAGAAAAATTACCGTTTCCGCAGTAAAGCTCTAATAAATCACCTTCGCTATTTTGGGTACAATCAATTGCCCATTCAAGCATTTTGCAGTTTACCGTTGCGTTTGGCTGGGTAAAACTATTCTCGACTTGGCGATAAACATAATTTCTGCCATTCACAGGTAAAACTTCATCCACATAATCTTGCTCAAAACAGATTTTTTGTTTACTTGCACGCCCGATTATTTGAACATTAAAACCTTGCTTTTCGAGTAAATCTTTTAGATTTTTAGCCGCACTTTCCCATTCTTCAGTGAGTGTTTTATGATAAAGCAAGCTCACAATAATCTTATTACTCAAGGTGCTAAGGTAATCAATTTGGAATAATTTTTTGTGTAGCACTTCTTGTTGTTTTAACAAAGGTAATAAGGTTTGCATCATACGATTAATTAGCATGCTGGCGATTGGAAATTCATCCACGCGATAACGCTGCAACGTCGCTTGATCAAACATAATATGGTAAAAATCATCTTGCTCGTGCCAAATACGAAACTCCGCACGCATGCGATAATGACTTGTTGGAGAGTCAAAAACTTGAATATCGGGTGCATTGAAAGGGCGCAAAAGTGCGGTTAATTTTTCAAGTTTTTTTTGTAGCAGTTCGTTGTATTGAGAAATCGGTAATTGCATAGAAATTAGTATTCGTAGGGCGTATGAAGACGAATCGTTCATACAAAGATAGGAGAATAAAGTTATCAGCCGTGAATTACGCGTGATTTCACAAGCTATTCAAAAAAAAAGGCAGACTTCCGCCTGCCTTATTTAACGTATCTTATTCGCCGGAATAATCTTCACCGCCAGAAGCAGCTTCACTCACATCACCAGATAAGGTGTAAACACGTTTTTTAGTGTTAATACGAGTACGATATTTATTCCAAGTTTTTTCAAAGAAAGTCTCTGCTGCACGCTCACCACGGCAAAAAGCGACAAAATCTTTTTCTTCTTTAGTCGCTGGCTCACGTTCCCCTAAGTCTAATGCTTTGAACGCTTGACCATATTGCTCAAGCACCTGTGATTCTTTGATTGTGTAATCACCGTGACGGGAAAAACCACGTGGGTAGTTTTTATCGTCAAAGAAACGACGCATTACGCTAAAACTTGCAGCCATAATATTCTCTCTTCTTTCATTAATATTTACAAAATAGGGCAGGCATTAAACCAATTTTTCGTTATTTTTGCAATAAACCTTTTACGGTTTGCACATAATCTTTCACGAAATCATCGTAATTTAACCCTTCAGGGTTTACACGGAATTTTCCATTTACATAAAAATCAGGTACGCCACGCACTTTAAATTGTTCTGCGGCATTTACTTGTTTATTGACTAAACCATTTACTGCAAAACTATTAATGCCACCATCAAATTGCTCGGCGGTTATGCCATTCGATAAGAAGATAGCTCGAATATCATCCATTGATTTCAAGGCATCCTTTTGAGCCGCTTCAAATAATGGTGATTTTACTTTACTTTCTGCACCTAATGCCATTGCTAACGCCCAAGCACGTGTTAAGTTTTCAGATTGATGACCTAAGAAATTTACATGATATTGTTTAAATTTCACATCTTTTGGTAAAGCATCTACGACTTGTTGTGGAATTTTGTATTCCATTTCAAAGGCGTAACAATGCGGGCAATAGAATGAGAAAAACTCAATCACTTCTTTTTGCTGTGAAGCCTGTTGACTCACTTGAACATATTGTTTGCCTTCTTGTAAATCTGCGGCAAAACTATTTACAGACATAAGCGTGCTGACACCTAAACCTAACGCAAGTAATACTTTTTTCATTTCTTTCCTCTTATTTAATGATACCGCGAGCACGGAGCAATGCGGTTTTAAAATCTTCTTCGTAATCTTTTTTGAGACCAGGAATTGGCTCATATTTATCTGTACCATCCATTTTTAACTGATAAATAATCACTTCATCAGTTAATTCATTTAATGGTTTTTGGAAACCTGATTCATTGGCAATTTTTTGCAAAATTTCCATTAAACTCAAATCCGAGTCTTTAGACCAATAAAACTGTAAAAGTTCCAAAACTTCATTTAAACGCTTACATTTCATTGCTATTTCCTTTTTAATCGTAAAAAATAGGCAAATGATACTTGAAATAATGATAGATTAAAATATGACAATTACAATAAGTGCGGTAATTTTGGCAGGTGGCAAGGCTCGTAGAATGGGCGGGCAAGATAAAGGATTACAGATTTTAGGTAAACAATCTTTAATTGAACATGTTATTAATCGCTTACAACCACAAATTCATCAGATTTCAATTAACGCTAACCGAAATCAAACAGAATATGCAAAATTTGGCTTTCCTGTTTTCTCCGATGAACTGCCCGATTTTCAAGGACCATTAAGTGGCATGCTAACAGCTCTAGAAAAGACAAAAAGTGACTTTATCCTTTTTACACCTTGTGATACGCCTTTTTTTCCTATGAATCTTTTAGATAAACTCAAAAGTGCGGTTAAAAATGACCGCACTTT
>NZ_KV805866.1:433228-544215 GCF_001811665.1 Haemophilus sp. HMSC066A11
AAAAGTGCGGTTAAAAATGACCGCACTTTAATTGCGTATGCTTGCGATGAAGAACGTGAACATCCCGTTTTTTGTTTAATGTCCGTTCAGCTAAAGGAAAAATTGCGACACTATTTAGCATCGGGTGAACGACGCCTTTTACAATTTATGAAAGAAAATGGCGGGATTTCAGTAAAATTCACGCAAGAAGAAGGCAACTTCGAGAATTTTAATACGCTGGATGATTTAAAGAAAACAGTCATCTAACCGAACACTAACAAAAGTGCGGTTTATTTTTATTATTTACGAGCACCAAATATCGCAATCAATTCTTTCACTTTTACGCGTTTTTCTGGGTTTTAAAATAGTTATGGTAACTAGCTGGCTTAAACCCACCATACGCAACTAAATTGGCTCTAGTCCTAACACTTTACGGCCGTTAATACTTGCGATATTGACCATTTCATCTAAGTGAGGGAAACGGCAACCCGCAGCTAATAGGCTTAATTCTTGCCATAAATCGCCTTCACATAGAGGAACCATGTAATCACAAATATTATCTGTGCCTAGGGCAACAGTGATACCTTCGGGGATCATTTCATCTGCTGGCGTGAGCGCATTATGGAATGGCATAAGATCTTCTTTGCGATTACTGTCAATCCATGCCATCGGACAGGCTATCATCATCATTTTGGCTTTACGCATTTTTTCGTAAAGTTTGTAGCGATATTCTTTTGAATGTGAGCCAATGGAAATACCATGGATACCTACAACTCGCCCCTCCATTCCGTGTTCAATGGTTTTGTCGCAAAGTTGCTCGGTTTCTTTTTCACTTGGATTGTTGAATTGGTCTACATGTACATGACACATAATTCCAAGAGATTTGGCCTTATCTAACAAGATATCCATCGCCTCTAGGCCACGTCCATAATCCAATTCATCACGATATGGTAAGCCGCCAATCATATCTACCATTTCTGCACCAATATCAAACCATTTACGCGCAGTGGGTTCGATTACCCCTTTTAAAGTTTGATTGGCAAATTTCAAAATAATGTCATGTTTATACACTTCGCGGGCTTTGTGTGCGGCAATAATTGCACGATCTTCACAAATTGGGTCTATATCGACAAAAGTACCAAATGCGGTTACACCTTGGGATATCATTAATTCAATAGATTGGCAAAAACGTGCGTAATAATCATCAACACTGGAAGTGCGTTTTACTTCATCCACTAAATCCCATTTTTGTTGCAAATTACTACTATGATAAATCCCAATTTTCTCTGGCGTCATCGTAAAAGCGCGGTCAGCATGAGCATGGGCATTTACCCACCCGCCTTTTTTGATAATTTCATCGCGAATATAGGTTTTAAAACTACGAACATGGCTTTTCATACAAACTCCGTAAAAAAGAAAGGATAAAAAGACGAGAATGTATATTAATTGAAAGGTACAGTAAGTACGGCGAGAAGCATTATGATAATGTTATGAAAAACTCACGGATTTTCATTAATAACATTTTTCAGTCTTAAACTGAGGCGTAAGTATAAAGACTTAAGGGCAAAAAATCCATTCTTTTATGCCCTTATAGATTATTTTTCAAAGAAGAAATTTTGTAATTGGAAGGCTTCTAAGAAGATTCCAAGTGGCGGTCTGTCTGAAGATTGCTCGATATAATCTTTATCGAATTTTTTGTAATTACCTTTGCGATCAATGTGATATTGTGTTCCATCAGGTTGAATCACCACATTCCAGTGGAAATTAGAGGCAAGTACCCAGTCATCTCCTTTAAGATCAAAGAGATTGCGTCCCTGACTATAATCCATCAACGGGTTTTCTACACGGAATACTGTCTGCATTAATGCAGAGAAAATATCCGCATGATTACTTAATCCATTTTGTTTACCCACTGGTAAATCTTTCCAATATACAAGCAATGGCACTTGAATTTCATCACGCCCAAAGTAGTTTTCTCGCTCTTTTTCATTAAAGGTTAAACCATGCTCTGACGTGATGATGACTAATGTATTTTCAAGCGGTGTACTTTCTAACGCTTTTGCTAAAAGAGAATCAATGTCTTGCAAAGTGCGGTCATAATCTGATGGATTTTTAGCCTTCAAGGCTAAATCCAAATAAGCAAACCAAGGTGAGTCAGTTTTTTGTGCTTTAATAAAATCATTGAGATTTTTTACCGCACTTTCATTATTTGGTTTGTTGGTTTTATTCGATGAAAGTTTTATTTCACGAAATAATGCTTGGCGGAAGATGCTATCTTTGAAATTCGTAGCAGAAAATAAACCCAATTGATAATTTTCAGCACGTAATTTTTCGATTAAAACAGATTGGGTATGATTGCTTAAAATGCTATCGGTGTAATTTGCATTTAGCCCGTAAAATAACCCAATTAAGCCTGCGTTATTACTATTGCCTGTGCTGTAATGATTAGTAAATTCCGTTGAGCTTGTTGCAAATTTAGCAAGTTTTGGCATCTTTTCATTAGAAATCGCATCATGGCGTAAACCCGAAACCGTTACGAGCAGAATATTAGGTTTGTGCGTAATTGGTGCGTAAGTGAGTTCTTTTTTCGGATAATCAATTTTTAAAGCATCTAAACGACCTTCTTGCGCCAATTTTTGCGTATATTCTTCCCCATCCAAGAAACCGTGTTTTTCTAAAAAAGAACGAGCTGTCATTGGATAAGATAAAGGGAAATTAGAGCGTTGCATAGTGATCGGACGATACAAATAAGCATCTGCCCAAGCATAAATTAAATGTGTCGCAATGAACGTTGTGGTTAAGAATATACCAGTGCCTTTTAGCCATTTTTGGCGTTCAAGACTACGTAACTTTTCCCAACTCCAGCGAGAAAATAACATTTGTGCCAGTAAAATTATTGGCATAGGTGCAAAGAAAATTTGCCAATCGCGCGACATTTCACCATTTTCTGGATTGACCAGCAAATTCCATACAACAGAGGATAAATGCAGATTAAAACGATTGAAAACGGCGGTATCAAATAATAATAAGGTTGTACAAATTGTGGAAAAAATCACGGTTAATCCGCGAAAAGTGCGGTGATTTTTAACAATGAAACTCAGAGGAAAGACCACGAGTAAGTACAACGCAAAAACGTTGAAACTGAAATGCCCGAGCAAACTCACAAAGAAATAAAGTTTTCCTGCGAGAGTATCTGGCCAGTCAATGATAAAGGCATAACGTGCGCCAATAAAAATAGCAACAATAATATTAAAAAAGGCAAACCAATGGCCCCACGAAATTTTTCGTGAAACGTCATCGCGGTATTGTTTGCCGCTGAAGGTGCCTTTTTTAATCCATTTCATATTAACGTGTTTTTACCGCATTAATTAAGGAATTCGAAAACGCTTGAGCTAATGCCTCACGTTGAGTTTGTGGAACGCTGGTGGTTAATAAATTACTTGCCATGTTCCCCAGTGCGATTAACGAAAGATCTACAGGGGCTTTATGCTTTTCTAACACTGCTATCATATCGTTTACAATCGCACTTAATTGAGCATCAGAATATTTAGAATGTTGAGCCATAATGTTAAAAATAAAAAAAATTTGGCTTATGATACCCGATTATTTGGTAGAACCTAAATAATTTCTTTTTTCTTGCTGAAAAAGTGCGGTTATAATTTGCGGCAAATTTTTCAAAGGTGACAAAAATGAGTATTACCGTTAATCAAATTGTTTTGCATCAGTTAGTCAAAAATGTGGATGGCGACAGTATAAAAATGGAAAGCGTATTACGCGACGAGTTGCTGTCCATTACACCAGAAATAGAACAAATGATGTTGCAATTGCATCAAGGCTATCAAAATAAAGCGAAGGCTTTTGGCGTGTTTCAGGAAAAGTCTATATTTGCACAACATTTAAATCGTTTATTAGAGCAAGAAATTGAGTTTTTGGGTTTTAGTCAATATTCAACAAAATTGCTTGCAGATGAGCTAGGTAAATATAACTTTGCGGAAAGTGGCACCTTAATTTTATGTCAATATAATTTCTTAGCGACAGATTATTTGTTTATTGCATTGCTTGATAGTCGTCATAGTATGCTGGTCGATGAGCATTTAGATATTCGCCGTACAGAATATTTGGATATTACTCAGTTTGATATTGCGGCACGGATAAATTTGACGGATTTGCAAGTAAACGCGAACTCTAATCGTTATTTAACCTTTATAAAAGGCCGTGTTGGTCGCAAAATTAGTGATTTTTTTATGGATTTTTTAGGTGCCGAAGAAGGATTAAATCCACAAGTTCAAAATCAATGTTTATTGCAAGCTGTGAGTGATTACTGCGATCAAGGCGAACTCAACAAAGAGCAAACTCAAGCGGTAAAAAAACAAGTGTTTGAATATTGTAAAGGTCAGCTTTCAAATGGTAACAATATTGAATTAAGGGAACTTTCTGATTCATTACCCACTCTAAACGAACAGCCTTTTGTCGTCTTTACGGAAGAACAGAATTATGGTTTGGAAGAGAGTATTCCACCAATACGTTCAACATTGAAATCGCTAACAAAATTCTCTGGGTCAGGAAAGGGCGTTACCCTAAGTTTTGATGCGGAATTATTGAATACACGTATTCAATGGGATCCTATGACAGATACCCTAACCATCAAAGGCTTACCACCAAATTTAAAAGATCAATTACAAAAGGCTTTAAAATCAGAGAATTAATTTGGAAATACACCCAATTTTGGATATTATTTGACAGAACTTTTGCACAAATTAAGGTAAAGAAAATGCAAGTTAAAACACTTTTAGGCGCAACCTTTTTAGCATTAAGCCTCGCTTCTTGTTCCACCGTTGAAAAAGTTGTATATCGAATTGATGTACCGCAAGGCAATTATTTAGAGGCGACTACCGTTGCACAAGTTAAAGAAGGCATGACTGCTCAACAAGTACAATATTTGTTGGGTACGCCAGTATTAGTCGATCCTTATAATAGTCAGACTTGGTACTATGTGTTCTTACAACAACGTGCCTATGAAACGCCAGTTCAACATACGCTAACCGTAAAATTCGATCCGCACGGTATCGTGACAGAAACCCATCTTGATAAACCTTTACCACAGGTTTCACAACAAGGCGAAAATAACACCATTATTGAAACAGGTGAGAAACCAAAATCAAGCTGGTGGAAATTCTGGAAATAATCTTTTTATTTTCACCGCACTACAATAAGAATAATTGGTAAAAGGAATCTCCAATGTCAAAACTCTTACTCGTTGATGATGATATTGAATTAACTGAACTACTTTCTACACTTTTAGAACTTGAGGGTTTTGACGTTGAAACTGCAAATAATGGATTAGAAGCATTACAAAAACTCAATGAAAGCTATAAACTGGTTTTACTTGATGTAATGATGCCAAAGTTAAATGGTATCGAAACATTAAAAGAAATTCGTAAAGTCTCTAACGTGCCAGTGATGATGCTAACAGCAAGAGGCGAAGACATTGATCGCGTATTAGGCTTAGAATTGGGAGCGGATGATTGTTTACCCAAGCCTTTTAACGATCGTGAGCTTATTGCAAGAATTAAGGCGATTTTGCGTCGTAGTGCATCTCCTTCAAATAATATATCAAATGTAGAAATCCTTTCTTTTGACGGAATTACTCTCCACTTTTCTCACGGAATTGCAACCTATAATGAAGAAAATCTAAATTTAACTGATTATGAATTTAAGATTCTTTGTTTATTGCTTAAATCTAAGGGAAATGTGGTAAGTCGAGAAGAATTAAGTTTAGAAGTAATGGAAAAACCGCTCACTCCATTTGACCGTTCTCTTGATATGCACATCTCTAATTTAAGACGCAAATTACCAGAACGAAAAAACAAGCCCTCTTGGTTTAAAACTTTACGCGGAAAAGGATACGCTTTAGTTACCTAATTTTTATGAAATTAGGTTATTTTTTCAATTTAAATCAACTCACTATCCAAACATTTCTTATGTTTTGGTTTTCTTTTTTTCATAATGATGAGCCTTGTGATCACTGTACCTAATTTCGATCTCAGAATTTATTCCCCCATTAAAAGAAGCGAATATTGTTAATTATCAAAAAGAAATTCTTCATATTTTTATCCAAAAAGAAGAAAAAGAAGAATTCCTCAGGATCTGCATCAATGACAACGGATCTGGGGTAAATTCGAATGAATTTGAAAAAATTTTCACTCCGTTTTATCGCGTAGATGAAGCGCGAACTAGAGCGACTGGAGGCACAGGATTAGGGCTTGCAATTGTTTCTCATGTAATAAAGTGTTTGGGCTGAAAAAAGCCCATTAGGCGGGCTATCAATGAATATAAAATTGCCATTATGGATCACCCATTAAATAAAAATGATGACAATTTTTACCGCACTTTTACCTTTAAGCATTGTCCACAGCAAAAGAAATAACGTCATTAATTTTTTCACAATCTAAAGCGATCATCATTAAACGATCTATTCCTAATGCGACACCTGAAGCATCTGGCATACCCGCTTCTAAGGCCGCAAGAAAGCGTTCATCAATTTCTCGAGTAGGCAATTCACATTTTTGTCTTTGTTGATTATCTAATTCAAAGCGATGACGTTGTTCTTGCGCATCGGCAAGTTCGTGAAAACCATTGGCTAATTCTAAACCTTTATAATAGAACTCAAAGCGTTCTGCTACCCGCTGATCTTCTGGGCTTACTTGTGCTAGAGCTGCTTGTGTTGAAGGGAAATGATACACGGCAATAGGTCGTTCTTTTCCAATTTGAGGCTCAACGACTTCACTAAATAAAAACTGTAATAACGTATCGCGATCTTCATTATCTTCAGCCATAAAATTATGTTTACGTGCTGCTTCAATTAATTCTGAACGTTCTGCTGACAAGGGATCTAAGCCTACATATTCTTGGAAAACAAATTGGTAGCTTAAACTTTCTGCTGGTGGGCAATCTAAAATTTGTTGGAGTAAATCATCCACTTCATTAATTAAACGATGCATATGAAAGTGTGGTCGATACCATTCCAGCATAGTAAATTCTGGATTATGACGATTTCCAGCCTCTTCATTGCGAAACACTTTGCTGATTTGGAAAATAGGCCCACTGCCAGCAGCAAGCAAGCGTTTCATATGATATTCAGGGCTTGTAGAAAGCCAAAGTGTTTTGGATTGATTATCAAAAGGCGCAAGAAATTCTGTGCTAAAGGTGGAGAGATGCAAATCAGTGACGCCAAATTCACTTAGAACAGGGGTCTCAACTTCAAGCAAGCCTCGTTCGGTAAAAAATTGACGAATTTCAGCAATAATTTTTGCCCGTTTAAGAAGATTTTTTATATCAGCAGAAGGTTGCCAATGATTAAGTGCGGTCATTTTTAATCCTGTTTTAAAAATTTTGCACATTGTAAACGAGAGCTACTCTCAACTCAATCTTAGCTTTTTTGAGGTAGATCACAAAATACGATCTTTTCCATCTTTAGACATAAAAAACGTTATTAATTTGTAACAAAAAATGGCACAATGCCCACGCAATATTACCCTTTTAGGGGATTTATTTTTACTTTCTATTGATTGGAGGATATCGTGCAAACAGTTAATGTCGATATTGCGATTGTTGGTGCTGGTGGCGGTGGTTTACGTGCAGCGATTGCCGCAGCAGAAGCAAATCCTAACTTAAAAATTGCATTAGTTTCTAAAGTATACCCGATGCGTAGCCATACCGTGGCAGCAGAAGGTGGCGCAGCGGCAGTTATCAAAGAAGAAGATTCTTACGATAAACACTTTCAAGATACTGTTGCTGGTGGGGACTGGCTTTGTGAGCAAGATGTAGTGGAATATTTCGTGCAACATTCCCCTGTAGAAATGACTCAATTAGAACGTTGGGGATGTCCTTGGAGCCGTAAAGCAGATGGCGATGTAAACGTACGTCGTTTTGGTGGAATGAAAATTGAACGTACTTGGTTCGCTGCAGATAAAACAGGTTTCCATTTACTACACACACTTTTCCAAACTTCTATTCAATATCCACAAATTCAACGTTTTGATGAACATTTCGTATTAGATATTCTTGTTGATGATGGCCATGCTCGTGGTATGGTTGCCATGAATATGATGGAAGGCTCACTTGTTCAAATTAATGCAAATGCGGTTGTGATCGCAACTGGTGGCGGTTGTCGTGCATTTAAATTCAATACCAACGGCGGTATTGTAACGGGTGACGGCTTGTCTATGGCGTATCGTCACGGTGTACCACTTCGTGATATGGAGTTTGTTCAATATCATCCAACAGGCTTACCTAATACGGGTATTTTAATGACCGAAGGTTGTCGTGGCGAAGGCGGTATCTTAGTAAATAAAGATGGCTATCGCTATCTTCAAGATTACGGTCTAGGACCTGAAACGCCAATTGGTAAACCTCAAAATAAATATATGGAACTTGGTCCTCGCGATAAAGTTTCTCAAGCATTCTGGCAAGAATGGAAAAAAGGTAATACCTTAAAAACCGCGAAAGGCGTAGATGTGGTGCATTTAGATTTACGTCATCTTGGCGAAAAATATCTACACGAACGTCTGCCATTCATTTGTGAATTAGCAAGTGCTTATGAAGGTGTAAATCCAGTCAATGAGCCAATCCCTGTTCGTCCAGTTGTTCACTATACAATGGGCGGTATTGAGGTTGATTTTAACAGCGAAACTCGTATCAAAGGTTTATTTGCTGTAGGAGAATGTGCATCTTCAGGTCTACATGGTGCAAATCGTTTAGGATCTAACTCTTTAGCTGAACTTGTTGTGTTAGGTCGTGTTGCTGGGGAATATGCAGCACAACGTGCTGTTGAGGCTCAATCGGTAAATCAAAGTGCGGTTGATGCTCAAGCAAAAGATGTTGTTGCTCGCCTAGAAGCACTTCATAAACAAGAAGGTAATGAATCTTGGTCTGAAATCCGTGATGAAATGGGTACCGTGATGGAAGAAGGTTGTGGTATTTACCGTGACCAAGCAAGTATGCAAAAAGCAGTAGATAAAATTGCAGAATTAAAAGAACGTTACAAACGTATTCGCGTATCAGATAATTCAAGCGTGTTCAATACAGATGTACTTTATACAGTTGAGTTGGGTTACATTCTAGATGTTGCACAATCTATTGCAAATTCAGCGATTGAACGTAAAGAATCTCGTGGTGCCCATCAACGCTTAGATTACACTGAACGTGATGATGTAAATTATTTAAAACACACACTTGCTTTCTACAATGAAAATGGCGCACCGCGCATTGAATATAGCCCAGTGAAAATTACCAAATCTCAACCTGCAAAACGTGTTTACGGTGCGGAAGCAGAAGCTCAAGAAGCAGCTGCGAAAGCTAAGGAGCAAGCAAATGGCTAATTCACCAGTAATGAATATTGAAGTATTACGCTACAATCCTGAAATCGATCAAGAGCCGCATCTAAGTACGTATCAAGTACCTTATGATAATCAAACTTCATTGCTTGATGCGTTAGGATATATTAAGGATAAACTTGAACCCTCTCTTTCTTATCGTTGGTCTTGCCGTATGGCGATCTGCGGTTCTTGCGGTATGATGGTAAATAACAAACCGAAATTGGCTTGTAAAACGTTCTTACGTGATTACAGCGGCCATATGCGTATTGAGCCGTTAGCAAACTTCCCAATTGAACGCGACTTAGTGGTTGATTTAAGCCACTTTATCGAAAGTTTAGAGGCAATTAAACCTTACATTATTGGTAACGAAGCACCAGCTTTAGATGGTAAACCACATCCATCAAAAGAATTGCAAGTTAGCCGTACTAAACAAACGCCAGCACAGCTTGAGAAATATCGTCAATTCTCTATGTGTATTAACTGTGGTTTGTGCTATGCCGCTTGCCCTCAATTTGGTTTAAATCCTGAATTCTTAGGCCCTGCAGCTATTACTATGGCTCATCGTTACAATCTTGATAACCGTGACCATGGTAAAGCAAAACGTATGCCATTATTAAATAGTAAAAACGGGGTTTGGAGTTGTACTTTCGTTGGCTATTGCTCAGAAGTTTGTCCAAAACATGTGGATCCTGCTTCTGCTATTAACCAAGGAAAAGTGGAAAGTGCCAAAGATTATGTTATCTCTATGCTAAAACCAAAAAGCTAAGGGGGAAGGAATGTCAGTAACAGTAAGTAAACGCAAAAAATATGTTCGTCCAATGACAGCGACTTGGTGGCAAAAATTGGACTTCTACAAAGCTTATATGCTACGTGAAGCGACTTCAATTTTTGCTGTATGGTTTTGTATTGTATTGCTTTATGGTGTTCTTTGCCTTGCAAGCAATCCAATACCAGGCTTAGGCATTTTGAGCTTTATTGAGTTTTTAAGAAACCCAATTGTGGTTTTCTTAAATATTGTTACGCTTATCGCAACGCTTTATCATACGGTAACATATTTCTTAATGACACCAAAAGTGATGAATATCATTGTGAAAAATGAACGCCTACCACATACTGTGGTAAGAAATGCACTTTGGGCGGTAACAGCATTAGTTAGCGTGATTGCGTTAGTTTTAGTTTATATCTAAGGGAGAGAAAAAATGGTTGATCAAAATCCAAAACGCTCCGGCGAACCGCCAGTATGGTTAATGTTCGGTGCAGGCGGCACAGTGAGTGCAATTTTCCTTCCTGTCGTTATTCTAATCATCGGTTTGTTATTACCATTTGGTTTAGTCGATGCGCATAATTTAATTACTTTTGCTTATTCTTGGATTGGTAAATTAGTTATTTTAGTGCTTACTATTTTTCCAATGTGGTGTGGTTTACACCGTATTCATCACGGTATGCACGATCTTAAAGTACACGTGCCAGCTGGTGGATTTATCTTTTATGGTTTAGCCACAATTTATACTGTTTGGGTGTTATTTGCGGTAATAAACCTGTAATAAAAATGCTATAAATAAAAAACGAGTCTAAGACTCGTTTTTTATTTTATGTATCAAGTAAATATTTTTTAGTTTGTTTTACTTTATAAATTTGATTGAATTTTTTATAAATGGCTTAAGTATTCAGTACCTAAATTTCCCATTTGTCTCAAAATCCAAGCGTGTTTTTTACGAACTAATAAGCTTGGCTTATTTACTTTATAAATGATTGGATTGGGTAACACAGCAGCTAAAAGTGCGGCTTCATTTTGCGATAAATTTTTAGCAGATTTTTTAAAGTAATAGCGACTTGCCGCCTCCACACCAAAAATGCCGTTCCCAAATTCTGCAATATTTAAATACACTTCTAAAATACGTTTTTTTGACCAAGTCAGCTCGAGCAACATCGTTGCTGGAACTTCTAAACCTTTTCTTAGCCAATTTTGTCCATGCCAAAGCATTAAGTTTTTAGCGGTTTGCTGGGAAATGGTTGATGCTCCTCGGATTCCTTTTTTAGATTTTTCGTTATACCGAATTGCTCGTTGGATAGCCTCAAAATCAAAGCCTAAATGTTCAGGAAAACGCTGATCTTCTGATGCAATCACGGCTAGCTGAATATTGGGAGAAATATTTTCTAGACTGACCCAGTCATATTGAATTTGGTATCGAAAATCGCCTTGTAAAAGATTAGCGACTTTTTGTTGTACCATATAAGCGGAAAATGGAATAGGTACAAAGCGAAAAATCAGTAACAAAGCAAAAACGGCGAACAAAAAACGAAAGACAACTCGCTGCCAGTTTCTTTTCCACCATTTAGGACTAAATAAGTGAGAAAGTGCGGTAAAAATTCCCTTAGTTTTTTTCAATGAGATCAAGATGTTGTTTCATCCATTGCATAAAATCAGGATCCATCGTTTTAATCATATTAGAACCTCGAGTGATTGTGGCGGCACTTGTATTCAGATTTTGTTGAATTTCACGCTGAGGCATATTTTTATCAATCAGCTGAGAGACGATCTGCAAACGCAATCCTACTGCATCCCGTTCGTCTGCAGTTAATAATAAGGTTAGAAACTCCTGTGCTTTGTTTTCTTCAAAGGCGATTTTTAGCATTTGAAGAAAGGCATTCCATTGTTCTAAATTGCGGCTGATATACATAATTACGCTCCCATTCCACACTATTAAACTAGTGCGGTTAGTATAGCCGATTCAATTCTTCTTGGCTAAAGATTTGTGGGTTTTCTTTATTTTGTAAAATTTGATAGTAAAAGTCATAAGCGACTACATTTTGCACATAACCACGAGTTTCATAAAAAGGAATAGATGCTACAAATTCGTCTAATGCTAATTTTCCATTAGATCGTGCTAACCATTTTTCTACTCGATTTGCCCCTGCATTGTAAGCGGCTGCAATCAATATTCGATTATTAGGATATTTTCCATTGAGTTCATTCAGATGTGCTGTGCCGAGCGAAATATTATTTAATGGTTTAAATAAATCTTGTTCGCCTTGATAGGGTAGTTGATTATTCTCTGCAGTCAATTTTGCCGTGCTTGGCAGAAGTTGCATTAAGCCCCGCGCATTTGCTGAAGATTGTGCCATTGGATTCCAAGCACTTTCTTGACGAGCGATTGCCATTGCAAAAGTTTTGCTGATATTCAAATTTTGCAATGCCGCATTGAAGTATTCAGGATAAGCATTTGGCAGACGAAGGGACAGATAATCCCACGCTTTTGCCACAATCGAAGCATCAACAGCTAATTCAAACCATTGCTGATTTTTGGCATATTGTGCAAGTTTTAGCTGAGTTGTGAAATCAGCATTATCCAGCATAATTCGCCAGCGTTGTTTTGCTAAACCATTTCGTCCAAGTTCTCTTAATTCTGTAATCATTGCAAAAACTTGCTTAAAAGGAAGTTGTTCAGCTTGAGTAAAACTTTGCGCGACAGGGACATTCAGTTGATATATTTGTTTTAATTGTATTGCCGCTAACATTGGATAAAAGCCACGCTCTTTGGAAAGTGCGGTCAGTTTTTCTGTATTTTTTGATATATCTTGTTTCGCTTCCCAGTAACGCCATTCTTGCTTACTTTTTGATTCAGCAGAAAGCAAATTCAGCCAAGAGGTTAATTCAGTTTTTTGCCAAATTGCCATTCGTAAACGGCGTTCGGTTAGATTATCAGTTTTTAATTGTTGGATTTGTTCATCACGCCATTTTTGAAAATCAGCGTTTTCATTATCAAAAAAACGATTTAAAAAAGCGACTTTCCACTGTTTAATTTCATCCTCTGAAAGCTGCCAAGTATTCGCCCATTTTTGATAAGATTCAAAATTTGGGTTATTCGTTTGTTCAGGTAACGTTTTAAGATAACGTGGGAAAGCATCAATTAATACGGTTTTATCTAAAGTGTTAGGATCGTTTTTTCTTACAATTTCAGCAAGTTGTTTAGGATTTTCTACTGGATTTTGTTCTTTTTGATTCGTGTTATTTTCTTTGGCATTATCCGACGTTGCTGATGTTTGTTGTTCGTTTAATGTGGATAGTTTTTGTAATAAGGCTTGAAATGCTGGCGTTACAAAAGGGTAATTTTGTTGCACTAATAAGTTAAGTTCATTTATTGCTTGTTGTTTGCCTTGAATGTCATCACTTTTTAAAAAGGCGATTTTGGTTTCCCAAAAGCGTGCTAGTAAATCGTATTGCAAAGGATAACCTTGCAATAAATCTATTAAGTTTTTTGTGATATTTTGAGTCGCTTCAGAAAATTGTTGGTTTTTTACCGCACTTTTTAGCATTCCTTCAACTTGCAAGAAGATTTCACGTTGCTTTAAACGTTTTAAATAGTCTTGATGCTGTGCTGTCGCCCAGTTTTGTTTTTCTTGCTCAAGATTGATGGATGCTGTTGCCGTGTTAGGTAAATCGGCAAAAGCAGAAAGTGCGGTCAAAATACAGAGAGAAATTAAAGCGACTTTTTTCATATTACGTTATTTAAATTAAAAGACTTTTTTAAACGGCTTTACAATAACATCCGCATATACACCAGCTTCTACATAAGGATCTTGTGCCGCCCAGTCTTTTGCCTCTTGTAGATTTTCAAATTGAGCAATAACGGTTGAGCCTGTAAACCCAGCTTCACTCGGATTTTCATCATCAATTGCAGGATTTGGGCCTGCTGTCAGTAAGCGATTTTCCGCTTGAAGTTGTTTTAAACGAGCCAAGTGTTGCTCGCGTACGGCAAGACGCTTTTCTAACGTATTGGGAATATCTTGGGCAAAAATAACATAGTACATAATGATTTCCTTTTATTTACAAGGGTTGTTCTGAAATTAAGGTTAATGCTTTTTCTAACTCTTGGTTATTTTCACGGGGAATCGTGCGAGAGCGACCATTATTATCAACTGCAACAAAAGTAAATACCGCATCGGTGACACAATAACGTTCGCCAATTGGCTCACTCGCCACTTTTTTTACCCATACTTCTACTTTAATTTTAATGGAAGAACGCCCAACTTTGAGACATTGACCGTAGCAACAAACCACATCGCCCACAGAGATTGGTTTGATAAAATTCATACTTTCAACGGCGACAGTAACCACGCGTCCGTGTGCGATTTCTTTCGCTAAAATCGCGCCGCCCATATCCATTTGAGACATAATCCAGCCACCAAAAATATCTCCGTTAGCATTGGTGTCAGAAGGCATCGCCAAAGTTCGTAGTAAAAGAACTCCTTTTGATTGGCGACCATTTTTATCAGTAAAATTGGCAGACATTATTTCTCTCCGTCTTTTGAATTTGAGCCATCTTTAGGCAAATAACGATAAATATAAACTCCCGAAATAATGGTTGCAATCACTGTCATACCAATAATTCCGAAAGATTTGAAATCAACCCAAGCCTCTTCCGACATATTATGGCTGATATAAATATTTACCAACATACAAATAATAAAGAATATTGCCCAACCAAAATTCAATGTATTCCAAGCCTTTTCGGGCAATTGTAGCTCTTTACCAAGTAACTTTTTGATTAATGGGGTTTTAAATTGAAATTGTGCGACGAGCAAAACAATAGCAAATAAGCCATTGATAATTGTCACTTTCCATTGCAAATAGCGGATTTCATTAAAGTAAGCGGTTAAAAGTCCAAAAAAAACGACCGCACTTGCCATAATTTTTTGTTGTTTTTCAACTATTCCGTATTTCCATTTTAAAATCACGATCTGCAAAATTGTTGCAACCACTAATACGATGGCTGCTTCACGTACACCACCGAGTTTGTAAGTGATAAAAAATAAAATTAAAGGGATAAAGTCAAGGAGTTGTTTCATATTGATTAATCCTTCATAAATAAGCTGTAGAAACGATAAGTCACTACTAGCATGAAAATATTAAGTAATGCGGTGAAAATGCCTATTACCATATCAAATACAGCATTATTGGAAAATGCGCTTAATTGGAAAATAAGAATTGGCACGAGAAAATAAACCAGTAGGGTGTAAATAAACAATACGCCTTTTCGAGTATTTCCTCGCATCCAAATTTTTCGGATAGTTTGCGAAAGTGCCTCTTGAGTAGAAAGATAATGTACTACCGTTAAATTTAAACGGACAAAGAACCAAACGCCAACAAGCATCGCGATAAGTGACATAATAGAGGGCGATTTTTTTGTGAGTAATGCAGCAAAGGCTTCACCAAGCCCAAGTAACATTGGTGCAACCATTAATAGATCTAACAGAATTACGCCTGCAAAACGACGCAAGGTAAGTGAGAAGGTTTCACCTAAAGTGCGGTAATTTTGTAGGCTAATTTTATGGATTGAGGTTAATCCCCAAGCTGCAATAAAGCTCGTTAAAATTTGAGTGATTGCAACTGAAAAGATAAAATTTGTGATATCTGTATTGGCGAGATTTAATACATCATTTTTATTTTCATCATTAACTGAAAAACTTAAAAGTGCACTCGCACTTTGCACAATAAATAAAATTGCGACAAATTGCAGCATAATTTTTTTCTGATTACGGAAGAAATTCCAACTGTCTTGCAATACTTGTGTAAAGTTAATTAGCATTTTTTTCTCTCTATGAAAATGGTGGCGCAATTATACAGGGTTTGCCGATTATTGCATAAATATCCTTAATTCAGAATTGAATAGATAAAACAAAAGTGGACAAATTTGCCCACTTTTCATTCATTTTATTAAGATTGCGTCAGCTTTATTTTTTCTTCGCATATTTTAACGAGTCAATGGCTACCGCTAGAATGATAATGCTACCTTTAATGATGTATTGCCAGTAAGGGTTTACACCGATGTAAGTTAAACCGTAGTTGATAACAGTAAAGATAATAACCCCAGTGATAACACCAATTACGGTACCTACCCCACCAGCGAAAGATACACCACCTACCACGCAAGCAGCGATAGCATCTAATTCATACATAAAACCCAAGTTGTTAGTTGCAGAACCGATACGACCAGCTTCTAGCATACCACCAAAGGCATAGAACATACCTGCAATCATATAGATTACAACTAAATTACGTGCAACATTTACACCAGATACTTTTGCAGCTTCAGGATTTCCCCCAATGGCAAAGACATTTTTACCAAAACGCGTTTTATTCCACATAATCCATACTAATAATGCAGCTATCGTGGCATAGATAGTGATGTAAGAGAGTTTAAAGCTGCCGACTCGGAAGAATCCTTGAGCAAATGTTGAGAAATTTTCACTAAAACCTGCGATTGGCGAACCACCTACAGCATCATAGTATAGTGAGTTGAAACCATATACGATAATCATCGTACCCATTGTCGCAATAAATGGCGTCACATTTAAATAAGCAATAACTAAACCATTAATCAAACCGATTAGCGCACCTACGGCACATACTGCGAGAATAACCACTGGAATTGGGATTTGTCCCATTTCAGGGAACACACGGTTTATATTATCCATTGATTGCAACATTGTTGCAGAGATAACTGCAGCCAAACCAACTTGACGACCAGCAGATAAGTCTGTCCCTTGTGTAATCAATAAACCCGCAACCCCTAAAGCAATAATTAAACGTACAGAAGATTGGGTTAAGATGTTACTGAAATTGACTAAATTTAAGAATGTCGGATCTTGTGCAATGATGATGCCGAGCAAAATCAATAACACAAAATAAATCGCATTTTGTTTTAAGAGATCAAAGGATTTGTTTTTTTCTAAGGCACTCATAATTCATTCCTTATGTTTATAAATATTTTGCCGCGAGTTGCAAAATTTCTTCTTGCGATGTTTTTGCGCTTTCAACGATACCTGCTAATTTACCGTTACTCATTACTAAAATGCGATCAGTCACACCCAGTAATTCTGGCATTTCTGATGAAATCATAATAATGCCTTTATCTTTTTTAGCGAGTTCTTGAATAAGTTGGTAAATTTCAAATTTTGCCCCAATATCGATACCACGAGTCGGCTCATCTAGCATCAAAATTTCAGGTTGAGTTAAAAGCCAACGACCAATAATGACTTTTTGTTGGTTACCACCAGAAAGAGAACCAATTGTAGTTCTGTGTGATGGTGTTTTAACATTCATTGAATCAATTACCCACTGAGTATCACTTTTCATCTTCTTCGTGCTAAGTAATTTCCACGGAGTGAGATAAGATTTCATATTTGAAATCAGTGAATTAAACTCAATACTTAAATTAGAATAAATCCCCGTTGAACGACGCTCTTCAGTAACCAATGCAAAGCCATTATTAATCGCTTCAAGTGCGGTATGATTTTTCACAGTTTTTCCGTGTAACTTAATCGTTCCTTCGATTAATTCACGTACGCCAAAAATAGCTTCAACGATATCGGTACGTTTAGCCCCCACAAGTCCTGCAATACCGAGAATTTCACCTTTGCGTAATTCAAAAGATACGTCCTGAATGGATGGTTGATTTTTAGCGGTAAGATTTTCCACCTGCAAAATAACTTCTTTTGGCACGTTGGTTTTTTCAGGGAAACGCTGTGTTAATTCACGCCCTACCATCATTCCAACAATTTGTTCCATTGTGGATTCTTTCACGTTTACCGTGTTGATCCATTTACCGTCGCGTAAAATAGTAATTTCATCACAGATTTTGAAGATTTCATCCATTTTGTGAGAAATATAAATAATGCCGCAACCGCGTTGTTTTAATTTGTCGATAATTTTAAACAGATGCTCAACTTCTTTTTCAGAAAGCGAGGATGTTGGTTCATCCATGATTACGATTTTAGCGTTATACGAGAACGCCTTCGCAATTTCGATCATCTGCATTTGAGAAACTGAAAGTTTGGCGACTTTTTCTTTCGGATCTACATCAATATCCAATTCATCAAAAATCGCTTTAGTATCACGGTACATTTTGGCGTGATCAACAAAAGGACCTTTAAGTGGATAGCGTCCAAGCCATAAATTATCCATTACGCTAGTTTGACGCACGAGGTTGAGTTCTTGGTGCACCATTGAAATACCATTTTCAAGGGCTTCTTTAGATGTTTTGAAATTGACGGGTTCGCCTAAGAAAAGAATTTCGCCTTCATCTTTGGCATAAATACCGAATAAACATTTTAGTAATGTAGATTTGCCCGCGCCGTTCTCGCCCATTAAGGCATGAACAGAATGTGATCGAACCGTTAAGTTGGCGTTATCTAAGGCTTTTACGCCCGGAAAGGACTTGCAGACATTGGTCATTGTGAGCAGCACTTGGCTGTCTTGACATTGAGTTTGAGCTGTCATATCCAACCTCTTTAAAAAGGGGAAGATCCACTTCCCCTTAGATTACAACAAAAATTGATGGGAAATTATTTTAAGAAGTCACCTAAGTTGTCTTTATCCACACCAACATAAGGAATGCGTACAACACGATCTTTTAATTCCCATTTTGTGCCTTCAGTTGCAGATTTACCTTGTGCTAAATTGTTAGATAATTGAACAACTGCTTTACCTTGGTTTACACTATCGTTTAATACTGTACCCGCAAGTTCGCCTTTACTAATCAATTGTAATGCTTCTGGTAACGCATCCACACCAAAGATAGGTAATTTTTTACCGTGTGCTTTTGTTGCTTCTAACGCACCTAATGCCATACCATCGTTGTTAGAAATAATGACTTCAATGTCGTTCGCTTTAGAGCTAGATAACCAAGCATCTACTTTATCTTTCGCCATTGCAGCATCCCACATACCAGTATCAATAAATAATTGTTCAGTTTGGATACCTTTCGCATTAAGTTCTTCTATAACATATTTTGTACGCACTTCCGCATCTGGGTGACCAGGTTCGCCTTTTAATAATACAAATTGGATTTTGCCATCTTTATTTAAGTCAAGAGCTGGATTCGCTTTCCATTGTTTTGCAATTAAATCCCCTTGAATTAAGCCTGATTCTTTTGGATCAGTACCTACATAGTAAGCCTGTTCATAAGAACCGATAGCTTTTGCACCAGGGTCTTTGTTAAAGAATACGACGGGAATATTATCTGATTTTGCCTTGCCAATAATAGTTGGAGCTGCTGCTGGATCCACCAAGTTAATCGCAAGTGCTTTCACGCCTTTAGAGAGTAAGATATCAACTTGGTCATTTTGAATAGATTGTGCATTTTGAGAGTCATTCATTAAGAGTTTAATGCCACCGACTACTTTAGCTTCTTTATCAATTTCTTTGCGCATTAAAGACATAAAGTTATCATCATATTTATAAATCGTTACCCCAATACGATTATCTGCAGCAAAACTTGCAGATGCTGAACCTAATGCAATAGCGAAAGCGACGGTACTTAACACGGCTGTTTTTTTCATAATAACACTCCTATTTGGAAGGTTGATGTGGATAGATAAGGTTGTGTACATCATAAATAAATTATCGTAATTAATCTATGAGCAAATTTGCAAAAATGAAAATGATTACATAAAAAATTATGAATTTGTGATCCATGTCACAAATTAGCGCGATTCCACCGAAAAACGGCGTACCAAAGTAGGGTTAAATTGAACTACTGGAGGTGTAATTATTTTCTCGTCAGTTAGACTTAATGCTAATTTAGCCGCATAAGTTGCCATTAAATCAATAGGATAGCGAATTGTGGTTAGTTTTGGGATCAAATAACGGGCAATCGGCATATCATCAAAACCAATAATTGAAAATTGGCTTGGTACGCTGATATTGTTTTCATTGAGAACTGAAATGGCTCCCGCCGCCATTGAATCGTTATAAGCAACGACAGCCGTAAGATTTTTGTTATAACTAAGTAAATCAATCATTGCTTTTTCGCCGCCTTCAAAGTCTGGGCTATTGAGTGTTATCGCCTGTTCAATGATGGGATAATTGTGATCTTTTAATGCGGCAAGATAACCATTTCTTCTTTCAACTTCATCAAAAATGGCGTGATTTGAACCGATATATGCAATATGTTGATGCCCATAACGAATAAGCATTTCCGTGGCTAAATAAGTGCCTTTTTGGTTATCTAAACTGACACAACGATGTTCATAACCTTTAATAACACGGTTAATGATTACCATTCCTTGCACAGTATTTAAATAATGGCTTAATTCATCATCAGATAAGGCTTTAGAATGTACAACAAGAGAACTACAACGCTTACGTAATAAGGTATTAATTGCTTCCCGCTCTTTTTCTGCATGATGATAACCAATACCGATAAGAATCGTTTTTTGATGCGCTTCTGCTACTTTATCCACCGCTTTCACTAAAATCGCAAAAAAAGCATCCGTCACATCGGTTACCACCACGCCAATTGTATCGGTGTTTTGCACGGCAAGGGCTTGAGCATTTGCATTAGGTTGATAAGCTAACTGTGCAATAGCTTGTTCCACCGCAAGGCGTGTATTTTCACTAACAGAAAGAGAGTGATTTAATACTCGGGATACGGTAGCGACAGATACATTGGCTAATTTAGCGACATCTCGAATAGTACTCATAACTTTTCCCTTGTTATAATCTATAAATCTTATATTTTGATCATAAATAATTTACGATAAATTGAAAGCGGTTACTTTCATAAGTATGAACTAAATCATAAAAAATTTTGCTTATTTTCTTATTTTGTGACAAAGATCACGGTTTATTTACAATAATTTAGTATAAATTAATGTAATCGTTTACATTGATAAAAAACAGGAGTCAAAATGACCGCACTTTTTGAACCTACAGAACACCCACATCGTCGCTATAATCCGTTAATCGATCAATGGGTTTTAGTTTCGCCACATCGTGCCAAACGCCCGTGGCAAGGGCAACAGGAAAAAGTCAATGAAGAACAAAAACCAAGTTATGATCCAACTTGTTATCTTTGTCCGAGTAATAAGCGTATTACAGGGGAATTAAATCCAGATTATCGTAAACCTTATGTATTTAAAAATGATTTTTCCGCGCTTTTAGAAGATACGCCAGCCCCTGAAAAATCCTCCGATCCTCTTTTCCAAAGTTCTCAAGCTCGTGGGGAAAGTCGAGTCATTTGTTTCTCTCCCGATCATAGTAAAACATTGCCATTATTGACCGCACTTGAGATTGAAGAAGTGATTAAAGTATGGCAGGAACAACTTCGTGAGCTTGGTGCGAAATACCAATGGGTGCAAATTTTTGAAAACAAAGGGGCAGCAATGGGGTGTTCGAACCCACATCCACATGGTCAAATTTGGGCGAATAGTTTCTTGCCAAATGAAGTTGCTCGTGAAGATCGTACACAACGTGATTATTTGCTAAAACATGGCTCAGTAATGTTGGTTGATTATGTGAAACGAGAACTGGCGTTGAAAGAACGTATTGTCGTTGAAACTGAACATTGGGTCGCTTTAGTACCTTATTGGGCTATTTGGCCATTTGAAACATTGCTTCTACCAAAAACTCATGTAAAACGTTTAACTGAATTAAGTGATGAACAATCAAAAGATCTTGCGGTTATTTTGAAAAAATTGACGACCAAATACGACAATCTCTTTGAAACCTCTTTCCCATATTCAATGGGATTTCATGCGGCACCGTTTAATGGCGAAGATAACGAACATTGGCAGCTACATGCTCATTTTTACCCTCCTCTTTTACGCTCAGCAACTGTGCGTAAATTTATGGTGGGATATGAAATGTTAGGCGAAAACCAACGCGATTTAACGGCGGAACAGGCAGCAGAGCGATTACGAGCCTTGAGTGAAGTTCATTATAAAGAAAGAACTAAATAATATAGTCAGTTCCCCTCTTTAGCTTTAGCAAAGAGTGGTGCAGATCGAGTATAGATTTAATATAAAGGATAGAAATATGACCCCAATCCAAAATGCTCAACAAATTTTCAATAGACAGCATAAAAATTTGCCAGAAATTACCGTCTATGCCCCTGGTCGAGTAAATATCATCGGCGAACATACCGATTACAACGACGGCTTTGTTATGCCTTGCGCAATTAATTTTGGTACGGCCATTTCTGGTGCAATACGAGATGATCATATTTGGAATGTTTATGCTGCAGATCTTGATGAAACTGATGAATTTTCTCTCAATGTTGAAATTCCTAAGAGTGAACACAAATGGGCCAATTACGTGCGTGGGGTGGTAAAATTTATCCAAGAACGTTACCCGCACTTTCAACAAGGTGCAAATTTAGTGATTTCTGGTAATGTGCCGCTTTCTTCAGGATTAAGTTCATCTGCAGCGTTAGAAGTTGCGGTGGGTAAATTCTGCCAACAACTTGGCGATTTACCGCTTTCTCACACGGATATTGCATTGAATGGGCAAAAGGCTGAAAACCAATTTGTTGGAGCAAATTGTGGCAATATGGATCAGTTAATTTCTGCGCTTGGGCAGGAAAATCACTTACTGATGATCGATTGTCGTAGTCTTGAAACCACGCCAACACCAGTGCCACAAGATGTCGCCGTGATTATTGTGAATTCAAACGTACCGCACGATTTAGTAACAGGCGAATACAATACTCGCCGTCAGCAATGTGAAGAGGCAGCAAAATTTTTTGGCGTGAAAGCATTACGAGATGTTTCAGTTGAGCAATTCCAAAAAAGAGAAGCAGAATTGACCGCACTTTCTCCGTTAGCAGCAAAACGTGCTCGTCATGTCGTAACAGAAAATCAACGAGTACTTGATGCGGTAGAAGCATTGAAGAACAATGATTTGACTTGTTTAGGTAAACTAATGGAAGCATCTCACGATTCAATGCGTGATGATTTTGAAATCACCGTACCACAAATTGATTATTTAGTTGAATTGGTTCAACTTGTTATTGGCAAAAGTGGCGGTGCACGTATGACGGGCGGCGGTTTTGGTGGCTGTATTGTCGCACTTGCACCGCATGATAAAGTCGATGCAGTTCGTAAAATTATTGCGGATAATTACGAGAAAACGACTGGTTTAAAAGAAACTTTTTATGTGTGTACCGCATCACAAGGTGTGCGAGTGATTTAAGAGAAAATAATGTTAGAACAAACCACTTTTAATGCGCCTGATGGTGCACCTTATCAGCTTATAACCCTACAAAATGAAAATGGGATGCGTGTTCAATTTCTGGATTGGGGCGCAACTTGGCTTTCTTGTAAAGTGCCAGTAAATGACACATTACGCGAGGTTTTATTGGGTTGTAAGGTAGAGAATTATCCCACTCATCAAAGCTATTTAGGCGCAAGCGTAGGGCGTTATGCAAATCGTATTGCAAATGCACAATTTGAATTGAATGGCGAACTTATTAAATTAAGTAGTAATCAAGGAAAGCACCAGCTTCATGGTGGAGAGGGTTTTGATAAACGCCGTTGGACAATCCAAAAGTGCGGTAAAAATTTTGTGTGTTTTTCATTACATTCAGAGCATGGCGATCAGGGTTTTCCTGGTAATGTGGATGTGTCTGTAACCTATACGCTAACAGATGATAATAGCGTAAAAATTGAATATGCAGGGATTTGTGATAAGGATACTGCATTGAACCTAACGAATCATGCTTATTTCAATTTAGAAAATGCAGCGCAAGGCAGTGACGTGCGTGAACATACATTACGTTTAAATGCTGATTTTTATCTGCCTGTAGATAATGAGGGGATTCCTAATTCTCCATTAAAGCACGTGGTGAATACAAGTTTTGACTTCCGTATTGCTAAACCCATCAAGCAAGATTTTTTACAAGGGGATCAGCAAGCAACAAAAGGTTACGATCATTCCTTTATTGTCAATAAAGCTTGGCAAAAGCCTTGTGTGTTACTAACCTCTCCAACTGGCGATTTAAGTTTGGAAGTAAGAACCTCGCAAGCTGCATTGCAGGTTTATACGGGTAATTATCTTGCAGGTACACCAACGAGAAATGGCGAATTATATGCCGATTTTTCTGGCATAGCACTAGAAACCCAATGTTTACCAGATACGCCTAATCATCCTGAATGGCAAAATTACGGCGGAATTCAAAAAGCAAGCGAGCAATATTATCAATGGACAGAGTTTAAATTTAAATAAACCATTATTTATAATAAAAATGTCATTACAAGATCTATAAATTAGGTTCATTTCTAGCGTTAAAAGCAGTGACACACCACCAGCCTCTTAATCTAATTTAATTGGTCAAGCGATGGCTTTTTTATTTACAAAGGTTTACACTAACTTCACATTTACTCAGGAAATCTATTATGCTCATTTCTCATTCTGACCTTAACCAACAACTTAAATCTGCTGGAATCGGCTTTAATGCAACAGAACTACACGGCTTTTTAAGCGGTTTACTTTGTGGTGGATTAAAAGATCAAAGTTGGCTACCGCTCTTATATCAATTCAGCAATGATAATCACGCTTACCCAACAGCATTAGTTCAACCCGTTACAGAACTTTATGAAAAAATTAGTCAAACCTTATCAGATGTTGAAGGATTTACCTTTGGACTTGGTTTAACCGAAGATGAAAATGTCTTTGCACAAGCGGATAGCCTATCTGACTGGGCAAACCAATTCTTACTTGGTCTTGGCTTAGCACAACCTGAATTAGCAAAAGAAAAAGGTGAAATTGGCGAAGCGGTAGATGATTTACAAGATATTTGCCAACTTGGTTATAATGAAGATGATAATGAAGAAGAGCTTGCGGAAGCACTAGAAGAAATCATTGAATATGTTCGCACCATTGCAATGTTATTCTATTCTCATTTCAACGAAGGAGAAATTGAGAGCAAACCTGTATTACATTAAGGAGATCTAGGATGGAATTGACTTATATGGCTAAATTGCCTAAAGAAGAATTTGAGGAACGTCGCACACGAGTATTCGCTCAAATGCAACCTAATTCAGCATTATTGCTTTTTTCTGAAATCGAAAAACGCCGTAATAATGATTGTACCTATCCTTTCCGTCAAGATAGCTATTTTTGGTATTTAACAGGCTTTAATGAACCGAATGCAGCACTGTTATTACTGAAAACAGAACAAGTAGAAAAAGCCATTATTTTTCTTCGTCCATGCGATCCGTTACTTGAAACGTGGAATGGTCGCCGATTAGGTGTTGAGCGTGCACCACAGCAACTTAATGTAAATGAAGCCTATTCTATTGAAGAATTCGCTACCGTACTGCCAAAAATACTGAAAAATTTGACCGCACTTTACCATGTGCCAGAAATTCATACTTGGGGTGATACATTGGTGTCAGAAAGTGCGGTGAATTTTAGCGAGATTTTAGATTGGCGACCAATGCTCAGCGAAATGCGCCTTATAAAATCGCCGAATGAAATCCGCTTAATACAACAAGCGGGACAAATTACGGCACTTGGGCATATTAAAGCGATGCAAACAACACGCCCAAATCGCTTTGAATATGAAATTGAAAGCGATATTTTGCATGAATTTAATCGCCATTGCGCAAGATTTCCTTCTTACAATTCCATTGTTGCAGGAGGAAATAACGCCTGTATTTTGCACTACACAGAAAATGATCGCCCATTAAATGATGGGGATTTAGTACTGATTGACGCTGGCTGTGAATTTGCTATGTATGCAGGCGATATTACCCGCACTTTTCCTGTAAATGGAAAATTTAGCCAGCCTCAACGTGAAATTTACGAGTTAGTTTTAAAAGCACAAAAACGTGCGATTGAGTTACTTATACCGGGCAATTCCATTAAGCAAGCCAATGATGAAGTTATTCGTATTAAAACCCAAGGATTAGTGGATTTAGGCATCTTGAAAGGAGATGTGGATACACTTATTGAACAACAAGCTTATCTCCAATTTTATATGCACGGATTAGGTCACTGGCTAGGGCTAGATGTGCATGATGTAGGTAGTTATGGACAAGATAAGCAACGGATACTCGAAATCGGCATGGTGATTACCGTTGAGCCTGGTATTTATATTTCAGAAGATGCAGATGTGCCAGAGCAATACAAAGGCATTGGCGTGCGCATTGAGGATAATTTACTGATGACTGAATATGGTAATAAAATCCTAACCGCTGCTGTCCCTAAAGAAATTGCAGACATTGAAAATTTAATGAATTTTTAATAAAAATGTTTAAATTGTGATCTAGTACACAGTTTTTTATTGCTCAAAATGTTAGCATTGGAGCCAGTTAAAAACCGAACCAATCAGTTAAGGAGTCGATTATGTACAAACACATTTTAGTGGCAGTAGATCTTTCTGAAGAAAGTCCAATTTTACTTAAAAAAGCAGTTGGGATTGCTAAACGCCACGACGCAAAACTTTCTATCATCCACGTTGATGTGAACTTTTCGGATCTTTATACTGGATTGATTGATGTGAATATGTCTTCAATGCAAGACAGGATTTCCACGGAAACACAAAAAGCCTTATTAGATTTAGCTGAAAGTGTGGATTATCCAATTTCAGAAAAATTGAGTGGCAGCGGCGATTTAGGACAAGTTTTAAGTGATGCCATCGAACAATATGATGTGGATTTATTAGTGACGGGACATCATCAGGATTTTTGGAGTAAGTTAATGTCTTCAACACGTCAAGTGATGAATACGATTAAAATTGATATGTTGGTTGTTCCACTTAGAGATGAATAATTAACAAAAAATTGTTTTTTGAATAATCTGAAATAACTTAAATTTTAACCGCACTTCTCAAATAGCGTCGTGAAGTGCGGTTTTATTTTGGAGTTTTGGCAAAAAGCCTTTTTATAAATTTCAAAAATATGCAAAAATAGGGCGATTTAGTTTTTATTTTTATTATGGGTAACAATATGGGTAACAAGGATTCTTTTTAATGAAAACAACAGCAGAAATAAGACAATCATTCCTTGATTTTTTCCATAGCAAAGGTCACCAAGTAGTTGAGAGTAGCTCACTTGTGCCGGAAAATGATCCGACTTTGCTTTTCACGAACGCTGGGATGAACCAATTTAAGGATGTATTCCTTGGAATGGATAAACGCCCTTATTCTCGAGCCACCACCGCGCAACGTTGCGTACGTGCTGGTGGTAAACATAACGACTTAGAAAATGTTGGTTATACCGCACGCCATCATACTTTCTTTGAAATGCTCGGTAACTTCAGTTTTGGTGATTACTTTAAACACGATGCCATTAATTTTGCTTGGGAATATTTAACTTCTCCACAATGGCTTGGTTTACCTAAAGAAAAACTATGGGTAACCGTATATGAAACCGACGACGAAGCCTACGATATCTGGAATAAAGAAGTCGGTGTTCCTGCTGAACGCATTATTCGCATTGGTGACAATAAAGGCTCACCTTACGCATCAGACAACTTCTGGGCAATGGGCGACACAGGTCCTTGCGGTCCTTGTACTGAAATTTTCTACGATCACGGCGATCATATTTGGGGCGGACCTCCAGGCTCACTAGAAGAAGATGGCGACCGTTATATTGAAATCTGGAACGTTGTGTTTATGCAGTTCAACCGTTTAGCAGATGGCACAATGGAAAAATTACCTCGTCCGTCTGTTGATACAGGTATGGGTTTAGAGCGTATTTCTGCTGTGTTGCAACATGTGAACTCAAACTACGAGATTGATATTTTCAAAACATTAATCGCTAAAACGGCTGAAGTTGTAGGTACAAAAGATTTAAGTAATAAATCATTACATGTTATTGCTGACCATATTCGTTCTTGTGCATATTTAATCGCCGATGGCGTTATTCCATCAAACGAAGGTCGTGGTTATGTATTACGTCGTATTATTCGTCGTGCAGTTCGTCACGGTCACTTATTAGGTGCTAAAGAAGCCTTTTTCTATAAACTCGTGCCAACTCTAATTGAAGTAATGGCTGAAGCTGGAAAAGATGTAAAAGCCAAACAAGCAAATGTTGAAAAACTATTACGTTTAGAAGAAGAACAATTTGCTCGCACTCTAGAACGTGGATTGAGCTTATTAGATGAAGCCCTTACTCAAGTGAAAAACAGCGTTCTTTCAGGAGAAGTTGCATTCAAACTTTATGACACCTACGGTTTCCCATTGGATTTAACAGCTGATGTATGTCGTGAACGCAATATCACTATTGATGAACAAGCGTTTGATCGTGAAATGGAAGCGCAACGCACTCGTGCTCAAGCCGCTAGCCAGTTTGGTGTGGACTACAACAGCGTTATTCGCGTAGATGGCGAAACTAAGTTTGAAGGCTATACTGAAGTAGAATCTCAGGCAAAAATTACCGCACTTTTCTATGATGGTAAATCAGTAGAAAGTATCGAAGCGGGTCAAAGTGCAGTCGTTATTTTAGAAAATACGCCGTTTTATGCAGAATCAGGTGGTCAGATTGGCGATAGCGGATATTTAAGCACACAAGGTGTAACCTTTAATGTGAAAGATACCCAAAAATATGGGCAAGTATTTGGACACATTGGGGAATTAACGCAAGGAAGTTTGAAAGTTGGACAATCAGTGAATGCGATTGTGGATGCTAAACGTCGCCACAACACATCACTCAATCACTCAGCAACACACTTATTGCACGCAGCCTTACGTCAAATTCTAGGTTTACACGTTGTACAAAAAGGCTCGCTTGTTTCAGATAAAGTCTTACGTTTTGACTTTGCACAACCAGAAGCCATTACCAAAGAGCAATTGAGTGAAATTGAAACATTAGTAAACCAAAAAATCCGCGCTAACTTCCCTGTTCAAACAGATATTATGGATATTGATTCCGCAAAAGCAAAAGGAGCAATGGCGCTCTTTGGCGAAAAATATGGCGATAAGGTTCGTGTATTAACGATGGGCGATTTCTCAATTGAGCTTTGTGGTGGGATTCACGCAAAACGCACTGGGGATATAGGTCTATTTAAAATTATTACTGAAAACGCAGTGGCTGCAGGCGTTCGTCGTATTGAAGCTGTGACTGGTGAAAATGCGATTGAATGGTTACATAATCAACAACGTATTCTGACCCAAAGTGCGGACTTATTAAAATCAGATGTAAATACTTTAGCGGAAAAAATCCAACAACTTCAAGAAAAAGCGAAGAAAGTGGAAAAAGAATTACAAGGTCTAAAAGAAAAAGCAGCAATGCAAGCTGGTTCTGATTTTGTAAAAAGTGCGGTCAAAATCAACGGTGTTTCTGTTATTGCACAACAATTAGATAGCATAGAAACAAAATCATTACGCGTAATGGTCGATGATTTAAAAAATCAGCTCGGATCAGGCGTAATTGCATTTGCATCAATATTAGATAAAAAAGTTAATCTCGTCGTTGGAGTAACAAATGATTTAACCGCCAAAATAAAAGCTGGAGAACTTGTTAATTTAATGGCTCAACAAGTTGGAGGAAAAGGCGGTGGTCGTCCAGATATGGCAATGGCAGGAGGTTCCCAACCAGAAAATGTGGCACAAGCTGTTAAAGTGGCACAAGACTGGTTAAACAAAAATCTGTAGTACGAGCTGGTTGGTGGGATGCCAACCGTTCCTTGATTGATAGGATATCTAATAAAGGCAAACTAAGGAGATAAAAGATGTTAATCTTAACTCGAAAAGTTGGCGAAAGTGTACTTATTGGAGATGATATTTCTATCACGGTTTTGAGTGTACGTGGAAACCAAGTTAAACTCGGTGTTGAAGCGCCTAAAGAAGTATCCGTTCACCGAGAAGAAATTTACCAACGAATTAAACAAACGAAAGATGAACCCTATTTAGGTTCCTCTTAGTTAAACAATGGATATGATAATATGAAAGCAATTATTCCTGTCGCCGGTCTTGGCACACGTATGTTGCCCGCCACGAAGGCGATTCCGAAGGAAATGCTCACTTTGGTGGATAAACCGTTAATTCAATACGTGGTAAATGAATGTGTAGCTGCTGGTATAAAAGAAATTGTGCTGGTAACACATTCATCAAAAAATGCTATCGAAAACCATTTTGATACATCTTTTGAGTTAGAAACTATGCTCGAAAAACGAGTGAAGCGTCAGCTTCTAGAAGAAGTTCGTTCTATCTGTCCAAAAAATGTAACGATTATGCACGTTCGTCAAGGTAATGCGAAAGGCTTAGGTCACGCCGTGTTATGCGGTCGTCCTTTAGTAGGAAATGAATCTTTTGCCGTTATGTTACCAGATGTATTATTAGCTGAATTTAGTGCAGATCAGAAAAAAGAAAATCTTGCTGCAATGATTCAACGTTTTAATGAAACTGGTGCAAGCCAAATTATGGTAACCCCAGTTCCGCAAGAAAATGTGAGTAGCTATGGTGTTGCAGATTGTGGTGGCATTGAGCTTAATGGCGGCGAAAGTGCAAAAATTAATAGTATTGTTGAAAAACCTTCTATTGAAGGCGCACCATCAAATCTTGCTGTGGTTGGGCGTTATGTTTTTTCAGCAGCAATTTGGGATTTGTTAGAAAAAACACCAATTGGTGTTGGCGATGAAATCCAATTAACCGATGCTATTGATATGCTAATTGAAAAAGAAACCGTTGAAGCATTTCATATGACAGGGGAAACTTTTGATTGTGGCGATAAAATTGGTTATATGGAAGCTTTCGTAGAATATGGTATTCGTCACGAAAAATTAGGTAAAGAATTTAAATCCTTTATCAAAAATTTGGCAAAAACGCTATAAATAGCACCAATATAGATAAAATGGGCAAAATGAAAAATTTTGTCCATTTTTGTTTTATTATTAATATAGAATATTGATTTATGAATAAATATGCACAATAATAGAATAATTAATTAAAACAAAAAGGAAAAATTATGGCACTTTGGGGTGGGCGTTTTACACAAGCCGCAGATAAACGTTTTAAAGATTTTAATGATTCATTACGGTTTGATTACCGTTTGGCAGAGCAGGATATTCAAGGCTCAATTGGCTGGTCCAAGGCCTTAGTAAAAGTGAATGTATTAACTGTTGAAGAACAGCATCAACTTGAGCAAGCACTAAATGAATTACTTGTTAAAGTGCGGTCAAATCCGCAAGCAATTTTACAAGATGATGCTGAAGATATTCATAGTTGGGTTGAAAGTAAGTTAATCGATAAAGTAGGCAACCTTGGTAAAAAATTACATACTGGTCGTAGCCGTAACGATCAAGTGGCAGTCGATATAAAACTGTGGTGCAAACAACGTGTGGTTGAGTTACAAGAATCAGTACGTAATTTGCAACGCCACTTAGTTCAAACCGCAGAAAACACACAACAAGCAGTAATGCCGGGCTATACCCATTTACAACGAGCTCAACCAATCACTTTTGCTCATTGGTGTATGGCATATGTGGAAATGTTCGACCGCGACTATTCACGTTTAACAGATGCATATAATCGTATGAATACTTGTCCACTTGGTAGTGGTGCGCTGGCTGGTACGGCCTATGCTGTAGATCGTGATTCACTTGCGCACGATCTTGGTTTTGCTTTCGCAACTAGAAATAGCTTAGATAGCGTCTCTGATCGCGATCATATCGTAGAATTACTTTCCATCGCCTCCCTCAGTATGGCACATCTTTCCCGCTTTGCTGAAGATATGATTATCTTTAACAGCGGAGAAGCAAATTTCGTGGAACTATCCGATCGTGTGACTTCTGGCTCATCATTAATGCCACAAAAGAAAAATCCTGATGCTTGTGAGTTAATTCGAGGCAAAACGGGTAGAGTAATTGGTTCATTAACATCTATGTTAATCACATTAAAAGGCTTGCCACTTGCGTATAATAAAGATATGCAAGAAGACAAAGAGGGTATTTTTGATGCCTTAGATACTTGGCAAAACTGTGTAGATATGGCAACGTTCGTCTTAGATGAATTGAAAGTAAATGTTGAACGTACTCGTGAAGCTGCGTTAAAAGGCTATTCAAACGCAACGGAATTAGCAGATTATTTAGTCTCGAAAGGTGTGCCTTTCCGAGATTCCCATCATATCGTAGGCGAAACAGTGGTTTATGCAATCGAAAAAGGCAAAGGGTTAGAAGATCTGACTATCCCTGAATTCCGCCAATTTAGTGAAGCAGTGGGAGATGATGTTTACGAGATTCTTTCTCTCCAATCTTGCTTAGACAAACGTTGTGCAAAAGGTGGCGTATCGCCATTGCGTGTTGCCGAAGCTATTGCAGAAGCCAAAACAAGATTTGCTTAATTAATATTATAACTTAGAGATCACATTGGATTTTACAAGCCTCTAAGTGCCACCTATTTATAAGCAAAAACACTTAAATAAAACGATCAAGACAAAAAGTGCGGAAAAAACCACCGCACTTTTTATCTCAATTAGGAATAATCAATGATCAATCAACAAGACTATACTCAAGACAATGACAAACTTTACCGTTATCTTTTCCAACATCGTACGGTTCGTGGGGAATGGGTTCGCTTAAATAAAACATTTACTGATACATTAAATACCCATCAGTATCCTAAAGCAGTACAGGATTTATTGGGAGAAATGATGGTAGCGACTAATTTACTCACTGCCACACTAAAATTTGACGGCAATATTACCGTACAAATTCAAGGCGATGGCCCATTACGCTTAGCATTAGTAAATGGTAATGATCAACAACAAATCCGCGCCCTTGCTCGAGTGGATGGCAACATCACTGAAAATATGAGCCTGCATAATATGATTGGTAAAGGCGTATTGGTCATCACTATTGCACCAAAAGAAGGCGAACGCTATCAAGGTGTAATTAGCTTGGATAAACCCACGATCACGGAATGCTTAGAAGATTATTTTGTACGCTCAGAACAGCTTCAAACTCAATTAATTATTCGTACTGGAAAATATGAAGGCAAGCCAGTGGCAGCAGGTATGTTATTACAAATTATGCCTGATGGTTCTAGTACACCAGAAGATTTTGAGCATTTAACTACGCTCGCAGCAACAGTAAAAGATGAAGAATTATTTGGTCTCCCTGCAGAAGAGTTACTCTATCGTTTATATCACGAAGAAACCGTCAATCTTTATCCAGCACAAGATGTACAATTTTTCTGTGGCTGCTCTGCTGAGCGTTCTAGTTCTGCATTACTGCTCATCTCTGATGAAGAAATTGACGAAATATTAGCCGAACATAAAGGCAGTATTGATATGCAATGTGAGTGTTGTGGCACACACTACTTTTTTAATAAAGAAGCGATTGAAAAATTAAAATCAACAAGAGTTTAAAAACAATCCCGACACAATGTCGGGATTTTTGCTCTATATCACAATATCACTAAAAAGAGGTAAAGCTCTTAAAAAAAATGTTTAAAAATGAGATCTACTTAACATTTTTTTATATTGACATCCATTATAATAAGCCACAGCTAAATTTTAATCTTACATATTAGAGGTGACCTATGACAGACTTAAATAAAGTGGTAAAAGAACTTGAAGCTCTTGGTATTTATGACGTAAAAGAAGTTGTTTACAATCCAAGCTACGAGCAATTGTTCGAAGAAGAAACTAAACCAGGTTTAGAAGGCTTTGAAAAAGGTACTTTAACTACGACTGGTGCAGTGGCAGTAGATACAGGTATCTTCACAGGTCGTTCTCCAAAAGATAAATATATCGTGTTAGATGAAAAAACCAAAGATACTGTTTGGTGGACATCTGAAACAGCAAAAAACGACAACAAGCCAATGAACCAAGCTACATGGCAAAGCTTAAAAGACTTGGTAACCAACCAACTTTCTCGTAAACGCTTATTTGTAGTTGATGGTTTCTGTGGTGCGAGCGAACACGACCGTATTGCAGTACGTATTGTCACTGAAGTAGCGTGGCAAGCACATTTTGTAAAAAATATGTTTATTCGCCCAACTGAAGAACAACTCAAAAATTTTGAACCAGATTTCGTTGTAATGAATGGTTCTAAAGTAACCAATCCAAACTGGAAAGAACAAGGTTTAAATTCAGAAAACTTTGTTGCTTTCAACTTGACTGAACGCATTCAATTAATCGGCGGTACTTGGTACGGCGGCGAAATGAAAAAAGGTATGTTCTCAATGATGAACTACTTCCTACCTCTCAAAGGTGTTGGTGCAATGCACTGCTCAGCTAACGTTGGTAAAGATGGCGATGTAGCAATCTTCTTCGGCTTATCTGGCACAGGTAAAACAACCCTTTCAACGGATCCAAAACGTGAATTAATCGGAGATGATGAACACGGTTGGGATGATGTTGGTATCTTTAACTTTGAAGGTGGTTGCTATGCGAAAACCATTCATCTTTCAGAAGAAAATGAACCAGATATTTACCGCGCTATCCGTCGCGACGCATTATTAGAAAACGTGGTTGTTCGTTCAGATGGTTCTGTTGATTTCGATGATGGTTCAAAAACAGAAAATACTCGCGTGTCTTACCCAATTTATCACATCGATAACATTGTAAAACCAGTTTCTCGTGCAGGTCACGCAACTAAAGTTATTTTCTTAACTGCAGATGCATTTGGCGTATTACCACCAGTATCTAAATTGACACCAGAACAAACTAAATACTACTTCTTATCTGGTTTCACAGCGAAATTAGCAGGTACTGAACGTGGTATTACTGAACCAACTCCAACTTTCTCAGCATGTTTCGGTGCTGCGTTCTTAACCCTTCACCCAACTCAATATGCTGAAGTGTTAGTAAAACGTATGCAAGCAGCGGGTGCTGAAGCTTACTTAGTGAATACTGGTTGGAATGGCACAGGCAAACGTATCTCAATCAAAGATACTCGCGGAATCATTGATGCAATCTTAGATGGCTCAATTGAAAAAGCTGAAATGGGCGAATTGCCAATCTTCAACTTAGCAATTCCTAAAGCATTACCAGGTGTAGATTCTGCAATCTTAGATCCTCGCGATACTTACGCAGATAAAGCACAATGGCAATCAAAAGCTGAAGACTTAGCAGGTCGTTTTGTGAAAAACTTTGTTAAATATGCAACTAACGAAGAAGGCAAAGCCTTAATTGCAGCTGGTCCTAAAGCTTAATTAAAAATACTAAAAATATTAACCGCACTTTGGGTAACTGAAGTGCGGTCATTTTTTATCTGTTTTCAAGCTGATAAATGTATTCAAAAATTTAAAAAAATCCAGTAAAATCACGGCGTTCTAACTTTCATCAATTAAAAAGGACAATGCAATGCTTAACCAAATTAAAAAAGATGCTCAAGATCGTATGGAAAAAAGCCTTGAAGCATTAAAAGGTCATATTTCAAAAATTCGTACTGGTCGTGCGCAACCGAGTTTACTTGATGCAATTCAAGTCGAATATTACGGTGCAGCAACGCCACTTCGCCAATTAGCAAACGTAGTGGCAGAAGATGCGCGTACATTAGCTGTAACTGTTTTTGATCGTTCTTTAATCTCTGCGGTAGAAAAAGCCATTTTAACCTCAGATTTAGGTTTAAACCCATCTTCAGCGGGTACTACAATCCGTGTTCCGCTTCCGCCATTAACAGAAGAACGTCGTCGCGATTTAATCAAGATCGTAAAAGGCGAAGGTGAACAAGGTAAAGTTGCGATTCGCAACGTACGTCGTGATGCGAATGATAAAATCAAAGCATTATTAAAAGACAAAGAAATCAGCGAAAACGAACAACATAAAGCAGAAGAAGAAATCCAAAAAATCACAGATATTTACATTAAAAAAGTAGATGAAGTATTAGCGGATAAAGAAAAAGAATTAATGGATTTCTAATCATAAAAAATGCGAAAGGCAGACAGTTTTGTCTGCCTTTATTTTATTAGGTATGCAAATTTAGACGTACCAATGAAAATATAATCAACAAAGTGCGGTAAAGATTCTATGCAAAAACAAAACATTGTCATTCTTGGTTCAACAGGATCAATCGGTAAGAGTACCCTTTCTGTTATTGAAAATAATCCTGAAAAATATCATGCATTTGCACTCGTCGGCGGAAAAAATGTAGAAACAATGTTTGAACAATGCATAAAATTCCGACCGCACTTTGTGGCTCTTGATGATGTAAATGCTGCTAGAATTTTACGTGAAAAATTAATTGCACATCATATTCCAACGGAAGTATTAGCAGGACAACGAGCTATTTGCGAACTCGCAGCACACCCAGATGCCGACCAGATAATGGCGTCGATTGTTGGTGCCGCAGGATTGTTACCGACTCTTTCAGCGGTTAAAGCGGGTAAACGGGTATTACTGGCAAATAAAGAATCACTGGTAACCTGCGGACAGCTTTTTATTGATGCCGTAAAAAACTATGGAGCGAAGCTTTTACCAGTAGATAGTGAACATAATGCTATCTTTCAATCATTACCGCCAGAAGCACAAGAAAAAATCGGTTTTTGCCCACTTTCTGAATTAGGTGTAAGTAAAATTATACTCACTGGTTCTGGCGGGCCATTCCGTTACACGCCACTTGAACAATTCACCAACATAACACCAGAACAAGCGGTTGCGCACCCTAATTGGTCTATGGGTAAAAAAATTTCTGTCGATTCAGCAACAATGATGAATAAAGGCTTAGAATACATTGAAGCTCGCTGGCTTTTCAACGCAAGCGCGGAAGAAATGGAAGTCATTATTCATCCACAATCGATTATTCATTCTATGGTGCGTTATGTTGATGGCTCAGTCATAGCTCAAATGGGAAATCCAGATATGCGTACACCAATTGCAGAAACTATGGCATATCCTCACCGCACTTTTGCTGGAGTAGAACCACTCGATTTCTTTAAAATCAAAGAGCTGACTGTTATTGAACCTGATTTTAATCGTTATCCAAATTTAAAACTGGCTATTGATGCCTTTTCTGCGGGTCAATATGCGACAACAGCAATGAATGCAGCTAATGAAATTGCCGTACAAGCATTTTTAGATCGTCAAATTAGTTTTATGGATATTGCAAAAATTAATTTGAAAACAATTGAGAAAATTTCGCCTTATACCATTCAAAATATTGATGATGTACTCGAAATTGATGCACAAGCAAGAGAGATTGCGAAAACACTAATTAGAGAATAGACCTAGAATAACTAGGTCTAGTTTATTCGATTTAATGGAATACAAATTCCAAAATGCACATATAGGCTGCAATACAAAATAAAATAATCGCCAATAATTTTCTTGTTAAAGCCGGATTCATTAATCCACGCAATTTCATTGAGAAGAAACTCATTCCAAATGAACCCAAGGTAACGACACCAACTACAAAAAAATTTACATACCCTAATTGACCACTTAGGCTGATATCATAGGGAAAAGCTCTAGTGAGATAGCCGTATAGATTACCAATACCGCCAATAATCATCATATAGTTCGTATAAACGGCAATTTGTTGCGTTTTTACCCCCTTTAATTGCCCGACAAGGGGCGCAAGAATAGAACCGCCTCCAATACCTGTAATACCCGCAATTAAGCCTCCTCCACAAAAACTAATACTACCTTTAGCTCGTTCTATAGGAGACATATTAAACACTTCTATTTGTATTCTCGATCTGTTCAAAAATGTTTTAATCGCTAGTGCACTTAAACTAACCGTAAAAATTAAACTAATTATCGCTGTAGAAAAATAAAAACTTAATTCAAAACCAATTTGCACCCCAATCACCATAGCAATAGACCATAAAATCATATTGATATAATCAATTTTGATTTTTTGCTTATAGAAAAATAATAAATTAATCAATGCGGTACACATCACAATAGTGAGTGACGTAGCTGAAATAACTTGAATCGGCAATTCGGGAAATAACGTACGTAAAATTGGCACCATCAATACCCCACCGCCAATACCAAAAATAGCAGAAACCATATTGGTACAAATACCGCAAATCAGTAAGATAAAAATTGTACTAAACGCCATCTTAGATCCTATTTAAAAATTCATTTAATCATACTTCATTTTGACGTAAGAGCATATGCGCAACTTATGATCGCTATCATATACAGTTAAAATTATTCTGCTATGATAAAAAGAATAAGGAGGATACGTAGATATGAATTCATTTCAATTAATGGCAAAACCTACTGGCTCAATTTGTAATTTAGATTGTAAATATTGCTTTTACTTGGAAAAACCTCACTTAAAGCAACGGGCTATGACTAATGAAGTATTAGAAGCCTATATCAAATCCTATATTGAAACAACGCCTCAACAACAAGTTACTTTCCTATGGCAAGGCGGCGAGCCAACCCTAGCAGGTCTTGATTTCTACAAAAGAGCGGTCAATTTTCAGCATAAATATGCTAATGGCAAACAAATTGAAAATTCTCTACAAACGAATGGGGTATTACTTAATGCCGATTGGTGCCGTTTTCTTCACGATCATCACTTCCTTGTAGGACTTTCTATAGATGGGCCTAAGCACTTACACGATACCTATCGTTTAACTAAAAATGGCAAAGGCTCATTTCAACAAGTAATGAATGCTCTCGATTTACTCTATAATTACCAAGTTTCTTTTAATACGCTAACTGTAGTACATAATCTTAATGTTCAATATGCTAAAGAAATCTACCATTTTTTGAAAAGAATAGGTTCATCTTATATGCAATTTATTCCACTAATGGGCGATTACAAACAACAAGCTACAGCAAAAGACTACGGTCAATTTTTAATTAATATTTTTGATGAATGGTATGCCAATGATGTCGGCAAAATTGGTATTCAATTTATTGAACAATGGTTTATGGCCTATCTTGGATTACAACCTGATTTATGTATTTTTCGTGAAACCTGCGATGATCAATTGGTTATTGAACAAAATGGCGATATTTATAGTTGCGATCATTATGTTTATCCTGAATATAAACTCGGAAATCTTATTGAAACCCCTCTAATACAGCTCCTTAATAATACGAAACAAAAGAATTTTGGTGCAGCGAAATCTTTTCTTTCCGAACAGTGTAAAATCTGTAAGTTTCGCTTTGCATGTCACGGAGGATGTCCAAAACATCGTACAATTCAAGGATTTAGTAAAGCACATAATCAACTTTGTGAGGCATATTATTCTGCACTTTCTCATATGGATCCATATTTAAAGTCATTTGCAAAATAAAATAATATTTATCTAGCTCAAAATTTTGTTAAACACTTCACATTTTTATAATTTGCTTATAGCAGAAAAATATAGAAATTTGTATAGTAATCTAAAGTTATTTATATATTAAAAGACGCCTTTATGTTTACATTGTCCTATTATCTACCACAAAACTTAAATAAATGTATTATTTCTGAGAGTAAAACTCTAGAAAAAAACAGCTTAATTTATGCACAAGGCGAGAAGCCTAAAGAATTTTATTTTTTAAAACAAGGGCTAGTTGGTCTGTATCATAGTCTGGAAAATGGCAAAGAAACATTGACTCGACTTTATCACGCTAATGAATATTTTGGTTTTCGTACTATTTTTAGTGAAACATCTTATCATTGCAGTGCAAAAGTATTAATGGAAGCCGATATAGTTAGAATATTTCCTGGTAATCACGCAAATTTTATTGCAAATAACCCTGATTTTTCTTGTTATCTTATGAAACAACTTTCCAATGAATTATATGATGCAGAACACCGAATAAGTAATACAGCTTATAAGCGTAGTTACGAACGTATTATTGATGCCATTGAAAATTTAACTGAAAGTTATCCCGATTATCCTTGGACCTACCGAGAAGTAGCGGAATTTTGTGGATGTGAAACTGAAACCGCAATTCGTATTAGTAGAGAGCTTAAAAAACAAGGAATTTTAGATAAAAATACACGACATCTACGAATATGCTCTTAAAATTTACCACTGCTCGCTGATTGTAAATAATATATCTAAGTAATGATTAAATCAGATAAAGATTTTTTTTAATATATAAAATAAAAAAGCCCACTATATAAAGTGAGCTTCTTTTTAGAATTAATTTTTATTCCTCAGTTGTTGCCTCAGCAACTTCTGGACGATCAACTAACTCAATGTATGCCATTGGTGCATTATCGCCTGCACGGAAACCACATTTCAAAATGCGAGTGTAACCACCTGCACGTTGAGCAAAACGTGGACCTAATTCATTAAATAATTTTGCAACAGTTTCAACGTTGCGAGTACGAGCGAATGCTAAACGACGGTTAGCAACGCTATCTACTTTTGCTAATGTAATTAACGGTTCAACTACACGGCGTAATTCTTTAGCTTTAGGCAAAGTAGTCTTAATGATTTCATGACTAACTAAAGCACTTGCTAAGTTACGGAACATCGCTTGACGATGACTACTATTACGGTTTAGTTGACGACCACTCTTACGATGGCGCATGATCTTATCCTTCTCAGAAAAATCTTAACCTATGACCAAACTAGTCTTCAGCAATACTTGCTGGCGGCCAATTTTCAAGGCGCATACCAAGTGACAAGCCACGAGAAGCAAGAACATCCTTAATTTCAGTAAGAGATTTCTTACCAAGATTAGGGGTTTTTAATAATTCTACTTCAGTACGTTGCACTAAATCACCGATATAATGAATTGTTTCTGCTTTCAAACAGTTAGCAGAACGAACTGTCAGCTCTAAATCATCTACAGGACGTAATAAAATCGGATCAAATTCCGGTTTTTCTTCCTTAATTTCAGGCTGACGAACATCACGTAAATCAACAAATGCATCAAGTTGCTCCGCCAAGATTGTTGCTGCACGACGAATTGCTTCTTCTGGCTCAAGTGCACCATTAGTTTCTAACTCAATAACGAGCTTATCCAAATCTGTACGCTGCTCAACACGAGCTGCCTCTACATTATACGCAATTCGTTCAACCGGACTATAACAAGCATCAACAAGCAAACGACCAATTGGACGTTCTTCTTGCGTATGTGTACGAGATGAAGCAGGAACATATCCTCTACCACGCTGAACACGTATACGCATACTAATTGAAGCGTTTTCATCAGTTAAATGACAAATCACATGATCTGGATTTACAATTTCAACATTACCATCATGGGTAATGTCCGCTGCAACAACAGGGCCAATTCCAGATTTATTTAATGTCAGAATAACGTCATCTTTATTCTGTACTTTAACCGCTAGACCTTTAAGGTTCAAAAGTACTTCAAGAATATCTTCTTGAACACCTTCCTTACTACTATATTCATGCAATACGCCATCAATTTCTACTTCAGTTACAGCACAACCTGGCATTGAAGACAGAAGGATACGACGCAATGCATTACCTAGAGTATGACCAAAACCACGCTCTAACGGTTCTAAGATCACTTTAGCATGTGTTGAACTAATTTGTTCAATATCTACTAAACGTGGTTTTAAAAATTCTGTAACAGAACCCTGCATTTTATCCTCTCTTTGGTTTTAAGCTTAACTATTATTTAGAGTAAAGCTCAACGATCAGATGTTCGTTAATGTCTGCTGATAAATCAGAACGTTCAGGAACACGTTTGAATACACCTTCCATTTTTGCAGAATCAACTTCTAACCATGTTGGTTTTTCTCTTTGCTCTGCTAATTCTAATGATGCTTTAATACGAGCTTGTTTTTTCGATTTTTCACGAATAGCAACTACATCATTTACAGAAACTTGGAAAGATGGAATATTAACAACACGACCATTCACAACAATTGCTTTATGACTCACTAATTGACGAGCCTCTGCACGAGTTGCAGCAAATCCCATGCGATAAACAACGTTATCCAATCTACCTTCTAATAACACTAATAAATTTTCACCAGTGTTACCTTTCAAACGGTTTGCTTCTTTATAGTAGTTACGGAATTGACGTTCTAAAATACCATAGATACGACGAACTTTTTGTTTTTCACGTAACTGACTACCATAGTCAGACAAACGCGGTTTACGAGCACCGTGCTGACCCGGTGCTGTATCAATTTTACATTTTGAATCAATCGCACGCACGCCTGATTTAAGGAATAAATCAGTGCCTTCACGACGGCTGAGCTTGAGTTTAGGACCCAAATATCTTGCCATTTTCTTTCTCCAACTATCCTATACGTCTTAAACACGACGTTTTTTCGGTGGACGACAACCGTTATGAGGAATCGGAGTCACATCAGTAATATTCGTGATACGGAAACCCGCTGCGTTTAACGCGCGAATTGTAGATTCACGACCTGGACCCGGACCTTTAACCATAACTTCCAAGTTCTTTAAGCCAAATTCTTTAACGATTTCAGCACAACGCTCTGCCGCAACTTGCGCTGCGAACGGAGTTGATTTACGAGAACCACGGAAACCTGAACCACCTGCAGTTGCCCAAGCTAGAGCATTACCTTGACGGTCAGTAATAGTAACGATTGTATTATTGAAAGATGCGTGAATATGTGCTACGCCATCTACAACTTGTTTTTTTACACGTTTACGTGCACGAACTGGTGTTTTAGCCATTCTTATTTACCCCGACTATTTTTTGATCGGCTTACGTGGACCCTTACGAGTACGCGCATTAGTTTTAGTACGTTGACCACGTACTGGTAAACTACGACGATGACGTAAACCACGATAGCATCCTAAGTCTAAAAGACGTTTGATGTTTAGTGTTACTTCACGACGTAAGTCACCTTCAACGGTAAATTTACCAACTTCGTCACGCAGTTTGTCAATCTGCTCTTCAGACAATTCTCTGATCTTAACATCTTCAGCAATACCCGCTGCTGCACAAATAGCTTGTGAACGAGTTTTACCAATACCGTAAATGGCAGTTAAAGCGATTACAGCGTGTTTATGATCAGGAATGTTAATGCCTGCAATACGGGCCACTATGCACTCCTATATTTTAATTAATTTGATATTCTGATCTTGAAAAGCCCGTTTTCAGGATACTCAAACAGAATATCAAGGACATAAATGAGTTGAGCAGTATAACTACTCAACTGGTTCTTGGCAAGAAAAATGTTAATTAACCTTGACGTTGTTTGTGTTTAGGGTCGCTACACAATACGCGTACAACACCCTCACGTTTAACAATCTTACAGTTACGACACATTTTCTTTACGGAAGCACGAACTTTCATTGCTTATCCTTTTACTTTAAATGAACAATTATTGTCCAAAACCCTTAAGGTTTGCTTTTTTCAACGCAGATTCATATTGAGAAGACATTAAATGACTTTGAACCTGAACGATGAAATCCATAATTACAACGACTACAATTAAAAGAGATGTTCCACCGAAGTAAAATTTAACATCCCAAGCCGATGTCATAATATAAGGAACTAAACATACAAACGTTACATAGAGACCGCCAATTAATGTAAGACGAGTCATCACTTTATCAATATAACGTGATGTTTGTTCACCGGGTCTAATTCCTGGAATAAATGCACCAGATTTTTTTAGATTATCTGCTGTATCACGAGGATTATATTGCATTGCTGTATAGAAAAAACTGAAGAAAATAATTGCAACAGCATAAACAAGCAAATAAAGTGGTTGACCAGGATTCAATAACATTGATAAATTATTTAACCATTCAAATTTATCATTTTGCCCAAACCATTGTGTTAATGTAGCTGGGAATAAAATAATACTTGAAGCAAAAATTGCTGGCATTACATTTGCCATATTCACTTTCAATGGTAAATGTGTTGAATGACCACCTAAAATTTGACGACCTTGCTGACGCTTCGCATATTCAACGCGAATTCTACGTTGTCCTCTTTCAACAAAAACAACAAAATAAGTTACTGCAAATACAATAGCTGCGATCAGAAGAAGAACTAATGGATGCATCTGTCCTTGACGAGCCTGCTCAATAGTTTGAAGAATAGCCGATGGTAAACCAGCTACAATACCGCCAAAAACAAGAATTGAAATACCGTTACCAATACCTCTTTCAGTTATTTGCTCACCCAACCACATAAGGAACATTGTCCCAGTGACTAAACTAACAACTGAAGTGAAGTAAAAACTAAATCCAACATTTGGCACTAAGCCAGACAACATATTTGGTAAGCCTGTTGAAATAGCTACTGCCTGAATCGTTGCAAAAACAACTGTCGCATAACGAGTATATTTAGAAATTTTACGCTGACCAGCAGCACCTTCTTTCTTTAATTCTGCTAAAGCAGGAGAAACCGTTGCAAGCAATTGAATTACAATAGATGCCGATATATATGGCATGATTCCTAATGCTAAAATGGATGCACGGCTTAGAGCACCACCAGAGAACATGTTAAACATGTCAATGATAGTGCCTTTTTGTTGTTCAACTAATTGAGCTAGAACAGCCGCATCAATACCAGGAACCGGAATGAATGAACCAATTCGATAAACGATAAGTGCACCTAAAACGAAAAGTAATCGGCTTTTTAATTCACCTTTACCGCTATTAGTACTTCTTGCTTGATAACCTGGTTGTTTAGCCATTTGCTAATTATTCCTCAATTGAACCGCCAGCAGCTTCAATTGCTGCTTTTGCACCTTTAGTTACACGTAAACCGCGTACCGTTACTGCAGATTTCACTTCTCCTGCTAAAATTACTTTAGCGAATTGGATATCTTTAGTTAAGATATTTGCTGCTTTTAATGTTTCTAAAGTTACTACATTACCTTCAACTTTGGTTAATTCATTTAAACGAACTTCTGCAGTCACTGCAGATTTCATTGAAGTAAAACCAAATTTTGGTAAACGACGGTATAACGGCATTTGACCACCTTCGAAACCGCGACGAACACCGCCACCAGTACGAGATTTTTGACCTTTATGACCGCGGCCACCAGTCTTGCCTAAACCTGAACCAATACCACGACCGAGGCGTTTAGCACTATGCTTTGCACCTTCAGCCGGAGATAGAGTATTTAAACGCATCTCTTACTCCTCCACTTTAACCATGTATGAAACTTGGTTAATCATACCACGTACTGCAGGCGTATCAATTAACTCAACAGTGTGGTGCATATGGCGAAGACCAAGACCACGCAAGGTAGCTTTATGCTTCGGTAAACGAGCAATTGAGCTACGAACTTGTGTTACTTTAATAGTTTTAGCCATTATTCATTACCCCAAGATTTCATCAACAGTTTTACCGCGTTTTGCAGCAACCATTTCTGGTGATTTCATATTTGCTAATGCATCAATAGTTGCACGAACAACGTTAATTGGGTTGGTAGAACCATACGCTTTAGAAAGAACGTTACGTACACCTGCAACTTCCAATACCGCACGCATTGCACCACCAGCGATGATACCTGTACCTTCACTTGCTGGCTGCATAAATACACGTGAACCAGTATGAACACCTTTAACTGGATGTTGTAATGTACCTTCATTTAAAGCGACATTAATCATATTGCGACGTGCTTTTTCCATCGCTTTTTGGATCGCTGCTGGAACTTCGCGAGCTTTACCATAACCAAAACCTACTCGGCCATTACCATCGCCCACCACAGTTAATGCAGTGAAACTCATAATACGACCACCTTTTACAGTTTTTGATACACGGTTTACTGCGATTAGCTTCTCTTGCAGTTCACCAACTTGTTTTTCGATGTTTGACATCTCAATTTACCTCATTAGAACTGTAGACCAGCTTCACGTGCAGCGTCCGCTAAAGTTTGGACACGACCATGATATTTAAAACCGGAACGATCAAAAGCAACAGCTTGAACGCCTTTTGCTAATGCACGTTCTGCAACAGCTTTACCTACTGCTGCAGCAGCATCTTTATTACCGGTGTATTTTACTTGCTCACGAATTGCTTTCTCAACAGTTGAAGCAGCGGCAAGCACTTCTGAACCGTTTGGTGCAATAACTTGTGCATAAATATGACGTGGAGTGCGGTGAATAACTAAACGAGTTACACCTTGCTCTCTCATCATATGACGTGCACGAGCTGCACGACGGATACGAGCTGATTTCTTATCCATAGTGTTACCTTAATTATTTCTTCTTAGCCTCTTTGATACGTACCACTTCATCAGCGTAACGTACCCCTTTACCTTTATAAGGCTCAGGACGGCGATAAGCACGAATATCTGCTGCAACTTGACCGATCAACTGTTTGTCTGCACCTTTCAACACGATTTCGGTTTGAGATGGACATTCTGCAGTAATACCTACCGGCAAAGTGTGCTCTACTGGGTGAGAATAGCCTAAACTTAATGCAATTGCGTTACCTTTAAGTTGAGCTCTGTAACCTACACCCACCAATACTAATTTTTTAGTGAAACCTTCAGTAACACCGATAACCATTGCATTAACTAATGCACGTGCAGTACCCGATTGAGCATTTGCTTCAACAAAACCTTCACGTGGAGTGAACGTAAATTGTCCGTTATCTTGTTTTACTTCAACTGATTCATGAATTTTGCGAGATAACTCGCCATTTTTACCTTTTACTGTTAATAGCTGACCGTCGAGTTTAACTTCAACGCCGGCAGGAATATTAACAGGTGCCTTTGCAACACGAGACATTTTCCTACCCCTCTATTAAGCTACATAACAGATGATCTCACCGCCTAAACCTGCTTGACGAGCAGCACGGTCAGTCATAACACCTTTAGATGTAGAAATAACTGCAACACCTAAACCGCCCATAACTTTTGGTAATTCATCTTTACGTTTGTAAATACGAAGACCAGGACGACTTACACGTTGGATGCTTTCTACAACTGGTTTGCCTTGGAAATATTTTAAAGTAATTTCCAATTCAGGTTTAGCACCTTCTAAAACTTTTACGCTTTCGATATAACCTTCAGCAGCTAATACGTTGGCAATTGCCACTTTTAGCTTGGAAGAAGGCATATTGATTGCAACTTTGTTCGCAGCTTGACCGTTACGAATACGGGTCAGCATATCTGCGATTGGATCTTGCATACTCATTGTACTTTTTCTCCGATTCCAAAATAAAGTGGTATATTACCAGCTCGCTTTTTTAAGGCCTGGGATTTCACCGCGCATTGCAGCTTCACGAACCTTAATTCGGCTTAAACCAAACTTACGTAAAACGCCATGAGGACGTCCAGTTTGGCGGCAACGGTTACGTTGACGAGATGGGCTAGAATCACGTGGTAAAGTTTGTAACTTTAACACTGCATCCCAACGATCTTCATCAGAGGCATTGACATCAGAAATGATTTTCTTTAATTCAACACGTTTTGCGTAGAATTTTTCAGCCAATTTAACGCGTTTTACATCGCGTGCTTTCATTGATTGTTTAGCCATTATAACCTGCCTTATTTACGGAATGGGAAATTAAAGGCAGCAAGTAGTGCTTGACCTTCTTCATCATTCTTAGCAGTAGTTGTGATAGTGATATCTAAACCACGTACACGATCTACTTTATCGTAATCGATTTCAGGGAAGATGATTTGTTCACGCACACCCATGCTATAGTTACCACGACCATCGAATGATTTCGCACTTAAGCCGCGGAAGTCACGAATACGTGGAACAGCAATTGTAATCAAACGTTCAAAGAACTCCCACATACGCTCACCGCGTAGTGTTACTTTACAACCGATTGGATATCCCTGACGGATTTTAAAGCCAGCAACAGATTTACGAGCTTTAGTTACTAAAGGTTTTTGACCGCTGATTGCTGCTAAGTCCGCTACTGCGTTGTCTAGCAATTTTTTGTCGGTCAATGCTTCACCCACACCCATATTCAGGGTAATCTTTTCGATTCGTGGGACTTGCATGACAGATTTGTAGCCGAATTTATTTTTTAATTCGCTTACTACTTGATCTCTGTAGTAATCATGCAGTTTCGCCATCGCATTACTCCAGTTTGTTAGATAATTTCATTGTTAGATTTGAAGAAACGTACTTTTTTGCCGTCTTCGAATCTAAAACCTACACGGTCAGCTTTATTTGTTTTAGGATTGAAAATCGCAACATTTGAAGCGTCAATTGCAGCTTCTTTTTTCACTAAACCACCAGCTTTTCCTAATGCAGGAACTGGTTTTTCATGTTTAGTAATGATGTTGATACCTTCAACAAACACTTTACCGTTTGGTAACACTTTAGTTACCTTACCACGCTTGCCCTTATCTTTACCAGTAAGAACAATTACTTCATCATTTTGACGGATTTTAGCAGCCATTACATTCCCCTTACAGTACTTCTGGAGCTAAAGAAATGATCTTCATGAATTTCTCAGAACGAAGTTCACGAGTCACTGGTCCAAAAATACGAGTACCGATTGGTTGCTCAGTGTTATTATTTAAAATTACACAAGCGTTACCATCGAAACGAATAACTGAGCCATCTGGGCGACGAACACCCTTCTTGGTGCGCACAACAACTGCTTTTAATACATCACCTTTTTTTACTTTACCGCGTGGAATTGCTTCTTTTACAGTAATTTTGATGATGTCACCAATCGCAGCATAACGACGGTGCGATCCACCTAGAACCTTGATACACATTACGCTGCGAGCGCCTGAATTATCAGCAACATCCAGCATAGTCTGTTCTTGGATCATATTAGTGCTCCGTTAAGATTAAAAAAACACCCTTTCGGGACGAACCCATCCACACTATTCAGATAGAATGGCAGATAGGCGGCGGATTTTATCAAAAGAAAAAGAGAAAGGCAATGATAATTTAGCTTCCTCTTATTGATCTATTTACTAATATAATCCAGTTAAAATTTACCGCACTTTTGGAATTATAAAAATATCCTCATCCTCTCAAAAATTTATCGAATGAAAAATAAACTGCAGAAAAAATGAAATGCTCTCTTCTCTTACCTTAGATAAATTCATCAGTTTTTAGATTTTGGGAAAATTTCCTTGCCTAAAAGCCAAAGATACCGATCGAGTTCTTTTAAATTAAATCTGTCTAATTTATAAAATCTTTGAAAATCTATCAAAACCTCTTTAAATTTTCTGTAATTTTTTAAATCTTTCCTTTTAAAGGCTGAAAATTTATCTACTTTATTAAAATAGAGGAGAACTTGCTCCACATAGCTATCATAAATTGGGAAAGCAATTGGATTATGATGACTACAATATTTAGTTGCAAAAGAGTAAAAATACTTCTCCTTACCACCAATTGTTACTTCTCCTAATTCACGAACTAATTCAATATCACCAGATTTTAAACGTTTATCTAGATCTTTAATACCCAAAATATGCTTTGCAACATAATGAATAGCAAATATATTTGTACTATAAACATTGTTAGGAATATTTATATTATCAAGCACTGGCTCTATAAAAGTATCATCTAACAAATATAATCCTGCTACATATTCTCCTAATAAGATTCCAAAAGTCTCTCGATCATATATATCTGCTTCTGTATCCAAATCATTTTCATCATAAAACTCTGTGATGCCAATCTCCTCTTCTTGATAAGGAAGATCATGTATTAATATATACTTCATTGTATCAGATAAATGGCACCACCAATCCCAATCTTCATTAGAAATATTCCCAATAGTATCTGTATCATTGATAAGTTCTTCTGGGAATTTATCCTCTGCTAATTTTATCGTTTCTTTACGGGTATCAACGCCGTTGATGAAATTAATTAATCTATGACCAAAATAACGAGTATTCCACTCATCAGAATATTCAAAACCAAGATCTTCAGAAATTTCTCTTAAGTACCATTATTAAAAATATTTTTTTCAGTATTTGTTTAGGTGTTATGTCAATAACACCTAAAAGAAAAAGTGCGGTTAAAATTCATTGAATTTTAACCGCACTTTAAAAACAAAAAAGCCAATAGATTTACACTATTGGCTTTTATTTTATTACTCTTTGTTATTAATTAAGCAATAACTGCTTTTTCAACAACACGAACTAAAGTCCAAGATTTGGTTTTTGATAGAGGGCGACATTCGCGAATCTCTACGGTATCACCAACTTTGGCTTCATTGTTCTCATCGTGTACGTGTAATTTAGTTGTACGACGGATAAATTTACCATATAAAGGGTGTTTTACCTTACGTTCAATAGCAACAACGAAAGATTTTTCCATTTTGTCGCTAACAACTTTACCTTGTACGCTACGAATTTTATCAGTCATTACTCACCCGCCTTTTCGGTTAATACAGTTTTTACACGTGCAATATCACGACGCACTTGTTTAGCCTGATGGGTTTGTTGAAGCTGACCGGTGGCTGTCTGCATACGCAACTTGAATTGTTCACCTAAAAGGTTTACTAATTCAGCATTCAGCTCTTCAACACTTTTTGTACGTAAATCTTGAGCTTTCATTACATCACCGTCTTAGTTACGAAAGTGGTCTTAACTGGCAATTTAGCAGCTGCTAATGCAAATGCGTTTCTTGCTACTTCTTCAGACACACCATCCATTTCATAAAGCACTTTACCCGGTTGGATTAAGGCTACCCAGTACTCAACGTTACCTTTACCTTTACCCATACGGACTTCTAATGGTTTTTCAGTAATTGGTTTATCTGGGAATACACGAATCCAGATTTTACCTTGACGTTTTACTGCACGTGACATTGCACGACGTGCCGCTTCGATTTGACGAGCGGTTAAACGACAACGACCAACTGCTTTTAAACCGTAAGTACCGAAACTAACTTCAGTACCGCTCGCGATACCACGGTTGCGGCCTTTGTGAACTTTACGGAATTTTGTACGTTTTGGTTGCAACATTTAGCGTTTCTCCTTACTTACGACCTTTACCGCGAGGAGCCTTTTTAGGCTTGTCGGCAGGTTGTTGTTCTGATTGCGCAACGGCAGCCATTCCACCAAGAATTTCACCTTTGAAGATCCACACTTTAACGCCGATTACGCCGTAAGTTGTGTGAGCTTCTGCAGTGTTATAATCGATGTCCGCACGAAGAGTATGTAGAGGTACGCGACCTTCACGATACCATTCTGAACGTGCGATTTCTGCACCACCTAAACGACCGCTAACCTCAACTTTGATACCTTTAGCACCTAAACGCATAGCGCTTTGTACCGCACGTTTCATTGCACGACGAAACATTACACGACGTTCTAATTGAGAAGCGATGCTATCTGCAACTAATTTCGCATCTAATTCAGGTTTTTTCACTTCAGCAATGTTGATTTGAGCAGGAACGCCAGCGATTTTAGACACTGCGTTACGTAATTTTTCAACATCTTCGCCTTTTTTACCGATTACGATACCAGGACGAGCTGTGTGAATAGTTACACGAATACTTTTAGCTGGACGCTCAATAGTAATACGTGAAACTGAAGCATTTGCTAATTCTTTATTTAAGAATTTGCGTACTTTGAAATCGCCTTCAAGATTGTCAGCGAAGTCTTGTGTATTCGCGAACCAAGTAGAGCTCCAAGGTTTAACAATACCTAGGCGAATACCATGTGGATGTACTTTTTGACCCATTGCTATTCCTCTACTTATTAACGATCTGACACAACCACAGTAATGTGGCTAGTACGTTTTAAAATACGATCTGCACGACCTTTAGCACGTGGCATAACACGTTTCATGCTAGGACCTTCATCAACGAAGATTTTAGCAACTTTAAGATCATCAATATCTGCACCGTCATTGTGCTCTGCGTTTGCAATAGCTGATTCTAAAACTTTCTTCACTAAAGCTGCTGCTTTTTTGTTAGTGAAAGTTAAAATTTCTAATGCTTGCGCAACTTTTTTACCACGAATTAAATCGGCAACTAAGCGAGCTTTTTGGGCAGAAGTGCGAGCGTAACGATGTTTTGCGATAGTTTCCATCTATTTACCTCTTATTTCTTAGCTTTCTTATCTGCCGCGTGACCGCGGTATGTACGAGTCGGTGCAAATTCACCAAGCTTATGACCGATCATTTCATCAGATACATAAACAGGAACGTGCTGACGACCATTATGGACTGCGATGGTCAATCCGATCATTGATGGAATGATCATTGAACGACGGGACCAAGTTTTAATTGGTTTTTTATCCCCGCTTTCCACCGCCTTCTCTACCTTCTTCAACAAGTGTAGGTCAAGGAAAGGACCCTTCTTGAGAGAACGTGGCATGGCTAATCCTCTTTAATTTAATCTATTATTTGCCACGACGACGTACGATATATTTATCAGTACGTTTGTTGTGACGAGTTTTCTTACCTTTAGTTTGAACGCCCCAAGGAGTTACTGGGTGTTTACCAAAGTTACGACCTTCACCACCACCGTGTGGGTGATCTACTGGGTTCATTGCAGTACCACGAACTGTAGGGCGAATACCTCTCCAGCGGTTAGCACCAGCTTTACCCAATACGCGAAGCATATGTTCTGAGTTACCAACTTCACCGATTGTAGCAACACATTCAGCTAATACTTTACGCATTTCGCCAGAACGTAAACGTAAAGTTACATAGTTGCCTTCACGTGCGATGATTTGTACATAAGCACCAGCAGAACGAGCGATTTGACCGCCTTTACCTGGTTTTAATTCAACGTTATGTACTGTTGAACCAACTGGGATATTACGCATTGGTAATGAGTTACCCACTTTAATTGGTGAGTTTATGCCAGCTTGGATTTGATCGCCTACTGACAAACCTTTAGGTGCTAAAATATAACGGCGTTCACCATCTTTATAAAGCACTAAAGCAATGTTAGCAGAACGGTTTGGATCATATTCTAAACGCTCAACAACCGCTGGAATGTCTAACTTGTTACGTTTGAAATCTATTAAACGGTAGTGTTGTTTGTGACCGCCACCAATGTGACGAGTAGTAATACGACCATAGTTGTTACGACCACCAGTTTTAGATTTAGTATCTAGAAGAGGTGCGTAAGGTTTACCCTTGTGTAATTCAGGGTTCACGATTTTAACAACGTGACGACGACCAGCGGAGGTCGGCTTACATTTAACGATAGCCATTCTCTAATTTCCTCCGATTACTCTGCACTGTCCACGAAGTCCAAGTTTTGGCCTTCGGCTAAAGTTACATAAGCTTTTTTCCAGTCGCTGCGACGACCCATTTTGTTACCACGGCGTTTAGTTTTACCTTTAACAACCACAGTACGAACTGAATCTACTTTTACTTCAAATAATTGAGCAACCGCAGCAGCAATTTCAGCTTTGTTCGCATCTAAAGCAACTTTAAGTACAACAGTGTTAGATTTTTCAGCATTGTTAGTTGCTTTTTCAGAGATGTGCGGTGCACGTAGCACACTTAGCAAACGTTCTTGACTCATGCTAGGATCTCCTCAATTTGTTTCACAGCATCAACAGTAACAATCACTTTATCGAAAGCGATTAAGCTAACTGGATCGATACCTTGAACATCACGTACATCAACTTTATATAAGTTACGTGCGGCTAAGAATAGATTTTCATCTAAACTTGCTGTGATAATTAACGCATCTTCAACGGCTAAACCTTTTAATTTTTGTACTAAAACTTTAGTTTTTGGTGCATCTAATTCAAATTTTTCCACCACAACCAAACGGTCTTGACGAACTAATTCAGAAAGAATGCTTTTGATAGCACCACGGTACATTTTCTTGTTCACTTTTTGGCTGTGATCTTGTGGTTTAGCCGCGAAGGTTGTACCACCAGAACGCCAGATTGGTGATTTAATATCACCAGCACGAGCACGACCTGTACCTTTTTGACGCCAAGGTTTTTTACCCGAACCAGACACTTCAGCACGAGTTTTTTGCGCACGAGTACCTTGACGTGCACCTGCTGCATAAGCAACAACAACTTGGTGGATCAACGCTTCGTTAAACTCACGTCCGAAGGTAGTTTCAGAAACAGTGAGTGCGTTTGCACCTACAACTTGTAATTCCATCTCTATCTCCTAGACTTATGCTTTAACTGCCGGCTTAACGATAACATCGCCATTGATAGCACCAGGTACAGAACCTTTTACTAATAGCAATTTACGCTCAGCATCTACACGAACAACTTCAAGTGATTGAACAGTTACACGTTCAGCACCTAAATGTCCTGCCATTTTTTTACCTTTAAACACACGACCCGGAGTTTGGTTTTGACCAATAGAACCAAGTACACGATGTGATAAAGAGTTACCGTGTGTAGCATCTTGAGTACGGAAGTTCCAACGTTTAACACCACCTTGGAAACCTTTACCTTTAGAAGTACCAGTAACATCTACTTTTTTAACATCTGCAAAGATGTCTACATTGATTTCTTGACCTAAAGTGAATTCTTCACCTTCAGTACGAAATTCCCATAAACCGCGACCAGCTTCAACACCTGCTTTCACGAAATGACCTGCTTCAGGTTTAGTTACACGATTCGCTTTTTTAGAACCAGTAGTAACTTGAACTGCAGTATAGCCATCGTTTTCAAGAGTTTTAACTTGAGTTACGCGGTTGGCTTCAATTTCGATAACGGTAACTGGTACTGACACGCCGTCTTCATTGAAGATACGGGTCATACCAACTTTACGACCGACTAAACCAATCATTGTAATAACCTCTTAATTAACCTAGGCTGATCTGCACGTCCACGCCGGCAGCCAAATCTAAACGCATTAATGCATCAACAGTTTTTTCTGTTGGCTCTACGATATCTACTAAACGTTTGTGAGTACGAATTTCGTATTGGTCACGTGCGTCTTTGTTTACGTGTGGAGAAATCAACACGGTGAAACGCTCTTTACGAGTTGGTAAAGGAATTGGACCACGAACTTGTGCACCAGTACGTTTAGCTGTTTCTACGATCTCCGCAGTAGATTGATCGATCAAACGGTGATCGAAAGCTTTTAAGCGGATACGGATTCTTTGGTTCTGCATTAGACCAGAGCTCCAATAAAATTTAGCTAATAAAAAAACTAACACCAATCACAATTCTAACTTCAAAATAGAAAAGGAGGTGCAAGTTACCTGTTATATAGTCTCCAAATCGGAAACATTGTTAGCCTGACATATCGTCATGCCCGTTCAATAAATGATTACATTAAACGGCTCTCATATTGAAAGCTTATGAATGCTACACAAAAGTTAAACAAATTGCAAGGAATTTATTCAAAACAAATAAAAAGTGTGGTTATTTTTCTCCATATTTCTCTTTCAAAAAATATATTGAACAATAACCGCACTTTAACACCTTCAATTAATAACGATTATCTAACACCGACAAATGCCGTTTTGCAGAAATCCACGCTCCAACATAGCCCATAATTAAACAGCACACTAATAAGAATACAAATTCGCCAACGCCTAACCCATTCAAACTGAATTGGACGGCAAAAATATCCGTTACATATTTCACCGCAGAAGTAAAATAGCTGATAATAAAGCTACTAAAAATTGCTGCAACTAACCCTCCTAACAGGGCATAAATCATCCCTGTATAAAGATAAGGACGAAGGATAAACTGATCTGTTGCACCAAGCAATTTCATCACATCAATACTTGAGCGGCTACTGTACACATCAGAGCGAATACTGTTACCAATAACTAAAAATACCGCTATCGTCATTAATACAGTGCAGAAAATTGCCACATGGGCAATCAACCATGAAAGTGCGGTTAATTTTTCCATCCAATCGTTATCTAAGCGAACTTCTTGCACGCCTTTAATTTTATTTAAATTGGTACGTAATTCGTCACGTTTTTCTGAAACATTAAATTCGCTCGTCGGTTTTACAATAACGACCGCAGGCAATGGATTATCATCTAAAATTTCTAATTCTTCACCAAAGCCAGACCAGCTTTTAAATTCCTTTAAACTTTCTTGACGAGAAACATAATTCAGTGATTCTACGCCTTTTTGCTGGCGGATTTTTTCTACCACTAAATTCGCGTTTTCCTCACTTAAATTTTTATGAAGATAAATAGTCAATTCACTTTCAGGATAAAATTGAGTGGTGGCTAAATGCAAATTTTTCCACATTAAATAGCTCACAGTTGGGATCGTAAGCGAAACGGCAATCACTAAAATCGTGAGCAGCGTGCCAAATTTACGTTGCCATAAATCCGCCCATACTGCACGCAAAGTATAGGCTGTTTGAACAAAAACAGATGCATCCGTTGATCGGCTCATGATTATTCCTTAATAACGTAAATAACCTTGTTCAAGCACAAGACAAGGTTTTGGTTTTTGTTGAATTAAATTAATGTCGTGAGTAGCAATTAACACCGTCATTCCTAGACGATTAAATTCTTCAAACAAATTAAAAATCCCCACGGAAAGTTCATCGTCTAAATTACCCGTTGGTTCATCTGCCAATAAGAGTTGAGGTTTATGCACAATCGCACGCGCAATATCCACGCGTTGCTGTTCTCCGCCAGAAATTTGCGGTGGCAAATAGTGGGCTTTATTACGCAATCCTACACGATCTAAAGATGCCATTGCTCGAGTATTCGCATCTTTTGGATGCATACCTGCAATAATCAACGGCAATGCCACATTTTCCACTACAGTACGATCTGTTAATAAACGATAATCTTGATGAACCATACCAATTTGGCGACGCAGAAATGGAATTTCATATTTTGACAAGCGAGTAATATCATGCCCGTTAAACCAAATTTGACCCGCGTTGGCTTTTTCCATCCCCATAATAAGCTTGAGTAATGTACTTTTCCCTGCGCCTGAATGCCCAACCAAGTAAGTCATACTTCCCACCGGAAGATGAAAATTCAAGCCCTGTAACGCTGGCTGTGTTGCGCCATGATAGGCTTTAGAAACATTTGAGAACTTAATCACAATTTTTCCTTATTCTTTTTATTCTTCTTCATGAATGAATAATGCCTCAATAAATTCTTTCGCATTAAACTCACGTAAATCTTCAATTTTCTCGCCTACACCGATATAGCGAATAGGCAACTTAAACTGATCGGCTATGGCAAAAATCACACCACCTTTTGCCGTGCCATCTAATTTTGTTAGAGAGATTCCTGTTAAACCCACAGCTTCATTAAATAATTTCGCTTGGCTAATAGCATTTTGTCCCGTGCCAGCATCCAGCGTAAGCATAATTTCATGTGGTGCAGTTTCGTCATATTTTTTCATAACACGAACAATTTTTTTCAGTTCGTCCATTAAGTTATTTTTATTTTGTAAACGACCCGCCGTATCCGCAATAAGAATATCAATATTGCGTGCAGCCGCTGATTGCATCGCATCAAAAATCACAGACGCAGAATCAGACCCCGTGCTTTGCGCAACAACTGGAATATGATTGCGTTCTCCCCAAACTTGAAGCTGCTCAACAGCCGCTGCGCGGAAAGTATCACCTGCTGCGAGCATCACTGATTTTCCTTCAGCCTGAAATTTACGCGCCAGTTTGCCGATAGTAGTGGTTTTACCCACGCCATTCACACCCACCATCAAAATCACATAAGGTTTTTTCGTATTATCGATCACAAGCGGTTTCGCTACAGGCTCTAAAATATTTGCCATTTCTACTTTTAATTGTTGATATAAAAGCTCAGCATCTTGTAATTCTTTGCGACTTGCGTGTTCAGTCAAATTTTTGATGATTTTACTTGTTGTCGGCACGCCAATATCCGCAATCAACAGTTGTTCTTCTAATTCTTCAAACAACTCATCATCAATTTTCTTTCCTAAGAAAAAACCACGAAAACCCGCACCAATATTTTGTTTAGTTTTCAGTAACCCCTTAACTAAACGACTAAAAAAGCCCCCTTCACTTGGCTTTTCGCGAGTTTCAATTTCAACAACAGGCTGAAGGTCATCTTCTAACTTTTTCGCTTCGATGATTTCTTCGACTGGCTCAAGTGCGGTTGAAATTTCCTGTATTTTTTCTTCTTCGACTAAATCATGAGTTTCAAGTTTTTCAATAGACGACTCGATATCTTTTATCTTTTCTTCTTCAATTATTGGCTCAATTTTAGGTTCATCTTGCTTTTTATTACGCCCAAATAATGATGCCCAAAATCCGCCTTTTTTATTTTCTTCAGCCATAAAATGCTCTCTTAACTGTAATCCGATAAAAATGTTGTTTATTCTAGCAAAAAATCGTCTAAACTAAGCACAATTTTCAATAAAAATCGAATCTTTATGAAAAAAATACAAACGCCAAATGCAAAGGGCGAAGTTCGCATTATTGCTGGACTGTGGCGAGGGCGAAAACTTCCCGTATTAAATTCTGAAGGCTTACGCCCAACTGGCGATAGAGTGAAAGAAACGCTTTTTAATTGGTTAATGCCTTATATTCATCAGTCTGTATGTTTAGATGGCTTTGCGGGGAGTGGTTCATTAGGTTTTGAAGCACTTTCTCGCCAAGCGAAAAAAGTGACTTTTTTAGAACTAGATAAAACTGTCGCCAATCAATTAAAAAAGAATTTACAAACACTCAAATGCTCATCAGAACAGGCTGAAGTAATTAATCAAAGTAGTTTGGATTTTCTAAAACAGCCACAAAATCAACCGCACTTTGATGTGGTGTTTTTAGATCCACCCTTTCATTTTAATTTGGCAGAACAAGCAATTAGTTTGCTTTGTGAAAATAACTGGCTAAAACCCAATGCGTTAATTTACGTAGAAACAGAGAAAGATAAACCGCTTATTACTCCTGAAAACTGGACGTTATTGAAAGAAAAAACGACGGGAATGGTGAGCTATCGTTTATATCAGAATTAGAGAAAAATTATGTTAGATATTGTTTTATATGAACCAGAAATCCCACAAAATACGGGGAACATTATTCGCCTTTGTGCCAACACAGGATTTCGCTTGCACTTAATTGAACCGCTAGGGTTTACTTGGGATGATAAACGCTTACGCCGCTCAGGTTTGGATTATCACGAATTTGCGGAAATCAAACGCCACAAAACCTTTGAAGCCTTTTTAGAAAGCGAAAAACCCAAACGCCTTTTTGCACTTACAACAAAAGGCAGTCCAGCCCATAGCCAAGTGAAATTTGAACTTGGGGATTATTTAATGTTTGGCCCCGAAACTCGCGGCATTCCGATGTCAATTTTAAATGAAATGCCGATGGAACAAAAAATCCGCATTCCAATGACAGCCAATAGCCGCAGTATGAACTTGTCCAATTCTGTCGCAGTAACGGTTTATGAAGCGTGGCGACAATTAGGCTATAAAGGTGCGGTAAATTTACCAGAAGTAGAATAAACAAAAAAGTGCGGTTAAAATTCAATAAGATTTTTAACCGCACTTTTGTTATTTAAATGGAACTTGTTTTCCAAACATTTTTATTTTTACTCGTCCAAATTCATTTTTTATTTTTTCTAAAATAGAAAACTTGCGTTGATTTCCATGTACTCTATCTCTCCCTTCTTTTAAACTGCTTTCAAAAGGATTATCTGGATGTAACACAAAATCTTGAACGCAAATACCAGGAGAAAGTTGTACTATTTTATAATCTTTAAAATGTAAAAAATCCTCAAAAACAAGGGAGTCAACCGCCACATCAAGTGGTTTATTTTTTACTAATTCAAGCAAATATTTAGCCCCTTTTGCTGTAACAGTATATCCAGCAGTTCCAGATTGCTTTACCGTCATGGGATAAACATTTCTATCGCATTTTACAGATTTTGGTTGTTTAAAGAACATCTTGCCATTTGCTTCTAATTTTAAAACATGAATATCATCAGAAATATAATCAATTTCTAATAATTCTTTGGCATTTTCCCCCAAATGAATATCATCTTCAAAGATATTGATATAGTTTAAATTATTTTCTAATGCTAAATCCCATAAAACAATATGGCTTAATGCGCAACCAATTTCCCCATCCGACAACTTGGCTTTAGGAGAGCGATCTAATGTAATATTAAATTTTTTAGCGGTTTCTTCAATAATGTCGGGCGTAATAGCATCAAAAAATTCGAAAGGAATATTCTGCTTACCGAATTCGTCTGTAATATGTTTTCGGCGTTTTTGTTCAGTAGTTAAACTGATAACATAATTGTGCTGAGCTGCATTATGCATAATAAGTAACCCAAATAAATAAAAAGTTGGAACAGTATAATATAAAAAGTGCGGTAAAAAAATCATAGAAATTTTCACCGCACTTCTTCGTTTTAAATATTATGTGCTAAACGATATTCAACTAAATCTTCAATGGTTAGCACCGAATAACCAAATTTTTTCGCAAATTCTACAATCTCGGGGGTGCGCGCCATTGTGCCGTCGTCATTCGTGATTTCACAAATAACGCCTGCTTCTTTAAATCCTGCCAGACGCGCTAAATCAACGGAAGCTTCTGTGTGTCCGCGACGAGTAAGTACGCCACCATTTGCTGCACGAAGTGGGAACAGATGGCCTGGACGATGTAAATCTGTTGGAACTGCATTATCAGCAATAGCCGTTTGAATAGTGGTTACTCGGTCTGCGGCAGATACGCCTGTAGAAACACCTTTTGCGGCTTCAATCGTTACAGTAAAAGCCGTTTTGTTTACGCTATTATTGTGTTCTACCATTGGCGGTAAATTGAGTTGTTGGCAACGTTCATCAGTAATGCATAAACAAACAATGCCACTGCCATAACGAATTAATTTTGCCATTTGTTCTGGCGTGATTGTTTCTGCTGGGAAAATTAAATCGCCTTCATTTTCACGATCTTCATCATCTAAAACTAATACGCCAGTTCCATTTTTAAAGGCATTAATTGCATTAAGTACGCGTTCTTCAGCGGTGTTGCCGAATGGAGATAAAATTGACTGATTCATAGTAATTTCCTAATTTGAGATTTCAATTAAATACCAGAATCAGGGCTGAGAAATGCAAATAAAATAAACGATTTGGGAACCCAACTCGTTTTATTCTCTTTCATCCAGACTTTACTGTCGGCTTTGGAATTTCACCAAATCTGCTGACTTTAAAAGTGAAAATCAGGACAATTTCGCAGGAAAAATTTGCCAAAAATTGACCGCACTTTTAAACGCTCGTGGGCTTTACCACCGGTAGGGAATTTCACCCTGCCCTGAGAATGCGAGCTAAGTATAACGCAAAATACCTAGGCACTAAATCAGAACGTGAAAAATATTTTCATTTAGCCTACAATAAACACACTCAATTCTTACGCTATCAAGAGCAGATTATGTCAAAAACAAAAGAGAAAAAAGTCGGTGTCATTTTCGGGAAATTTTATCCTGTACACACAGGTCATATAAATATGATTTATGAAGCGTTCAGTAAAGTCGATGAACTACACGTTATCGTGTGTAGTGACACTGTGCGCGATTTGAAATTATTTTACGATAGTAAAATGAAACGCATGCCAACCGTGCAAGATCGTTTGCGTTGGATGCAGCAAATTTTCAAATATCAAAAAAATCAGATTTTTATTCATCATTTGATTGAAGACGGTATTCCAAGTTATCCAAACGGCTGGCAATCTTGGAGTGAAGCAGTTAAAACCCTATTTCATGAAAAACATTTTGAACCTTCAATCGTATTTAGTAGCGAGCCTCAAGATAAAGCGCCTTACGAGAAATACTTAGGTTTAGAAGTATCGTTAGTCGATCCTGACCGCACTTTCTTTAATGTGTCCGCAACCAAAATTCGCACCACTCCATTCCAATATTGGAAGTTTATTCCGAAAGAAGCTCGTCCTTTCTTTGCCAAAACGGTGGCGATTTTAGGGGGAGAAAGCAGTGGTAAAAGCGTGCTAGTTAATAAGTTAGCCGCCGTATTTAATACCACTTCTGCGTGGGAATACGGGCGTGAATTTGTATTTGAAAAGCTCGGTGGCGACGAGCAAGCGATGCAATATTCTGACTATCCGCAAATGGCGCTTGGTCATCAACGATACATTGATTATGCCGTGCGCCATTCTCATAAAATTGCATTTATTGATACAGATTTCATTACCACGCAAGCATTCTGCATTCAATATGAAGGAAAAGCCCATCCTTTTTTAGACTCAATGATTAAAGAATATCCCTTCGATGTCACTATTTTACTTAAAAACAATACTGAATGGGTGGATGATGGCTTGCGCAGCTTAGGCTCACAAAAACAACGCCAACAATTTCAACAACTACTCAAAAAACTGTTAGATAAATATAAAGTTCCTTATATAGAGATTGAATCACCAAGTTATCTTGATCGCTATAACCAAGTTAAAGCAGTCATTGAGAAAGTGTTAAATGAAGAGGAAATCAGTGAATTACAAAACACAACCTTTCCTATAAAAGGGACATCTCAATGATTTTATTTGCTGGTGATCCGCACGGAAGCTATGATCACATTTACCCTTTTATAAAAGAACAGGAAAATGTCGCACTGATAATTTTAGGCGATTTACAGCTCACGACAGCAGATGAGTTGGATAAACTCGCACAACATTGTGATATTTGGTTTATTCATGGAAATCATGATAGCAAAACTATTAGTGCTTTTAATGCAATTTGGGGTTCTAAGTGGCAATCACGCAATTTACACAATCGCGTAGTTGATATTCAAGGAACTCGCATTGCGGGATTAGGCGGTGTATTCCGCGGGCAAATTTGGATGCCACCAAATCGCCCCATGTTTTTTGATCCTATTCATTATTGCCAATATAGCCCACAGGAGAAGATTTGGCGAGGCGGTGTGCCTTTGCGTCATCGCACGTCAATTTTTCCATCAGATATTGAAATCTTAGAAAACCAACAAGCAGATGTGTTGATTTGTCACGAAGCCCCTAAACCACATCCGATGGGTTTCCAAGTAATTAATGATTTGGCAATGAAGATGGGGGTTAAGCTAGTATTCCACGGACATCATCACGAAAACTTTACTTATCGAACAAAGTATCCCTACAAAATCACGAATGTAGGTTTCCGCAGTCTTGCTGATGCAGAGGGAAATTATTTGCTACAAACGATCGACGATCGTGAAAAATAAATCTATTCCAAAATAAAAGCCGATTCATTTTTCTTCTTTAAGTTAAACGCAAGCGACTTAGGTCGCTTGCTAACATCAAAAATAAGAAGGCTCTCGCTCATTGATACGCCATTTTGAATTTTGATGCCTAGTTATAGTTACAAGACTAGAGAAGATTATATATTTTATATATAAGAAAGCAAAAAGCCGCTAAATCTCTTTAGCGGCCTTTCTAAATTTGGCTCCTCCTGCGGGACTCGAACCTGCGACATATGGATTAACAGTCCACCGTTCTACCGACTGAACTAAGGAGGAAATGGTGCCTCGAGGCGGAATCGAACCACCGACACGGGGATTTTCAATCCCCTGCTCTACCGACTGAGCTATCGAGGCGTTATCGTTATTGGCTACTGCCTGACAACGGGGCGTATTAAACTATTTTTTCGGTTTTCGGTCAATAACTAAATTCAAAAAAAATGGAAAAAACATTTCATTTGAATAGTTAATCATCAATATGTTTATTAAAACAACGAAATAATAAAAAACTATTTTAAAATTTGCCGCACTTTTTTAATAAAAAATGCTCAATGGTGTTAGCCAGCGAGCATTTTTGATTATCTGAAAAAATTCAATTATCGTCTAACACGGAATTTTTTCTGTGCCTTATCAACTTTCAACAAATAATTGCGTGCTTGTGATGATGGGTGAACTGTCGTTAGAATGCGATAAACTTGTTCTGGATACATTTGATTGATTTTGTAAATCGCCGTATCCTTATCATTATCAAAAACACGTAACACTGCACCTGCACCACTATTATACGCAGAAATCATGGCAAAACGTTTTGAGGTTGGATTCGTAATTCCATCTAAATATTGATTTTGCAAAATCCATAAATAAGACACACCAGCATCAATATTATTCGCAGGATCATATAAATAACGCGTTGATGGCTGTCCACCTTTGCCTTTCATTGCAAATACATCTCGACCTGCTGTATGAGGCACGACTTGCATTAATCCAATAGCATTTGCGTAGCTAATCGCATATGGGTTAAAACTTGATTCTGTTTGCATAATGCCCAAAATCAAACTTTCATCGATGCCATAACGTTGTGCAGCTTTACGAATTAATGGTAAATATTTTCGTGCACGCACTTCTACGTGGTTTGCAATCATAGGAACAGAGACAAATTGCACGGTATGCCCATTCTGTAACCGACGTGTTTGCAATTTATTTTGAATCAAATAAGTGGCGAAATTACTTGCGATAACTTGATTAGCAATTTGTTGCCCTTGATGATCTACAACCTGCCCCAAAAGAAATGGACGAGAGCTAATCGGCACATCACCAGATGCAAATAAATCAATACCTTTTGCATCCGCTCCCATTAACAAGGTATGAACAATAGCATTATGTAATCGATTTAAATCTTGCTGGGTTTCAATAACGATATTACCTTCATCAAAACTCACATGGCTACGCGTATAAAAAGAATCTGTATATTTCACATAATCTTTACGGCTTGCCACTAACAATTCATTTACGCCCCAAATTCGGTCAATATTATGCGAGAATTGCCCTGTGAGAATATCTAACCCTTGCGTGTCTTTAGCAAAGGCTTCATCATAGTTAATACCTTGATTCGATGAATTACTACAAGCATACAAAAAAGGCAATAATGCCAATAATAAATATTTTTTCATTGTAGGATAGATAACTAATTTGATGGTGGAACATAACCTTCAATATGAACATCTTTACCTTCAAACAAAAAATTAACCATTTCTTGTTCTAATAATTTACGGTGCTCTGCATTCATCATATTAAGTTTTTTTTCATTCACAAGCATCGTTTGTTTCTTAATCCATTCGCCCCAAGCCTGTTTACTTACTGAATCAAAAATACGCTTCCCCAACTCTCCTGGATAAAGTTGAAAATCTAAGCCTTCCGCTTCTTTTTTGAGATATTCACAAAATACTGTTCTTGCCATAATGATTCCTTACAAATTGTATTAAAAGATTTTTCACAGGCTGAGCCAGCCCGATCGGTTCAGGATTTTGTGGATCATACCAATATTTGACCGCACTTGATAGGTTTGATTGATATTCTTTTGTGCTTTCCATCACTTTTCGCCAGTCCAAATTAGCCTGCTCTACGCATAAAGTACTCTCCATTTCAGCATAAATTGGATGAATATCTAAATGAAAATGGCTAAATGTATGTCGAAAACTCGGCCATTCTTGATAATGCGTGACTTTTTCTTGGGCTAAAAAATGAAGCAACGAGGATTTATCTTCAAATTGTGGAAAACAAAATAATCCGCCCCATAATCCTGAGTTTTCTCGCTGTTCCAAACATACTTTGCCATTTTTCGACAAAATTAAAAAATAGGTAGTTTTTTCTGGCATCGCTTTTTTAGGTTTTTTAGCTGGAAATTTTTCCCAGTTTGTATTTTTATAAGCCAAACAATCTATATTTAACGGACAAAGATCGCATTTGGGCTTAGTTCGCGTGCAAACCATTGCACCAATGTCCATCATTGCTTGGTTAAAATCTGCCACACGCGTCGTAGGTGTAACTTGCTCCGTTAATGTCCACAAGCGATTTTCTACTTTTTTCTCGCCACTCCATCCCTCAATAGCAAAATAACGCGCCAACACACGTTTAACATTACCATCTAAAATTGGATAAGGCTGATTTAAAACAGAAGATAAAATGGCACCAGCAGTTGAACGTCCCACTCCAGATAACGCCCAAACTTGCTCAAAATTTGTCGGGAAATTTCCATTAAATTCATCCCGCACTTTTTGAGCGGCTTTATGTAAATTACGCGCTCGTGCATAATAGCCTAAGCCCGTCCATAAATGTAACACTTCATCTTGTGAAGCATTGGCAAGTGCGGTGATATTTGGAAATGTTTTGATAAACCGCTCAAAATAAGGAATTACCGTCGCAACTTGCGTTTGTTGCAACATCACTTCAGAAAGCCATACACCATAAAGCGTTTTATTTTGCTGCCAAGGTAAATGCTTGCGTCCAAACTTGTCGTACCAAGCTAAAACAGATTTGGCAAATGGCGCATTGATGGAAGATTTTGCTAACATAAAAAGAAAAGTGCGGTTAAAAATGCTGATGATTTTACACGAAAATAGAGCTTGTTTATCTGCATTTTTTCAGTATAATTCGCAACCTATTTGGTGCCAATTATGGCGTATTATTCACTCACGCGGTGTGGGGAGAAAGTTCCTATAGCGGCGTGGCTTCATTTTGAGGTTTTTCTATGAAACAAGGTATTCATCCAGAATATAAAGAAATTACTGCGACTTGTTCTTGCGGTAATGTGATCAAAACACGTTCAACTTTAGGCAAAGACATCAACCTTGATGTGTGCGGTAACTGCCACCCATTCTATACTGGTAAACAACGTGTTGTTGATACTGGTGGTCGTGTCGAGCGTTTCAACAGCCGTTTCAAAATTCCAAGCACAAAATAATTTGGACTTGTTTAAAAACCCCGCTAATTTGCGGGGTTTTGTTTTATACAGTTAGAACAACAATACGTTGAACTTAATTAAAGATAGTAATGTTCTACATAATTTAATTTATCATCAAGTTTTAAAACTAAAGGCTGACCTGTTGGAATTTCAAAATCCATAATTTCAGCATCAGAAATACCGATAATATGTTTTGCCAACGCACGAAGTGAATTACCGTGAGCAACTACTAAAACACGTTTGCCAGAAAGCATTGCTGGTGCAATTTGATCTTCCCAGAATGGTAATGCGCGTTCTAATGTTAATTTTAAATTTTCTGCGTTTGGCACAACATCAGATGGAATATTTGCGTAGCGACGGTCATTGTGTGCAGAATTTGGATCTTGTGGATCTAAATCTGGTGGAGAAATGTCGTAAGAACGACGCCAAATATGAACTTGTTCGTCACCGTATTGCTCCGCAGTCGCTTTTTTATCTAAACCTTGTAAAGCACCATAATGACGCTCATTTAAACGCCAGTTTTTTACTTGCGGAATCCATAATTGATGGGATTCTTCTAACACGATGTTACAAGTTTTGATTGCTCGAGTTAAAACAGAGGTAAATGCGATATCAAATTCATAACCTTTGTCTAACAGTTTTTTACCCGCAGCTTTTGCTTCTTCCACACCACGTTCAGTTAAATTCACATCACGCCAGCCTGTGAATAAGTTTTTCGCATTCCATTCACTAAAACCGTGACGGATAAATACTAATTCCATAAGAATCTCCTAATGTTTTCAAATAAAAAGAACGCGCATTTTATAGCAAAAAATCCTTAGCTTTAAAAGTTAAAAGGGATGATTTCCTGATCTTTAGCAAAAAATAACCATCAAACTTTTTCGCCTTTTAACAAATATGATAAGATTTGCGAGTTTTACGAATTTAGGATGAATTATGTTGCGTTTTGGCGTTAATCAAAAAACATCATTATTATTAACCGCACTTTTAAGCTGCGGTTTATTAATATTTTCGCCTGTCAGCCAATCTTCCGATCTCAATCAAATTCAAAAACAAATTAAGCAACAAGAATCTAAAATTGAGAAACAAAAGCTTCAGCAAACTAAGTTGCAAGCGAATTTAAAAAAACACGAGAGTAAAATTAACAGTGTTGCGAGTGAACTGCTTGAAACCGAAATAAGTTTAAAGGAAATTCGTAAGCAAATTGCCGATGCAGATAAGCAATTCAAACAATTAGAAAAACAGGAACGTGAGCAAAAAGCACGATTAGCCAAACAAATGGATATAATTTATCGTTCAGGCATTAATCCATCGCTGATTGAACGAATGTTTGCCAAAGATCCGACAAAAGCAGAGCGAATGAAAGTTTATTATCAGCATTTAAATCAAGTTCGGATTGAAATGATTGATAATTTAAAAGCAACGCAAGCACAAATTGCAGTACAAAAAAAGGCGATTCTCTCTCAACAAAAGAATCACCGAAATCAACTTTCCACACAAAAAAAACAACAACAAGCATTGCAAAAAGCACAGCAAGAGCATCAATCTACGCTGAATGAACTCAATAAAAATTTAGCCCTAGATCAAGATAAATTGAATGCACTAAAAGCAAACGAACAAGCACTTCGTCAAGAAATTCAACGAGCTGAACAAGCAGCCCGCGAACAAGAAAAACGTGAAAGAGAGGCACTTGCTCAACGCCAAAAAGCTGAAGAAAAACGAACATCAAAGCCTTATCAACCAACTGTGCAAGAACGCCAATTACTTAATAGTACAAGCGGTTTAGGGGCGGCAAAAAAACAATATTCCTTACCAGTTTCTGGTTCAATTTTGCATACTTTTGGTTCTATCCAAGCAGGCGAAGTACGTTGGAAAGGTATGGTAATTGGCGCATCAGCAGGCACGCCTGTTAAAGCAATTGCAGCTGGACGCGTCATTTTAGCGGGATATTTAAATGGTTATGGTTATATGGTTATTGTTAAACACGGCGAAACTGATTTAAGTTTATATGGCTTCAATCAAGCGGTATCAGTGAAAGTTGGTCAGCTTGTTTCAGCAGGGCAGGTTATTGCTCAAGTAGGAAATACAGGGGAAATATCACGTTCTGCGCTTTATTTTGGTATTAGCCGTAAAGGAACGCCAGTAAATCCTGCAGGGTGGGTTCGTTGATGAATATTCTGATAAAAAGTGCGGTAAAAAATTTCATTGTTTTTTCTACCGCACTTTATACCTCTTTTTCTTTTGCTCAAAGTAAACTTGCTATTGTGATTGATGATGTAGGCTATCATTCCAAAGAAGATGCGGCAATTTTTGCGATGCCGCGTGAAATTTCCGTAGCAATTATTCCTGCTGCGCCCTATGCTCGAGCACGTAATCAAGAAGCAAAATCTCAAGGTAGAGATATTTTAATCCATATGCCGATGCAACCAGTAAGTGCAGTGAAAATAGAAGACGGTGGGCTGCATTTAGGAATGTCTGCAGCACAAGTAAATGATCGCGTTAATACGGCTAAAAATATTGTGCGTGATGCCATCGGTATGAACAATCATATGGGGAGTGCAGCTACGGCAGATCCCCAATTAATGACTTATTTAATGACCGCACTTCAAGAAAAACATTTATTCTTTTTAGATAGTCGAACAATAGGAAAATCTGTAGCTGGGAAAATAGCAAAAGAACAAGGCGTGCGTTCATTAGATCGCCATATATTTTTAGATGATAGTAACGAATTCGCAGACGTTCAACGTCAATTTAAAGCAGCAATTCACTATGCCAGAAAACACGGCTCCGCCATTGCAATAGGTCATCCTCGTGCAAATACAATAGCGGTGTTACAAGCAGGTCTTAACAATTTACCAGAAGATATCCAACTTGTCGGAATGGGCAACTTATGGCGAAATGAAAAAGTTATTCCGCCCAAGCCATTTATTTTATTATTCAGCGAAGTGCCTGCGCCAACTTCTATAGAACCTTTTGAGCCTGTAGGAGTATTGCGTGGAATTCCAAAATAAAACAGTTGCTAATATTTAAAAATAAACATTAACAACTGCTTTGTCTACTATATCAATTTATCAATGGAATAAGTTATAAATACGTCTTTTAAGATTAGTTTTTAGATTAAACAACTCTCTCATAATCACTATTTTTAATGATCTCTGTTTCTTTTGTTTCTCATAAATAGTTGATTCTATCTCGCCATCATCTTCTAAGCAAAATGGTACTATTGCATAAGGTGGTACTTTATTCTCAAAAAAACGATCCATTGTCACATCCACGGTTAAATACCACTCCTTGCTTTGTGTTAAAAATTTCCTTGCTGCTTGGGGAGTTAAATAATAACCTGTAGCACCAGCAAATCCTTTACTAAATTGATATATCGAAAGATTACCGAAATTAGAGATCAATTTTCTTTTATTTTTCAAACGATCAGGTTGTAACCAGAAAAATTCAAACGTATTTTTATCGCTATTAATAAAATCAAGTACTTCTAAGAAATTATTTTTAAATTTAGCATCATCTTCTAATACAATAATAGGGTAATCTAATTCTACACATTTCTCCCACATAGAATAATGGCTCGCATAACAGCCTAATTGACCCAAGGTTAAAGGATACCCCTTTGCATTCAACCGCTTATTTTCATTGTAACGTTGAAACAATGGGTGATTCGGATTTGATTTTCCATAAATAGCATCAAAAAAGTGAATTTCTTGTATTAAATTATTCGAAAATAACTGTTCAAACTGTGCTTGCATATAAGCTTTTCGATCTGTAGATTTTTCTAGATTAATAATGAAGATAGGTGTAATAAACATAATCTCTCCATAGTTATTTAAATGGAACGATAAATTTCTGCTTATTTTGTGTAGCAGTAATTCTTTTATGTTTAGTAAACAATCTTATTATTTTTTCTAATATTGTTCTCTTTTCTTTTACCTTATTTATTTCTTGAAGAATAATTTGTTTGCTTTGTGATGTACTATTTAAGTCACTCTTTGCTTGCTTGCTTGCTTGCTTGCTTGCTTGCCAAGACTATCTAAAATTTCATTTCTTATTATCAAGTTATTATTAATATGTGTTAATGTGATTAACATAATTCCGCCTTCATAAAATATTTATTTATAAAAAGACAAATCGTAAACGATGTGATTTGTTTAGTTATGGTAGATAATTATACCCCTACCTATTCATTTTACAAATACGTAAATTCCGTTTTAAAAGTAACGCACACAGTGAAAATCTGCTAGATTTCCACCGCACTTTTTTAGCGTTCAAGTCCATTTATTTCTTTAAAATACCATTCTTGCATTTCTGAATAATCTCATCCACGCACCGTCTTCTGTCCAGTTTTCTGGGTGCCAAGAGTTACTCACAGCACGGAACACACGTTCAGGGTGTGGCATCATAATAGCAACTCGCCCATCAAGATTTGTAATTGCAGTAATGCCCTCCGCAGAACCATTCGGATTGGCTGGATATAGTTCAGTGGGGCTACCGTTGTTGTCAATATATTGTGCGGCAATGATGCCTTGTGCTTTTAAGCCTGCAAACTGTTCAACTGATTTAAACTTAACTTGTCCTTCCCCGTGAGAAACCGCAATGGGCATATGTGAGCCAGCCATTCCTGCAAACCAAACTGAATCCACTTCATTAATTTTCACTAAACTCACACGCGCTTCAAAGCGTTCAGATTTGTTGCGTACAAAATGCGGCCAGTTTTCTGTACCTGGGATAATTTCCGCCAAGTTAGAGATCATTTGACAACCGTTACATACGCCTAAGGTCAGTGTGTTTGGATTGATAAAAAACTGGCTGAATTGCTCGTGTAATTTCGGGTTAAATAAGATGGATTTTGCCCAACCGCCCCCTGCGCCAAGCACATCGCCGTAAGAGAAACCGCCACAAGCAACCATTGCATTGAATTCGGCTAAATTACGACGACCAATCATTAAATCAGACATATGCACGTCAATTGCATTAAAGCCTGCACGATCAAACGCTGCTGCCATTTCATAATGACTATTTACACCTTGTTCACGTAAAATTGCAATGGTTGGTTTTACACCTTTATTGATAAATGGCGCAGTAATATCTTCATTCACATCGTAAGTCAAAAATGCGGATAAGCCTTTGTCGTCAGGGTTTTTCTTAGCTTCAAACTCTTGCTCAGCACACTCTGGATTATCGCGTAAGCGTTGCATTTGGTAAGTTAATTCTGCCCAAATACTACGTAATTCAGAGCGTTTTTCGCTGAATAATTTATGGCTGCCGCGGCTGATCTCAAAGCGATCATCAGCAGTTACCGTACCTAATTGGTGAGTAATACCAAGCAAATTGTGAGCTTTCAACACCTCACGTACACTTTCTAATTGACTATCGGTAACTTGGATAACCGCTCCCAATTCTTCGTTAAATAATACCGCTAAATCATTGTCGCCTAAGGCTGAAATATCAACTTCTACCCCACAATGCCCTGCAAACGCCATTTCTGCAAGAGTTGTGATTAAACCGCCGTCCGAACGGTCGTGATAAGCCAACAATTTATCTTCTGCCACTAAAGTTTGCATTGCATTGTAAAAATCTTTTAAGCGTTGAACCTTTACCACATCGGCAGGCTTGTCTCCTAACTGTTTGTACACTTGAGCAAGTGCAGTCGCACCTAATCGATTATGCCCTTCGCCTAAATCAATTAGCAATAAACTCGATAAACCTTTGTCGGTACGAAGTTGTGGCGTAAGCGTTTTACGTACATCTTCTACACGAGCAAAAGCGGAAATTACTAATGAAAGTGGGGCGGTCACTGATTTTTGTTCGCCATTATCGATCCAAGTGGTTTTCATCGACATTGAGTCTTTACCCACAGGAATAGTTAAGCCTAACGCAGGACAAAGTTCTTCGCCCACAGCTTTTACTGCTTCATAAAGTCCAGCATCTTCGCCTGTGTGACCTGCTGCACTCATCCAGTTGGCAGAAAGTTTAATACGTTTCATCTCGCCAATGTGGGTGCCAGCAATGTTAGTAATCGCCTCCGCCACAGCTAAGCGTGCCGAAGCCGAGAAATTTAGCAAGGCAACTGGAGAGCGTTCGCCCATTGCCATTGCTTCGCCGTGGTAGCTATCCAGTGAAGCAGTAGTAACAGCCACATCAGACACGGGGATTTGCCAAGGACCCACCATTTGATCTCGTGCCACCATACCTGTTACAGAACGGTCGCCAATAGTAATTAAGAAAGTTTTTTCTGCAACAACGGGTAAACGTAATACACGATGGAATGCTTCTTTTAATTGAATACCTTCTGTTTTAAGTGATTGATTTTCTACTGTTTTTGACAAAACTTCATGCGTCATTTTCGGCGTTTTGCCTAATAACACATTCATTGGTAAATCAATTGGATTATTATCGAAATGACTATCGTGCAAGATTAAATGTTCTGCTTGTGTTGCTTCGCCAATCACTGCAAAAGGGGCACGTTCACGCTCACAAAGTGCGGTAAATAATTCGAGGTTTTCTGGCGCAACGGCTAATACATAACGTTCTTGCGATTCATTACACCAAATTTCCAATGGCGACATACCTTTTTCATCACAAAGAATAGAACGCAGATCGAATTTTCCTCCACGCTTGCCATCGTGTACCAATTCAGGCATTGCATTAGATAAACCACCCGCACCCACATCGTGAATAAACAGGATTGGATTTTCTTCGCCTAATTGCCAACAGCGGTCAATAACTTCTTGGCAGCGGCGTTCCATTTCCGGATTTTCACGTTGAACAGAAGCAAAATCTAAATCTTCTTTTGATTTACCACTGTCCATCGAAGAAGCAGCACCACCACCTAAACCAATGTTCATTGCTGCCCCACCCAAAACGATCAATTTAGCACCGACTGGAATTTCGCCTTTTTGAACCTGTTCGCCACGAATATTACCGATTCCTCCCGCTAACATAATCGGCTTGTGATAACCGCGCACTTCTTTTCCTGCAAAACTATTTACTTTTTCTTCATAAGTACGGAAATAACCTAATAATGCTGGGCGACCAAATTCATTATTAAATGCCGCACTACCTAAAGGCGCATCTATCATAATATCCAAGGCAGAAGCAATGCGATTTGGTTTAGACAATGGATTTTCCCAAGGTTGTTCAAAGTTTGGAATAACGAGGTTAGACACCGAGAAACCTGTTAAACCTGCTTTGGGTTTTGCCCCACGCCCCGTTGCCCCTTCATCACGAATCTCCCCGCCAGAGCCTGTTGCAGCACCAGGAAATGGCGAAATTGCTGTGGGATGGTTATGTGTTTCCACTTTCATTAAAATGTGAGCATCTTCTTGATGAACACGATATTGTCCATCAGGATCAGGAAACCAACGCCCGACTTTCGAACCTTCCATTACTGCAGCATTATCTTTATAAGCAGAAAGCACAAAATCAGGCGTTTTCTCAAAGGTATTTTTGATCATTTTAAACAGCGATTTATCCTGTTTTTTGCCATCAATAATCCAATCGGCATTAAAAATTTTATGGCGACAATGCTCTGAATTCGCTTGTGCAAACATATAAAGCTCCACATCCTGTGGATTACGCTTTAAGGCAGTAAAACTTTCCACTAAATAATCCATCTCATCATCTGCCAACGCTAAACCCAAGGCAATATTCGCCTGTTCTAATGCTTGACGGCCACCATTTAAAATATCAATGGTAGTTAATGCTTTGGGTTCTTGTTGAGTAAAAAGCAAGGCTGCTTCTGTTTCGTGATTTAACACGGTTTCTAACATACGGTCGTGTAATAAATCTTTCAGCGTAGCCAATTCTGCTTCGGTTAAATCACGCTCAATATTGAAGTAATAGGCTATACCACGTTCAATACGATTTACCTTCGACAAACCACAATTGTGAGCGATGTCCGTCGCTTTTGAAGACCAAGAGGAAATTGTCCCCACTCGTGGAGTCACAATTAAACAATATCCTGCAGGCTTGAGTTCAGAAAACATTGATCCATAATGCAATAATGCTTGTAATTTAACGATTTCATCTTCTACAAGCGATGTTTTTTGTTCAACAAAATGCAAATACTCTGCATAAACTGACGTAATAGGCAATTGATATTGCTGGCATTTTTGTTGAAGTTGAGTTAAACGAAATTCAGAAAGAGCAGGCGAGCCACGAAAGGTTTTGACAGTCATATTGCAGTTCCGTATAAAAGAAAAATAAAAAACAGACGTATTATAACGAACAAAGCAAACGTTTGCATTCACAAAATAAAACAATAAGATTTATGTTCAAACATACTCCCTATTTTCAAGTAATACAAAGCTTATACTCGCTCTACAACCGCTAAAAAATCAATCAATTTATCTATTGCTAATAAATTTTAAAACCTTATGAACAGCCAGCCAAAGATAACCCAATTGAAGTATTTTTGTTTGATAATGTGATATAACAGACGTAAAATTACACACTTTCATAAACTCGGAAATTTTTATACTTTTAATTAATTTAAGGACATAACAATGAGCTTATTTTCAGAACCATCTAAACGTCATTATGGCGTTGCAATTTTTTGCAGGTTTTATCTCTGCTTTCGTTAAATGGGGAGCGGAGCATCCTTTTCCACCGCGCAGAGCCCTATTGATTTCTTTGAAGCTGCGTGCAAAGTGGATATTACAGGTTTAACTCAAAATCAAATTTTTGAGGTGTGCTCACGTGCATTTTTAAATCCTCCACATGTTTTTTTACGTGATTATTTAGGAATCGATCCAACTCAAGCAGTATTTACCTTTGCTGTTCACGGATTTAACTGGATCGGGGTAACGCACATACTGTTTTCATTAGTCTTTGCTATTGGTTATTGTGTGGTGGCTGAAATTTTCCCGAAAATCAAATTCTGGATAGCTTTAATTGGTGGAAATAATTAGAAAGCGTGGTATAGTTTAAACACTTTTCACTTAATCTAAATAAAGAGGATTTTATGACAGTTACATTAGCAGGAAACCCTATTGAAGTTGGCGGACATTTCCCTCAAGTAGGCGAAATAGTAGAAAACTTTATTTTAGTCGGTAATGATTTAGCCGATGTTGCATTAAACGATTTTGCAGGTAAACTCAAGGTCCTAAATATTTTTCCAAGCATCGACACAGGTGTGTGTGCGACTTCAGTACGTAAATTTAACCAACAAGCGGCAAAATTAAGTAACACCGTAGTGCTTTGTATTTCAGCAGACTTGCCCTTTGCTCAAGCTCGTTTTTGTGGAGCAGAAGGAATTGAAAATGCCAAAACAGTTTCAACTTTTCGTAACCACGCATTACACTCACAATTAGGCGTAGATATTCAAACTGGCCCGTTGGCAGGTTTAACTTCTCGTGCGGTTATTGTGTTAGATGAACAAAACAATGTTTTACACAGCCAGTTAGTTGAAGAAATTAAAGAAGAGCCAAACTATGAAGCTGCATTGGCAGTGTTAGCGTAGTAGATAAAAGATTTAAAACAAGAACCGCCGAGAGGCGGTTTTTTATTATGCTAATAATCTATTTCTTTAAGTAAAAAATCTAGAGGTTGTATAAAAAATGCTTGTTCTGATTACTTAAAGTTATCAAACAGTTCAATAAAAATATATTTAGATACAAAATGTTTACGCTAATTTAAGAAAAACGCCTCACCTTTTTTAAGATAAATGGGGAAAAAATATTAAAGAGTTATAAACCCATCATAAATATGGGTCGCCTCGCCTGTCATATAAAGTGGATGACCAACACCATTCCATTCGATCATGAGCGAACCGCCCGGTAAATCTACTTGGACATTGTTGTTTAATAAGCCTTGCATAATTCCAACTGCAACAGCTGCACAAGCACCACTTCCACAGGCTTGAGTTTCGCCAGCACCACGTTCATAAACTCTAAGCTTAATATGTTCTTTGTTGATGATTTGCATAAAACCAGCATTGACACGCTCAGGAAAACGTTCGTGGTTTTCTAACAAAGAACCAAGCTGTTCAACATTTGCTGTTTGAATATCATCTACTTGTACAACACAATGAGGATTCCCCATTGAAACTGCACCACATAGTACGGTTTGAATATCTGTACGCAGAATATAATTTTTCTCAAATTTATTTGCGGTAAATGGAATTTTTGCTGGTTCCCAAATTGGTTCGCCCATATTCACACGAATTTGATTATCATCTTTTACCGTCAAAACCATATTACCCTTTTGTGTACTAACTGCAATGTCTTTCTTGTTAGTTAGCCCTTTTAATGTCACAAACCGAGCAAAACAACGAGCACCATTTCCGCATTGTGAAACTTCGCTTCCATCAGCATTAAAAATTCTATAATGAAAGTCGAGTTCGGGATCGTAAGGAGCTTCAACAATTAAAAGTTGATCAAACCCAATTCCACAATGGCGATTGGCTAAACGTCGGATCGTTTCTGGAGTAAAAAACACATTTTGAGTGACTCCATCAACCACAACAAAATCGTTACCTAATCCGTGCATTTTGGAAAACTGCATTTTTCCATCCTTTGTATAAATTCAAGATTTTTGCATTATAAAGAGCAGCAAAAATCATGGCAAATAAAGAACTCTAGTATAAGCAAAGTGCGGTAAAAATACCGTAAATTTTTACCGCACTTTATTCATTCTTGGCATCAGATTACATCCAAGCGTTATTGCGAATAATGCCTACTGCAATACCTTCAATTTCAAAATTTTTTTGTTCTTCAAGATTGACTACTATAGGATCAAATTCTTCATTTTCTGCGTGTAGATAAATGATAGAACCTTTTTTCTCAAGACGTTTTACTGTTACTTCATCTTCAATACGTGCAACCACAATTTGTCCGTTACGTACATCCTTAGTACTATGCACAGCTAGTAAATCACCATCTAAGATACCAACATTTTTCATTGATAGACCATAAACTTTAAGTAAGAAATCAGCCTGTGGTTTAAACATATCTGCATCTACTCGATATGTCGCTTCAATATGCTGCTCTGCAAGAATCGGTTCTCCAGCAGCCACGCGCCCTACAAGCGGTAAACCGTCAAATTCATCATTCGAACTATTGTCTAAAATACGAATACCACGAGATGCGCCGGGAATGATTTCGATTGCACCTTTACGTGAAAGTGCTTTCAAATGTTCTTCTGCGGCATTTGCAGATTTGAAACCTAATTCTCGAGATATTTCTGCTCGTGTTGGTGGCATACCTGTTGTTTCCAAATGGCGTTTTAATAAATCCAACACTTCTTGTTGGCGTGCGGTTAATGGTCTCATATACACTCCTGTTTTTAAATACAGATAACTGGCATTGTATACAGATTGTGTAAAGTTGCAACTGTTATTTTTTAAATCTGTGTATTAAGTCACATTTTGTCGCCAAATTTTCTAAATTAGTTGAGATCGGATATGTTAAAATATTTGAGTTTTTAGACGATAAAAACACCAAAGGGCTAAAAATAGTTCTATTCACAAACTGCTTTTAAACGTCTATAAGATCTACAAACTTATAACAAAGAGAAAATTTATTATGGCAAATTTTATAAATATGTATCGCCAATTATTGAGCTTGCCGCTGTCTGCATTGGTGAAAAATAATCCTATTCCCGCCAATCCAATAGAAGAGCTTTCACTTAATATTCATCAACCTATTGTTTATGTTTTGCCTTATACATCTCAAACTGATTTCGTTATTTTCCGCCGAAATTGCTTAGCGTTAGGCTTGCCCGATCCCGCAGAGAAAAATGAAATTAATGGCGTTAAGTTACCACGTTATGTATATTTAGACGAAGGTCGCCGAATTTTTAAATCAAAAGGTGCGAAAGACGAAACCACTACCATTTTCAATAAATATCTTGAATTACACCGCACTTCTGAAAGTTTAGATGTGCAACTTATTCCTGTTTCTGTTCTTTGGGGACGTTCTCCCGGACAAGAAGATAAATCAGATTTGCCTAATTTGCGTTTATTAAATGGTATACAAAAAACATTTGCAGCAATTTGGTTTGGACGTGATACTTTTGTGCGTTTTTCTCAAGCGGTTTCATTACGTTATATGGTAGTTGAGCATGGCTCAGATGAAAAAATTGCACAAAAGCTGGCTCGAGTTGCAAAAATGCACTTCGCAAAACAACGTATTTCAGCAACAGGTCCTCGTTTACCAAATCGTCAAGCAATGTTTAATAAATTATTGCAATCAGAAGCAATCCGACGAGCAATTGAAGATGAAGCAAAATCAAAAAATATCAGTATTGAAAAAGCACAAAAAGAAGCATATAAAATTTTGGATGAAATTGCAGCTGATGTCAGCCATTCAAGTTTACGTGCAGTAGATCGTTTTTTACGTTGGCTTTGGAATAAACTTTATTCAGGTATTGATGTACAAAATTCGAATCGTGTCCGTAAATTAGCGTTAGAAGGTCATGAAATTGTTTATGTGCCTTGCCACCGTAGTCATATCGATTACTTATTGCTTTCTTATGTGCTTTATCATCAAGGTCTTGTTCCGCCACATATCGCGGCAGGGATTAACTTAAATTTCTGGCCTATAGGTAGAATGTTTCGTAGTTGGGGGGCATTCTTTATTCGCCGCACTTTTAAGGGAAATCGACTATATTCTGCCATTTTTCGCGAATATTTATCAGAACTATTCCATCGAGGCTATTCCGTCGAATATTTTATTGAGGGCGGTCGTTCTCGTACAGGTCGTTTACTGGCACCAAAAACAGGTATGATGTCAATGACACTTCAGGCATTGCAACATAGTCAAACTCGCCCCATTTCGATTGTTCCTGTTTACGTTGGTTATGAACACGTATTAGAAGTAGACACTTATGCAAAGGAATTACGTGGTGCAGCGAAAGAAAAAGAAAATGCGGGTTTAGTACTTCGTGTAATTAAAAAATTACGTAATCTTGGTCAAGGTTTTGTAAATTTTGGTGAGCCAATTACGCTTTCAAACTATTTGAGCCAACATTTCCCTGATTGGAAAGAGCAAAATCACGAAGAAAAACCACAATGGTTTACACCTGCGGTAAATAATATTTCTAAACAAGTAATGATTAATATTAACAAAGCAGCGGCAGTTAATTCAATGAACCTTGTGGGTACAGCACTACTTTCATCTCGTCAGCGAGCACTTTCACGTGAGCAACTGTTAGAACAACTTAGTAGTTATCAACAATTGTTACAAAATGTCCCTTATTCTACGGACGTAGTGCTACCAAATGTGACACCGCAAGCAATGTTAGAACACGTATTAGCTTTAGATCGTATAGGTGTGTTAATTGAAAAAGATAATTTTGGCGAAATTGTACGCTTAGAACGTTCATCTGCTGTACTAATGACTTATTATCGTAATAATATTCAGCATCTATTCGTATTACCATCTTTAGTTGCGAGTATTATTTTGCATTACGAAGCGATCCAAAAAGATTTACTATTAGACGCGATTAGAAAAATTTACCCTTTCTTACAAGGCGAATTGTTCTTACATTTCAATGAAGATGAATTGAATGTACAAATCCATCAAATCATTAATGAATTTGCACGCCAAAGCGTTATTAATTCAAATGATAACTTCTTATCTATTAATAAATCAAAAGTACGAATTTTACAGCTTTGGTCTGCGGGAATGCAGGAAATCTTGCAACGTTATTACATTACTGTCACTATTTTACAAAAACAACCTGCTATTTCTCGAGCTGAACTTGAAAAAGAAAGCCAGCTTGTTGCTCAACGTTTATCAGTATTACACGGCATAAATGCACCAGAATTCTTTGATAAAGCGGTTTTTTCAAGCTTTATTGCAAACTTGAAAGAGCAACGTTACTTTGATGAATCTGGTTATACTGTTCTTGATAAAATAGAAGAGTTAGCTTCAACGCTTTCCCATTTGATTTCAACAGAAATTTGCTTAACGGTGAAAGGAACAATTGAAAAATCCGAAGATCTTTCTTCATAAAACAATACTGAGGGCATCATTGATGCCCTTTCTTTTATATAAATGATTTAGATCGCATTTAACGAAAAACTATACTTAATCAATGCAATTTTAATCTTGGTTTTAAATAACGATTCAATTTATCAACGAGAATAATCAAACCAATTTTAATACAACCGTGCAAAGCATGTTGGTGCATTCGATACAAAGATACATAAGCAAACTGCGCAAATTTACCTTGAACGGTAAGTGGATTTTTACCAAACTTATTGGTTAGACTACCAAGTGCGGTAAAATTTGACAGAGAAACTAAAGTACCTTTATCGTTATATTTAAAAGATTTCAGTGGTTTATTTTCAAACAATGCAAAAATATTTTTTGCACAAGCCTTTGCCATTTGATGTGCAGCTTGCGCTCTTGGCGGAACCAATTTACCATTTGATTGTATAAATGCAGCACAATCGCCAATCGCAAAAATACTATCATCAACGGTAGTTTGAAGTGTATCTTTAACCACTAATTGATTGATACGATTAATTTCTAATCCATCAAATTGCTGCGTTACTGTTGAGACGCGAACCCCTGCTGCCCAAACAATAAGATCAGCTTTAATCTCCCTGCCATCTTTGGTAATAAGTGTATTTGGCTGCGCCTCAGTAATCATTGTGTTTAATTGCACATTGGCACCCATTTCCTTTAATTCATCTAACACAGCAGCAGATAAATTTTCAGGTAATGCTGGCAATAAACGTGTTCCTGCTTCGACTAAAGTAACTTGTAAGCAAGAACTATCAATTTTACCATAACCGTAAGAAGACAAATCTTCAGCGGCATGATAAAGTTCTGCGGTTAATTCCACACCAGTTGCTCCACCTCCCACAATAGCAATATTTACTTTATTTTCATCCACTAACTTTTGTTTAAATTCTTCTTCGCCAATGTCATCTAATGCGCGGTTTTCTGAAAATTTTAAAAATAATTCCAACAGTTTATGTTGAAAACGTAAAGCCTGTTTTGAACTATCTAAAAAAATACAATTATCAGCCACCCCTTTTGTGTTGAAATCATTAGATTTACTGCCAATGGCAATCACTAAATAATCGTAAGGAATTCGACGAGCAATGACAAGCATATCGCCCTCTTGTCCATAAACAGGTGCAAGTTCAACATATTTTTGCTCGCGATTAATACGTATAATTGAACCTTGCTCAAAACTGAAAAAATGATTTTTACCGTGCGCACGATAACTTAAAGAATCAACGCCATCATCCATTACGCCTGTTGCAATTTCATGCAATAAGGGTTTCCATAAATGGGTGGCATTGCGATCAACCAGCGTTACTTTAGCTTGTTTTTGACGACCTAATTTATTACCCAAAAATGTTGCTAATTCAATACCGCCAGCACCTCCACCAACGATCACGACGTTTTTCATAAAGCTCTCCTAAAAGTTTAAATTGTTAAAAATGTTACATTAATGTAATGATAACATAACAACGAAACAGGGCGGAAAACTTTCATAAAAATAACCGCACTTATATATCAAAGTGCGGTTATTTTTTTGAGTTATTTTAAGTTGATATTAGAACAACAAAAACGGTGCTATTTCAGCACCGTTCTTTGTTATCGAATCACATTTTAAAGAATAACGTGAGAAAGACCTAAACCGATTAATAAGCAGAAAAGCATGCTCAATAAACCCGGAAGCATAAAGCTGTGGTTTAAAATGTATTTACCGATTTTGGTTGTACCCGTGGTATCAAAGTCAAGAGATGCAATGATTGGGCCGTAGTTAGGGATGAAGAAGTAACCATTTACAGCAACAAATACACCGATTAATACAGGTGCAGGGATACCTAATGCGATACCAAGAGGGAACAATGTCGCTACTGTTGCACCTTGGCTGTTTACTAATACAGAAAGTACAAATAGAGCGAAAGCAAATGCCCATGGTGCAGTTTCCACTAAGCCTTTCACCATTTCTTTTACTTCAGTAATGTGTGCCTGCATTAAAGTGTCACCTAACCAAGCAATACCGAAGATTGCGATTACTGCGCGCATACCTGCATGGAATACAGAACCTTTGGTAATCGCTGTGCCATCTGGTTTACAAGTTAAGATAATCAATGCACCAATAGAAAGCATAATAATTTCAATGGTATGTGCCATTCCCATTGGTTTTCCATCAAAAACAGGTCGAATAGAAGGAGCTGCACCCATTAACACGACAAGTAAAGCACCAAATAAGAATAAAGAAACGGAAATTTTAGCTGTTTTGCTCACTTCTACTTCTTTGACTGAAGTGGTAGAAGCAAAAATATCTGCATATTTTGGATCATTCAAACGACGTTGATATTCTGGATCATCTTTTAACTCTTTACCCATTTTATTAACAAATAAGCAAGCAAGGAAAAGTCCTAGAATAGTTGAAGGAATGGTTACCATTAAAACATCGCCAAGATGAATGCCTTGTGGCTCAAGGTAAGCAACCACAGCCACCACCGCTGCAGCGATTGGGCTTGCTACAATAGCAAATTGTGATGCAATTACCGCCATTGACATTGGGCGTTCAGGACGGATACCGTTTTGACGGCTCACTTCAGCGATAACTGGCAATACAGAATATGCCACGTGACCAGTACCCGCTAAGAGAGTGAATAACCAAGTTACTGCTGGTGCAATAAACGTAATGTGTTTAGGATTACGACGTAGGATTTTGGTTGCGATTTTGATCATGTAGTCTAAACCGCCAGCTGCTTGCATTGCTGCCGCGGCTGCCACTACAGCCATAATCATAAACATAACATCAATAGGTAAACCTGCTGGTTTCAAGCCAAAGCCAAAAGAAAGAATGGCAAGACCTAAACCACCAAATACACCTAAACCGATACCACCTACACGCGCACCCACAAAGATACACAATAATACGATGGCAAATTGTAGTAAAAACATTGCAGACATACTGCCCCCTAAGTTAATAAAAAAACACTTTGTTTTATTTGTTGAAACGGCGTGTAATATAGCAACAAATAGGTAGAGATTCCATAACTTGGATCAATAAATTATGGTCAAAAGTGCGGTTATTTCGAGCCGCACTACCGTTACTATTAATCTTAAAAGTCTTCGAAATATTGTTGAATTGCGTTTGGATCTTTAGTTTGAGTTAAAGCTAATTGTAAGAGAACTCGTGCTTTTTGTGGATTTAAAGTACCTGATGCTACAAAGCCATATTTACTATCATCAACTTCAGCGTCACGAGTTGTATAGCCAGTTGGTACACGAGAAGAACGAACTACAACGACGCCATCTTTCGCAGCTTTTTCTAAGCGATCTAAGTGTGCAGCATTAACATTTCCATTGCCAACTCCAGCTGATACAATCCCTTGATAGCCAGCATCTAGCAATGCGTTTAATGGTTCAACTGGTGCATTTGAATAAGCATAAATAATCCCCACTTTTGGTAGGTGGTCTAATTTTTCTATGTTAAATGGAGTGTTGATGGTATGTTTGCTTTCTGGGGAACGTTCATAGTCCACTTTGCTGTTATGAATATAGCCTAGAGAACCATAATTTGGCGAATGGAAAGTTTGCACTGCGGTAGTACTGGTTTTTGTTACATCGCGAGCACCTAGTACTTCATTATTCATTGCGACTAAAACACCACGACCACTCGATTTTTTGTCTGCCGCGACGACGACAGCATTGTAAAGATTTAATGGGCCATCAGCGCTTTTTTCTGTCGCAGGACGCATAGCCCCTACGAGAACAACCGGTTTTTCACATTTTACGGTTAAATCTAAGAAATAAGCCGTCTCTTCCATGGTATCTGTACCATGGGTAATGACAAATCCATCAGTACTTTTACATTGAGCATTGATGGCTTTTGCCAGTTTTAGCCAGACTTCGTCATTCATGTCTTGTGAACCTATTTTTACAATTTGCTCACCTTTAATGTTGGCAATATTTTTTATTTCTGGTACGGCTTCAATTAAAGTATCAATACTTAATTGTCCAGCTTTATACGCAGAATTTACTGAACTTTGCCCGCTTCCTGCAATGGTACCACCCGTTGCCAAGATTGTAATATTTGGCAAGTCTGCTGCATTTGCTATTGAAATACCTAGACCAAATAAAGTACATAAGGCTAATTTAGTTAATTTCATAGATTTCTCCTCAGATGAATAAAAATTCTCCAAAAAGTAATCTAACTAAATTAAGTTATTTATCAACAATGGAAAAACAAATTTATGATCTCGATCACATAATTTTTTGTTGATTGTATAACCTTTCTTTATGCAAGTACGGAATTTAAGCATAATTTTTTTGAAAGATAATCCAAGTGCGGTTATACTTGGGAACTATTTTTTTATACGGTATTAATAGAGAACACAATGCAAGAATTTATCTCAATGGCAACAGAGTTTGCTCAAAAACATACTCTTTTAGCAGTTTCTTGGTTTGCGATTTTCGTAATGGTAATTTATACATTCTACAAAGGCGCAACGAGTAAATTTAAAGTAATTACGCACAATGAAGTTATTCGGTTAATAAATTCCGATGAAGCCATTGTGGTAGATTTACGTAGTCTTGAAGAATTTCAACGTGGACATATCATTAATAGTATTAATGTGCTTCCAAGCGAAATTAAAAATCAAAACATCGGAAAATTGGAGACCCATAAAGAAAAAGCTCTTATATTAGTCGATACAAATGGTACTTCAGCCTCTGCTTCTGCAGTATTTTTAACCAAACAAGGTTTTAATTCTGTATTTGTGTTGAAAGAAGGCCTTTCCGCGTGGGTAGCAGCAAATTTACCTTTAGTTAAAAAACATAAATAATAAGGAATAGAAAATGTCAGAACAAAAACAAGACGTTGCAGCAACAGAAGAACAACAACCCGTTCTTCAAATTCAACGTATTTATGTGAAAGATGTGTCTTTTGAAGCACCAAATCTTCCGCATATTTTCCAACAAGAATGGAAACCAAAACTTGGTTTTGATTTAAGCACTGAAACGACTCAAGTTGGTGATGACTTATATGAAGTGGTATTAAACATTTCTGTTGAAACTACACTTGAAGATAGTGGCGATGTAGCATTTATTTGCGAAGTTAAACAAGCAGGCGTGTTCACTATTAGTGGTTTAGAAGATGTTCAAATGGCACATTGTTTAACCTCTCAATGCCCGAATATGCTTTTCCCTTATGCACGTGAATTAGTGTCTAACTTAGTAAATCGTGGTACGTTCCCTGCATTAAACTTATCTCCAGTAAACTTTGATGCATTGTTTGTTGAATATATGAATCGCCAACAAGCAGAAAATGCAGAAGAAAAACCTGAAGAAGAACAAACTAAACATTAATTAAATAGCAAAACAAAAGGCAAGCTAGAAATGATCTGCACCCCAAAAGCTGGACTAAATAACCAACTAACTAAGGTGCAGATTTTTTATGACCAAATACCACACTCTTTTCAAACAACAAATCAATGCACCGTTTGACGTATCCACATCCCATTGTGCAATTAAGCCTGCAAAGCCTTCATCTAATCCTGCTTGTACAAGTGCTACGGCATAATCCGCTGCAGCTTCAGCAAGTTCTGCACGAAGTGCGGATGAAATTTTTCCGTTTTCTGCTGAACCATAGAAAGCATTGTTTGCTAATGTAGCTGGAACTGATTCAGTGTAGTTTTCTGTATACCAACCATTACGTAATTCGCAAATCCTACAACACTGTTCCGCCACAAGTAGATTACACATTAACAGAATTTGGGAGAGAGGCATCTAATAAGATGTTTGAGTTGGTAGATTGGTTGGAAACGAATTTAGGGAAAATTTTAAAAAGCAAAAGTGCTTAAATGCAAAAACACCGCTTTTACAAGCGGTGTCTTTTCTTACTATTTTGCAATTAGCAGTCTTGTTTGCCATAAGCATCTTGGCGAAGAATGTGACGAACACCTTCATCAAATTCTGCTAATACGCGATCTGCATCTTTTGGATCTTTACCGCGTGCATCTAAGTAGAATTTAATTTTTGGTTCAGTACCTGAAGGACGAGCAATTAAGCGTCCGCCATTTTCCAAGTTAAATACAAGGATATCGCTTTGACGATCTGTTTTAATATGGTCGATAAATTGTGCCACTTTCACGCCAGCGATTTCTGCTGGTGGATTGTTACGAAGTGCGGTCATTAATTTTCCGATTTCTGAAAGATCGCTGACTCGAATAGAGATTTGTCCACTCACATAAGCACCAAATTCTTTGGTAAATTCATCAGCATAATCTGCTAAAGTTTTGCCTTGTTTTTTCAAGTTACGCACAAGATCTAAGAACACGATTGCTGCAGAAATACCGTCTTTATCGCGTACTTTGTCTGGATCCACTAAATAGCCCAATGCTTCTTCAAAACCAAACAATAAGCCAGATACTTTACCGATATATTTGAAACCAGTTAAGGTTTCTTCTGATTGGAAACCGTATTTTTTCGCAATTTCAGCAAGTGCTGGAGAAGAAACAAGTGAGCAAGCCAATGTGCCTTGTTTACCTTGATATTGTTTTGCTAAGTACCAACCTAAGAAACAGCCTACTACGTTGCCGTGTAGTGATTTCCAGTTGCCTTGTGCATCAGGCACAGCAACGGCTAAACGGTCTGCATCTGGGTCATTAGCAATGATAAATTCAGCATTCTTTTCTTTTGCCACTTTAATTGCTAAATCTAATGCGCCTTTTTCTTCTGGATTTGGAAAATTCACCGTTGGGAATGTGCCATCTGGCCAAACTTGATCTGCTACTACGTGGGGTTGTGGTAATCCTGCTTTTGCCAGCGTTTTACTTAAAACTTCATAGCCAACACCATGCATAGCGGTATAAACATAGTTAATGTCGCAAGCGGGCTCTTTAGCTAGTGATGCTGTTTTTGTAATGTACGCATCTACCACTTCATCATTTAACACCACATAATTATCGCTACGTGGTAAATCTTGGATATTGCCAGCCGCAACTTTATCAATTAATGCTGCGATGTCTTTATCTGCTGGTGAAACGATTTGACCGCCACCATTTGCTTTACCTAAATACACTTTGTAGCCATTATCTTCTGGTGGGTTATGGCTTGCTGTTACCATTACACCTGCAGTGGTATCAAAATATTGGATAGCATAGGCTAAAACTGGAGTCGGTAATTTGCGTGGTAATAAATAAGCTTTTACGCCTGCACCCGCCATAATTTCAGCGGTGTCACGGGCAAAAACATCGGAGTTTTTACGGCCATCGTAACCAATAACGATTGATGGTTCTTTATCGTAACCTTTTAAATATTCCGCTAAACCACCAGCAGCTTGAGAAACTAACACTCGGTTCATCCCCATTGAGCCAGCTTGTAAACGACCACGTAAACCTGCCGTACCAAATTGTAAACGACCATCAAAACGCGCATGTAATTCTGCTTCTGCCGCTTTATCTCCGCCTTTTGCTGCATCTAAAAGTGCGGTTAATTCTGCACGAGTTTCTGTGTCAGGATCTTGGTTTAACCAATGTTGTGCAACCTCAAAAAGTGTTGTCATAGCGTTATCCTTATTCGTTGAAATAAATAAAAAATCGCCGTTAGACTAGCGGAAATCTCACAAAATGAAAACGGCTAATTATCAATTTTTTGATCTACTTAACATTTTTTATTCACGCAATCGGTTATCCGAGCCAATTTGGGAACACTATTTGTAGCATAAGCATTTGTTTGAAAAATTCGCTATAATACCGCCTTAATATTTACGGCAAAATTTAACTGCACTTTAAGGATTTTCAATGTCATCCCAACCTCGCTTCGTCCATCTTCGCACACACACAGATTTTTCGATGATTGACAGTATCGTCAAAGTGAAACCTCTTGTGAAAGCTTGTGCTGCCAATGAAATGGTTGCTATGGGATTAACGGATTTTACTAATTTTTGTGGTGTGGTTCGTTTTTATGGCGAAATGCTTTCTTCGGGTATGAAGCCCATTATCGGGACAGATGTAAAAGTAAAAAGCCCATTATGTGGCGATGAATACTTTGATCTTACCTTGCTAGCTAAAAATAATGAAGGCTATAGAAATATTACTTTATTGTTATCAAAGGCTTATCAACGCGGTTATAACGATTTACCTTATATCGATCAAGATTGGTTAATTGAACATCGCGACGGCGTGATTATTTTATCAGGGGGAACGCAAGGCGATGTAGGTAAAAAATTGTTGAAAGAAAACGTAGCCGAAATTGAAAGTGCGGTCGATTTTTACCAAGAATTTTTTGCCGATCATTTTTATTTAGCATTAAGTCGTACAGGTCGCCCAAATGAAGAACGTTACATTCAAGCAGCGTTGAAATTAGCAGAACGTTGTGATTTACCATTGGTCGCAACTAATGATGTGATGTTTTTGAATGCAGAGGATTTTGAAGCCCACGAAATTCGTGTAGCGATTCACGATGGCTATACTTTAGACGATCCTAAACGTCCGAAATGTTATACCTCACAGCAATATTTTCGTAGTGAAGAAGATATGTGTAAGCTGTTTGCAGACATTCCTTCCGCTCTCGAAAATACCTTATTAATTGCGCAACGTTGTAGTGTGACTTTGCGCCTTGGTCAATATTTCTTACCTCAATTTCCAACTGGCGATTTAAGTACAGAAGATTTCTTAGTGCAAAAATCCAAAGAGGGCTTGGAAGAACGTTTAGCTTTTTTATTCCCTGATGAAAAAGTGCGGTTAGAAAAACGACCAAAATATGATGAACGCTTGCAAGTTGAGCTAGATGTAATTAACCAAATGGGGTTCCCAGGTTATTTCTTGATCGTAATGGAATTTATTCAATGGTCTAAGGATAACGATATTCCAGTAGGGCCAGGTCGTGGTTCTGGTGCGGGTTCATTGGTGGCTTACGCATTAAAAATCACTGATTTAGATCCGTTAGAGTTTGATTTGCTATTTGAACGTTTCTTAAATCCAGAACGTGTGTCTATGCCCGATTTCGACGTGGATTTTTGCATGGATGGTCGCGATCGCGTGATTGAACACGTTGCTGAAACCTATGGTCGTGGCGCGGTATCACAAATTATTACCTTTGGTACAATGGCGGCGAAAGCGGTTATTCGAGATGTAGGGCGAGTGCTGGGGCATCCGTATGGTTTCGTTGATCGTATTTCGAAATTGATTCCTCCCGATCCGGGTATGACCCTTGCGAAAGCATTTGAGGCCGAGCCGCAATTACAGACTGCCTACGATAGCGATGAAGAAGTGCGAGCATTGATTGACATGGCGCGCAAGCTGGAAGGTGTGACACGTAATGCAGGTAAACATGCAGGTGGCGTGGTCATTTCACCAACCTTAATTACTGATTTTGCACCGCTCTATTGTGATAATGAAGGCTTACATCCAGTTACTCACTTTGATAAAAATGATGTGGAATATGCAGGGCTTGTGAAATTTGACTTCCTAGGCTTGCGTACTCTCACTATCATTAAATGGGCATTGGATATGATTAATGTTCGTATGGTGCGTGAAGGCAAGCCTCGAGTAGATATTGCCGCCATTCCACTTGATGATCCTGAATCTTTTGAATTACTTAAACGTTCCGAAACCACCGCCGTGTTCCAGTTGGAATCACGAGGTATGAAAGATTTGATCAAACGCCTGCAACCTGACTGTTTTGAAGATATTATCGCATTGGTAGCATTGTTCCGTCCGGGTCCGTTACAATCGGGTATGGTAGATAACTTTATCGACCGTAAACACGGGAGAGAAGAAGTATCTTACCCTGACGCAGAATATCAACATGCAAGTTTGAAACCTATTCTTGAGCCGACTTACGGCATTATTTTGTATCAAGAACAAGTGATGCAAATTGCTCAAGTGCTTGCTGGCTATACGCTGGGTGGGGCTGACTTATTGCGTCGAGCAATGGGTAAAAAGAAACCAGAAGAAATGGCAAAACAGCGTTCTGTATTTAAAGAAGGTGCGGAGAAAAACGGCGTTGATGGCGAGCTATCTATGAAGATTTTCGACTTGGTGGAAAAATTTGCTGGCTATGGTTTTAATAAATCTCACTCCGCTGCTTATGCCTTGGTGTCTTACCAAACCCTTTGGCTTAAAACTCATTTCCCTGCAGAATTTATGGCTGCAGTGATGACATCTGAAATAGATAATACGGATAAAATCGTAGGTTTGTACGACGAATGTTTGCGTATGGGCTTAAAAGTGACGCCACCAGATATTAATATCGGAAAACACCATTTTAGTGTCAATGAACAAGGCGAAATTGTGTATGGGATTGGCGCGATTAAAGGCGTGGGGGAAGGCCCGATTGAAGCACTTGTGACGGCAAGAAATGAAGGGGGGATTTTCAAAGATTTATTCGATTTATGCGCTCGTGTAGATTTGAAAAAAATTAACCGCCGTACCTTTGAAAACCTAATTATGTCGGGTGCCTTTGATAAATTAGGGCCACATCGCGCCGCACTTTCTAAGAATTTGGAAGATGCACTTAGAGCTTCCGATCAGCATGCGAAAGATGAAGCAATAGGACAAACGGATATGTTCGGTGTGCTGACTGAAACCCATGAAGAAGTGGAAAATGCCTATGCTAATACACCACCTTACACTGAAAAACAAATTCTTGATGGCGAACGAGAAACCTTAGGTCTTTATTTAAGCAGTCATCCTGTTAGCCGTTATTTGAAAGAACTTTCCCATTACACATCGACGCGGTTGAAAGATCTCGCACCAAATCGCCGTGGACAAATTAGCACTGTGGCGGGATTATTGGTCGCATCACGAATTGCAATCACAAAAAAAGGCAATCGCTTAGGCATTGCCACATTAGATGACCGTTCAGGTCGCTTAGATTTAACATTATTTGGTGAAAGTCTAGAACAATTTGGTGAGAAATTACAAAAAGATACAGTGATTGTTGCTTCAGGGCAGGTGAGCTTTGATGATTTCTCTGGTGGCTTGAAAATGACGGTGCGCGAGTTAATGACCTTAGATGAGGCTCGTTCTCGTTATGTCAAATCCTTGGCTATTAGTCTTTCTGAGCATCAAATTACACCAAGTTTCATTAAACAACTTAAAGCATTACTTGAGCCAGTGAGTGGTGGAACGTTGCCGATTAATGTGTATTATCAAAGTCCGAAAGGTCGTGCGTTGTTACGTTTAGGCGTGCAATGGTCGATCATTCCAACAGATGAAATTCTGACGGAATTGGTGAATTTACTCGGCGAAAGTGCGGTGGAATTAGAGTTTGAATAAGACAAAGGCGTGAAAAATATCACGCCTTTTTTATAGGATTAACGTAAGAAATAACGATAAGATTTGCTTTCTGTTACATCTTCAAAAACATAATTGAGTTGGGCAAGTACCTGTTCAAATTCTGCTTGTTCGCGTTGTTCAATTTGGAACCCAGCAAGGATATTTCCATAGTCCGCGCCGTGGGCACGATAGTGAAATAATGAAATATTCCAACGATTTTGCAAGGTTTCCAAGAATTTTAATAAGGCACCTTTTTGCTCTGGGAATTCGAAGGTATATAAACGTTCGTTATCATTTGATGCGCGCCCCCCCATTAAATAGCGAACATGCGTTTTCGCAATATCATCATCAGACATATCCTCAACATCAAAACCATTTTTCGTGAGGTCTGCAATAATATCTGCTTTTTCTTGCTCATTTGTCGTTCTTACCCCAACAAACACACAAGCGCGTTTATCATCTGCATAACGATAACTGAATTCGGTTACAGCTCGGTTACCTAATACATAAGCAAATTTTAAGAAACTACCTGGTTGTTCAGGCATGGTTACGGCTAATAAAGCCTCTCGATTTTCACCAATTTCACAACGTTCAGATACATAACGTAATGTGTGGAAATTCAAGTTCGCGCCAGACAAAATTGCCGCCATATTTTTGCCTTCAATATGGTTTTGTTTTACATATTTTTTCAAACCAGCCAAACCTAATGCACCTGATGGTTCTGCAACAGCACGAACGTTCTCAAACAAATCTTTCATTGCTGCGCATACTTCGTCACTATCGACCAATACCATATCATCAAGATATTGCTGACATAGACGGAATGTTTCGTCACCAATGCGTTTTACGGCAACACCATCGGCAAATAATCCAACATGGGTTAAATCTGTTGGTTCGCCTTTATCAAGAGCCGCTTTTAAGCACGCAGAATCCTTTGATTCTACACCGATGATTTTAATTTCTGGCATAAATTGCTTAAGCAAAATTGCTACACCTGCAGCTAAGCCACCACCGCCGACTTGTACAAACACATAATCCAAATCTGCCACTTGTTGTAGCATTTCCATCGCTAACGTGCCTTGTCCAGCGATCACTAATGGATGATCGAATGGTGGAATAAATGTCATGTTTTTTTCTTTTGAAAGCTCGATGGCTTTTGCTTTGGCTTCATCGAAATTAGCACCGTGCAACAACACCTCGCCACCAAAACCACGCACTGCATCCACTTTAATGCTTGGGGTGTTTTGTGGCATGACGATCAATGCTTTTAAGCCTAATTGTTTCGCCGATAATGCCACGCCTTGTGCATGGTTACCTGCAGATGCCGCTATTACGCCTGCTGCTTTTTGTTCTGCTGAAAGGCTAGAAATCATTGCGTAAGCGCCGCGTAGTTTAAAGCTATTTACTGGCTGACGGTCTTCTCGTTTAATCCAGATATTATTGTGCAGTCGTTCAGAAAGTTTTCCCATTTTTTGTAAAGGGGTCACTTGTGCAGCTTCATATACGCGCGAACCAAGTTTAACAATGGCATTGATATAATCTGATTGAGAGGGTTGAGGATTGGTAAGTAAGTTTTTCATAGTGTTTGTTTTGATGATGAAGTGCGGTTAGTTTTTCCTTTGTTTTATCCCCCTCTTATGAAAGAGGGGAACCGTTAAATTATTTTAATAATGTTTTATCGCGTACCGCACCTTTGTCCGCTGAGGTCGCAAAGTGGCCGAATACTTTCAATGCGAAAGAGACTTCACGCTCACGGTGAGCTGGCTGCCAACCTTTTTGATCTTGTTCGGCTCTGCGTGCTGCGAGTTCATCATTACTCATTTCTAAGTTAATTGCACGATTTGGAATATCAATGTTGATAATATCGCCATCGCGTACTAAGCCAATTGCACCGCCAGAAGCAGCTTCTGGCGAGGCATGTCCAATAGACAAGCCTGATGTACCACCAGAGAAACGGCCGTCCGTTAATAAAGCACATTTTTTGCCCAAGCCCATCGATTTTAAGTAACTGGTTGGATACAACATTTCTTGCATACCTGGTCCGCCTTTAGGGCCTTCGTAGCGGATAACAACGACATGACCTTCTTTAACTTTGCCACCTAAAATGCCTGCAACCGCATCTTCTTGGCTTTCAAATACGATTGCCGTGCCAGTGAATTTCCAAATAGATTCATCTACACCAGCGGTTTTAACAATACATCCGTCTTCAGCGAGATTACCGAATAATACGGCTAAGCCACCTTCTTGCGAAATTGCATTTTCTTTATTGCGAATACAACCGTTTACACGATCATTATCGACGGTATCCCAGCGACAATCTTGTGAGAATGCTTGAGTTGTGCGGATACCTGCAGGACCTGCACGGAAGAATTTATGTAATTCTTCATCTTGATTGCGAATAATATCGTATTGGTCTAGTTGTTCTCCCATGCTCATTCCAAGCACGGTGTGTGTATTTTTATGAATTAATCCAGCGCGATCTAATTCACCCAACAATCCCATAATACCGCCTGCACGGTGTACGTCTTCCATATGATATTTATTGGTGTTTGGTGCAATTTTGCTTAAACAAGGCACTTTGCGCGATAAACGGTCAATATCTTCCATTTTAAAATCTACGCCTGCTTCTTGTGCTGCCGCTAATAAGTGTAAAACAGTGTTACTTGAACCACCCATTGCGATATCGAGGCTCATTGCATTTTCAAAGGCATCAAAAGTACCGATTGAACGAGGCAATACGCTTGCATCATCTTGTTCGTAATAACGTTTGCAAAGCTCGACAATTTGACGGCCTGCTTTTAAGAATAATTCTTTGCGGTCAGCATGAGTCGCCAACATAGAACCATTACCAGGTAAAGATAAACCTAAGGCTTCAGTAAGGCAATTCATAGAGTTTGCGGTAAACATACCTGAGCATGAACCACAAGTTGGACACGCACTGCGTTCGATGGCATCAATACGTTCATCTGACACATTCGGATCGGCTGCCTCAATCATCGCATCTACTAAATCTAAGCGGATTAATTGATCAGAAAGTTTAGTTTTACCTGCTTCCATCGGGCCGCCTGAAACGAAGATAGTTGGAATATTTAAACGCATTGCCGCCATCAACATTCCTGGAGTGATTTTGTCACAGTTGGAAATACACACCATCGCATCAGCACAGTGCGCATTGACCATATATTCTACGCTGTCTGCGATTAAATCACGGCTTGGTAAAGAATAAAGCATTCCACCGTGACCCATTGCGATACCATCATCCACCGCAATGGTGTTAAATTCTTTTGCTACGCCGCCCGCTTTTTCAATTTCTGCAGCAACAAGCTGTCCCATATCTTTTAAATGCACATGCCCTGGTACGAATTGCGTGAAAGAGTTCACCACCGCAATAATCGGTTTACCAAAGTCATTTTCTTTCATTCCTGTTGCACGCCATAAGGCACGTGCACCTGCCATATTACGACCTTGTGTGCTGGTCGCTGAACGTAGTTTTGGCATAAATAATCTCTCCGAGTAAAATTTAGGGTTCGTTTGCATGATTAATTAACCATTAAAACATCTGGCAATTTTGCCAACTGATTCACTAATAGATCTAAAGTGCGGTCAGATTTTACAGTGATTTTTAACCGCACTTGGGTTTCAATCAGTGTCATTTCCATTGTTGTAACGGTGAAACCGCGGTGGCGTGCTACGCGTAACATGTGTTGAGCTGACCACATTTTATGCTGCCCCACATCGGTACAAATTACGGCATTATTTGGTTTACGATTAGATAGGCTGTTGAGTAATGCCCAAGGATCAATCGGGCGATTGCCTTGATTTTCAACATAAGTGAAATCTAATTTTGCTTTGAAATTTCTGATTTGTTCACGCCAAGGTTCAATATCAATATCTTGTTTGAGTGCATTAAGTGCTTGGATTAAATCCCCTTGTAGTGCGACATCTGCACTTTGAACGATAAAGCTGTGTTTAGTACAAGCAAGGGAAAGTCCTAGAACATCGGCTTCTTGGAACGCATCTGTGCCGATTAATGGCGAGGAAACTTGACCGGTAATGGCGACAACTGGAATGGAGTCCATCATGGCATCGCCTAATCCAGTAACTAAATTGGTTGCGCCAGGGCCTGATGTTGCAATACAGACGCCCACTTTTCCCGTGGAGCGAGCATAGCCAATCGCAGCCATTGCAGCCCCTTGTTCATTACGACAAAGTAAGTAATCTAAGCCTGCGTCATAAAGGGCATCGTAGGTTGGCATAATTGCACCACCGGGATAACCGAAAAGAGTCGTGACATGGTGTGCTTTCAGGCACGCCATGATAAGTTGTGCACCTGTCATTGTGTTTGTTTCCTGTTATTTTTATTTTGGGATAAATTCAGCATTGTAGCGAAATTTCGAGTCATTGGTAGGGCTTGGCACGAAAAAAAACGAAAAAAGTGCGGTAAAAATTGGCTTGCTTTGAATGTTTATGTTCTTTTTATTAAAAAATTCGTGAATTTTTACCGCTCTTTTGGCTTATTTATTGACTGATGATTAGATTTCATTATATTGAAACTCTTTTCATTTTTTTACATAGGATAATTTATGGCGCACTCAGCCCCAAAAGCACAAAAGCGTGAGACTTTTTCTGGTCGTCGCGCATTTATTCTGGCAGCAATTGGTTCTGCCGTTGGTCTTGGTAATATTTGGCGTTTCCCTTATACCACTTATGAAAATGGTGGTGGCGCATTTATCATCCCTTACCTTATTGCATTATTAACCGCAGGGATTCCTCTTTTATTCTTAGATTATGCCATTGGGCACCGTCATCGTGGTGGCGCACCACTTTCTTATCGTCGTTTTAGCCCGCACTTTGAGGTGTTTGGCTGGTGGCAAATGATGGTAAATGTCATCATCGGATTATATTACGCTGTAGTATTAGGCTGGGCGGCAAGCTACACATATTTTTCTTTCACTGGCGCATGGGGCGATAAACCCATTGATTTCTTCATCGGTGAATTTTTAAAAATGGGCGATATTAAAAACGGTATCAGCTTTGAATTTGTTGGTATGGTAACCGCACCATTAATTGCGATGTGGATTGTTGCCTTAGGCGTACTTTCTATGGGTGTTCAAAAAGGAATTGCTAAGGTCTCTTCCGTATTAATGCCAGTGCTCGTCGTGATGTTTATGGTGCTTGTGATTTATTCCTTATTCTTACCAGGTGCGGCAAAAGGTTTAGATGCATTATTTACACCAGATTGGACAAAATTATCCAACCCGAGTGTGTGGATTGCCGCTTATGGACAAATCTTCTTCTCTCTTTCAATCGGATTTGGAATTATGGTGACTTACGCCTCTTATCTTAAAAAAGAATCCGATTTGACTGGTAGTGGCTTGGTTGTGGGTTTTGCTAACAGTAGCTTTGAAGTATTAGCAGGTATCGGCGTATTTGCAGCATTAGGCTTTATTGCAACAGCGCAAGGTCAAGAAGTCAGCGAAGTGGCAAAAGGCGGAATTGGTTTAGCATTTTTTGCGTTCCCAACCATCATCAATAAAGCACCATTTGGTGAAGTGCTAGGCATGTTATTCTTTGGTGCATTAACCTTTGCCGCATTGACTTCATTCATCTCAGTTATCGAAGTAATTATTTCCGCAATTCAGGATAAAATTCGCATTAGCCGTGGAAAAGTGACATTCATCGTGGGTGTACCAATGATGCTAGTTTCTGTCATCTTATTCGGCACAACAACTGGCTTACCGATGTTAGATGTGTTCGATAAATTTGTGAACTATTTCGGTATTGTTGCCGTAGCATTTGCGTCTTTAATTGCGATTGTAGCAAATGAAAAACTTGGTTTATTAGGTAATCACTTAAACGAAACGTCATCTTTCAAAGTGGGTTTCTTCTGGCGTTTATGCATTGTATTAACGAGTGGTGTTTTAGCATTTATGCTTTTCAGCGAAGGGGCAAAAGTCTTCTCTGAAGGTTACGAAGGTTATCCAAACTGGTTTGTAAATACCTTTGGTTGGGGAATGTCGATTAGCTTACTTGTCGTGGCATTTTTCCTTTCTCGCTTAAAATGGAAAAGCGAAACCAAATTAACGATTGATGAAACTAAAGGAGAATAAAATGACTACTGGCGCAATTATTATGATGATCATAGCCCTTACTTTATTGTGGGGAGGATTAATTTACGCGTTGCTTCGCTTACCGAAAGAAAACTAATCCTAAAATTAACCGCACTTTTATCTGTATCTAAAAGTTGGGCTTATCCACCAGCTTTTAGGTACGATTTTATGGATAAGTATTATTCTAGTATCATTAAGTAAAATAACGAGTTTTTGCTTTACCGCACTTCTAATCTTTAATAAAACCAAATTCTCCGCTTTCATCTATTTTTAAAATTGATGCGTAATTTTTTCGCCAATCCCCTAATACAATTCGGGTAAATCCTGCTTGTTGATGAATCGCCTCACGGTGTGTGTGTCCGTGAATTAATAAATTTACACCAAATTCTTGTACTTTTTCTGTCGTGAAGGCTTGATTTATATCCATGATTTCCTGTGTTTTGGCTTGTTTATCTTGATTACTCTTTGCCCGAATTTTCTCCGCAATTTTCAACCGCACTTTTAATGGCAAACACAAAAACAAACGCTGCAGCCATTTTTGATGCACTCTACGGCGAAATTGTTGGTAAGCCACGTCATCAATACAAAGCGTATCGCCATGACAAAGTAAGATTTTTTTATCATAAAGTGTAATCAATTGATAATCAGGAAAAAGCTGAACACCTGTATCTTTCGCAAAACGTTCGCCAATCAAGAAATCACGGTTGCCGTGCTGAAAATAACATTGCACACCTTGCTCGCTTACAGACTTAATTAAATCTTTAACTTGTTGAATCAATGTAGACTGCTCGTCATCACCAATCCAAAAATCAAAAAGATCACCTAAAATGTAAAGCCGTTCAGCCTGTGGGGCAAGATTCTGCATAAAATCGACAAAAAGTGCGGTCAATTCTGGCTGAGTTTCGCTTAAATGCAAATCAGAAATAAAATAGCTATGTTTCATAAAAATTCCACGATTTTTGTTTAGATTAGCACATATTGAGATTGAATTTGCTATACTTCAACGAAATTTTATATAGGACATCCTTATGTTAAAACTACTTCGAATTTTCCTCGTATTAATCTGCTGTATTCTAATTTGTGTACTGGGTACGATTTATTCTTTTATCCGCTTTAAAAATCCAAGCAACGTAGGCATTGTTGCACGTTGGTTTGGACGCTTATATCCACTTTTTGGCTTAAAGGTAGAACATCGTATTCCTCAAGATCAGAAGCAAATTAGCCGCGCCATTTATATCGGTAATCATCAAAATAATTATGATATGGTAACAATCTCTTATATGGTGCAACCTCGCACAGTAAGTGTGGGTAAAAAAAGCTTAATTTGGATACCCTTCTTCGGCATTTTATATTGGGTAACGGGTAATATTTTCTTAGATAGAGAAAACCGCACAAAAGCACACAGTACAATGTCGCAGCTTGCACGACGAATCAATGAAGATAATTTATCTATTTGGATGTTCCCAGAAGGCACTCGCAATCGCGGTCGCGGTTTATTACCCTTTAAAACGGGTGCATTCCATGCGGCGATTTCAGCAGGTGTACCAATTATTCCTGTGGTGTGTTCAACCACGCATAACAAAATTAATTTAAATCGTTGGGATAATGGCAAAGTGATTTGCGAAATAATGGATCCAATCGATGTTTCAGGCTATACCAAAGACAATGTTCGCGATCTTGCGGCTTATTGTCATGATCTAATGGAAAAACGCATTGCCGAACTTGATGAAGAGATAGCAAAAGGAAACTAAAATGCCACGCCTTTCCCGCCGTCAATTATTAAAAACAGCTGCGATTTCTACCGCACTTTCCACAGTGCCCGCACCATTGTTAGCGGCAAGCCGTGAAAAACTAGTTGTGCCGCCACTAATTGAAGTCCGTCGCGGTCGCCCTATTGTATTAACCATGCAGGAAACGAATTATCCGTTAGATGGCTCACACAATGTGACGGTATGGGGATTCAACGGCAATTATCTTGGCCCAACCATTAAAATCAAATCAGGCAGCTTTGCCAAACTTAATTATCATAACAATTTGCCACAATCAGTTGCTTTATCTATTCAAGGTTTACAAGCATCAGGCGAACTGTTTGGCGGGGCAGCTCGAGTTCTCAAAAAAGGCGAATCTTGGGCACCCATCGTGCCTATTGAACAACCCGCAGCAAGCTGTTGGTATCGTTCCGCAACATTAGCCAACTCAGCCTATCAAACCTATCGTGGCTTAGCTGGAATGTGGTTAATTGAAGATGAGCAAAGCCTAAAAGCGAATCTTCCCAATAAATACGGCGTAGATGATATTCCATTGATTTTACAAGATATGGAATTTAACAATGATGGTCTCCAATTATTCAAACAAAATCAACCGCACTTTGTAGGCAATCGCTTGTTGGTGAATGGTATTGAAGCACCATTTTTAGATGTTGCACGGGGTTGGATTCGTTTACGTTTGCTCAATGCCTCATTAGCGCGTGCTTATGATTTACGCTTGGATAATGATCAAGAAATGCTGCTTATTGCACAAGATTTAGGTTTCTTACCAAAAGCGAAATCAATCAAATCTTTGGTTCTCTCGCCAGGAGAACGTGCAGAAATACTGCTTAATATGAATGAAATTGACAACGTATCTCTCATTAGCGGAAGTAAACGTAGCTTGTACGAAAAAATAAAAAATATGTTGTTCTCAGGCGATGAACTCGCTAATAACACCGTCCTTGAATTGCGTGCTAAGGGACAACTATCCGCATTTAATAAACAACCGAATCTAACTTTCGAAACGGATGCACCAGCAATGTTACAACAAGCCGTTGCTCAAACTCGAGAATTTAATATTGATGTTACAAACGGCTTAATTAACCAAAGACGTTTTGACCCACGCAAGGTTGATGTTATGGCTCGTAAAGGCACCATTGAACGCTGGATTTTAAATGCAAGTTTACCTGTTGGATTTACTATTCAAGGTGCCAAATTTGTGGTGGAAAGCCAAGGAGAACATCAATTACAAGCTGAAGAATTAGCTTGGAAAGATACCGTTTGGGTAAAAAACAAAACTCAAATTTTAGTGAAATTTGATCAAGCATCTTCTGGTAACTACCCATTCTTATTTGGGGTATCGAATTTAATGTTAGAAGATATGGGCTGTCTTGGCGTATTGATGGTTCAATAGACAAAAAATTTAATCATAACCCAGTGGATATTCTATTAATCACTTCTTGAAAAATATTACTAGCCTTGCTCTTTTTCCAGTATAATCTGACCAATTTTCTGACAAATTAAAACAAGACGATGAATAAAAAACACACTTTAATTTCACTTGCTATTTTGACCGCACTTTATAGCCAACAAAGTTTGGCAGATTTGCATGAACAATGTTTAATGGGCGTGCCAAAATTTAGCGGTGAAGTCGTGACGGGTGATGTGAATTCTCTGCCTGTCTATATTGAAGCGGATAACGCAGAAATTAATCAGCCAAATGATGCGACCTATCAAGGTAATGTAGATTTGAAACAAGGCAATCGCCATTTGTTAGCACAATCCGTGCAGGTCAAACAATCTGGAAACCAATCAACACCTTTACGCATGGCTTATGTCCGCAATGGATTTGATTATAAAGATAATCAGATCAATATGTTGGGTAAAGATGCAGAGTTTAATTTAGATAGTCACGATGGTAATTTAACAAATTCAGAATATGAATTTGTCGGTCGTCAAGGACGTGGTAAAGCTGATAATATAACACTGCATAATGATTATCGTGTAATGAAGAATGCAACCTTTACGTCATGTTTGCACGGCGACAATGCTTGGGCAGTAGATGCGTCAGAAATTCGTCAATACGTGAAAGAAGAATATGCTGAAATGTGGCATGCTCGCTTTAAAATACACGGTGTTCCCGTCTTTTATACCCCTTACTTACAATTACCCATTGGAGATCGTCGTCGTTCTGGTTTATTGATTCCAAGCGCGGGAACATCTAACCGAGATGGTCTTTGGTATGCACAACCAATTTATTGGAATATCGCGCCTAATTATGATCTTACTTTCACCCCGAAATATATGTCTCGCCGTGGTTGGCAAGCAAATGGGGAATTTCGCTATTTAACCTCTATTGGTGAAGGTAAAGTGGCAGGAGAATATTTAGGTAAGGATCGTTACTCTGAATATGCTAGTGATAATCGAAAACGTCATTTGTTCTATTGGAATCACAATTCTAGCTTTTTACAAAATTGGCGTCTAAATATTAATTACACCCGAGTAAGCGATAAACGTTATTTCAACGACTTTGATTCTATTTATGGACGCAGTACCGATGGTTATGCGAACCAATATGCTCGCATAGCTTATTATCAACCCAATTATAATTTTTCTCTTTCTGCACATCAGTTCCAAATTTTTGATGATATTGTAAACATCGGCCCTTACCGTGCAGTACCACAATTAGATTTCAACTATCACAAATATGATTTAGCGAATGAATGGTTAAATTTCAAATTACATTCACAAGCAGTTCGTTTTGATAATGACAGTAAATTGATGCCAACTGCATGGCGTTTCCATGCAGAACCTAGCCTAAATTCTTTAATGTCAAATAAATACGGCAGTTTGAATATTGAAACGAAACTTTATGCGACTCGTTACGAGCAGAAAAAAGGTTCAGGAAAAAATGCAGAGGACGTGCAAAAAACGGTAAATCGAGTTATTCCACAATTTAAAGTTGATTTACAAAGTGTATTAGCACGCGATATAACGTTCTTAAAAGAGTATACACAAACCTTCGAACCGCACGTGCAGTATTTATATCGTCCTTACCGAAATCAAAGCAATATTGGTTCAACACTTAATAATGATTATTTGGGATTTGGTTACGATTCAGCATTAGTACAGCAAGATTACTATTCGCTATTCCGTGATCGCCGTTATAGTGGTTTAGATCGAATTTCATCGGCAAATCAAGTTACCTTGGGTGGCACAACGCATTTTTATGATATTGCTGGCGAAGAACGATTTAATTTATCTGCAGGTCAAATTTATTACTTAAGTAATTCTCGTATTGATGAAAACCCTGCGAATAAAACACCAACTTCATCATCTGCTTGGGCATTAGAATCTAATTGGAAAATAAGTAATAAATGGTATTGGCGTGGTAGCTATCAATTTGATACTCATACCAATTCAACATCATTAGCGAATACATCACTAGAATATAATCCTGAAAAAAATAATTTAATTCAGTTAAATTATCGATATGTGAACCAAGAATATATTGACCAAAACTTAGGTAAATCGGCTAACGCCTATCAACAAGATATCCAACAAGTGGGATTAGTTGTAGGCTGGGAAATTGCCAATAATTGGGCTGTAGTAGGACGCTATTATCAAGATCTCGCCTTACAAAAACCGGTAGAACAATATCTAGGCGTTCAATATAACAGTTGCTGTTGGGCTGCAAGTGTTGGTGTAAAACGCAATGTCACAAACCACCAAAACCAAACACGTAATGAAATTGTTTATGATAATAGCATTGGCATAACCTTAGAATTAAGGGGGTTAGGCAGCAATGACCATCAAAGCGGTATTCAAGAGATGTTAGAAAAAGGAAAACTACCTTATATTCGAGCATTTAGTTTGGATTAAACATTGTTCAATATAAACGTTAGATCAACAAAAAGAGCGGCTATTTTTAACCGCTCTTTTGTCACAATATACAAAATAAAATACTGATTAGCGATTACCTAACTTTTCGTTTAAAACGCTGAGCAACTGATCTTTACTAATCATTTCTTTTTCACCAGTACGGCGGTTCTTATATTCAATTTCACCGTTCTCTAGGTTTTTCTCACCGATTACCACCATATGCGGCACACCGATAAGTTCCATATCGGCGAACATCACGCCCGGGCGTTCTTTACGATCATCAAAAATCACATCTACGCCTTGTGATTGTAAAGTGCGGTAAAGTTCTTCAGCGTATTTTTGCACGGCTTCAGATTTGTGCATATTCATTGGCACAATCGCCACAGTGAATGGGGCGATTTCGTCTGATGGCCAGATGATACCGCGTTCATCATGGTGTTGCTCAATGGCTGAAGCCACCACACGAGTTACACCAATACCGTAGCAACCCATCGTCATCACAAGAGGTTTACCATCTTCGCCTTGAACGGTCGCTTTCATCGCTTCAGAGTATTTTTTACCCAGTTGGAAAATATGTCCCACTTCAATACCACGTTTGATTTGAAGCGTGCCTTTACCATCCGGACTTGGATCACCTTCCACTACGTTACGTAAATCAAATACTTCAGGCATTGCTACATCGCGTACCCAGTTCACATTGAAATAATGTTTTCCATCGATATTCGCACCACAACTAAAATCAGACATTAACGCCACAGTGCGGTCAATAATTGCAGGAATATTAAGATTTACCGCGCCTAACGATCCCACGCCCGCACCAATTTTCGCTTTGATTTCAGTTTCGTCCGCAAACTCAAGAGGATCTGCCACTAACGGGTGTTTTTGTGCTTTGATCTCGTTTAATTCATGGTCGCCCCGAATAATCAACGCAACAAGTGGTTGATTTTCGTCTGCACCTTTCACAATCAAAGTTTTTACGGTTTTCTCGATTGGTAAATTGAATTGCTCCACCAACTCCGCAATAGTTTTCGCATTTGGTGTATCAACTAAACACATTTCAGCGGTTGGAGCTTGGCGTTCGCCTATAGCAATTGCTTCTGCAAGCTCAATATTCGCGGCAAAATCCGATTCCGTTGAGAACACAACATCATCTTCCCCGCTTGAAGCTAACACTTGGAATTCGTGAGAAGCTGACCCCCCGATTGAACCTGTATCCGCTTGCACCGCACGGAAATCTAAGCCTAAACGGTTAAAAATGTTACTGTATACTTGATACATCACATCATAGGTTGCTTGTAAACTTTCTTGTGTCGTGTGGAAAGAATACGCATCTTTCATAATAAATTCACGCGAACGCATTACACCAAAACGAGGGCGCACTTCATCACGGAATTTCGTTTGAATTTGATATAAGTTAAGTGGGAGTTGTTTGTATGAAGAAACTTCACGGCGGACTAAATCTGTAATCACTTCCTCGTGAGTTGGCCCAAGTACAAAGTTACGGTTTCCACGGTCTTCAAAACGAAGCAATTCAGGGCCATATTGATCCCAACGACCAGACTCTTCCCATAATTCCGCAGGTTGCACAACTGGCATTAATACCTCAATGGCACCACCTTTGTTCATCTCTTCGCGAACAACTTTTTCCACTTTTTTCAATACGCGAATACCCGTCGGTAGCCAGTTATATAAACCTGATGCCATTGGGCGAATCATACCTGCACGCAACATTAATTGGTGGCTCACAACCTGAGCATCATTTGGCGTTTCTTTTAGGGTGGAAAATAAATATTGACTTGTACGCATTGTTTAACCTTAAATTCTAAGAACTGAAAAAATTGGCGCAAGTATAACAAAAAGTGCGGTCATTTTTAACCGCACTTTTAACACTTAGTCATTATTTTGCGCATTCGCCAAAATTGCCTTATGTTCTTGAATCAATGCCATAAACGGCTGCCCAAACCGCTCTAATTTGATAGAGCCCACGCCATTAATTTGCAGCATTTCAATATTGCTTGTTGGCATATATTGTGCCATTTCTTGCAACGTCGCATCATTAAAGACAATGTACGGCGGAATATTTTCTTTATCGGCAATTTGTTTGCGTAAGAAACGCAAGCGTGCAAATAAATCCTTATCGTAATTTGCAACACCTTGACGTTGTGGATTATGAGCAATTTTACTGATTGCAGAAATACGAGGCATTGCCAATTCTAACGGTTCTTCGCCTTTCAAAATCACTTTCGCACTTTCAGTAAGTTGCAACGTTGGATTTAATTCACTAATAACCTGTTGCACAAAACCCAAATGAATAAGCTGACGAATGACAGACTGCCAATGCTCTTTACTTTTATCTTTTCCAATGCCATACACTGAAAGTTTATGGTGTTGGCGTTCAATAATTTTCTGATTGTGCATGCCACGCAACACCGCAATCACATAATGTGCACCAAAACATTGTCCCACTCGATAAATAGTAGACATTACTTTTTGCGCATCGACTAAACCATCATATTTTTTAGGAGGATCAAGGCAAATATCACAGTTATTACATGGTGTTTGTCGATGCTCACCAAAATAATTGAGAAGAACTAAACGGCGACAAGTCTGGCTTTCCGCAAATTCCCCAATAGCTTCTAATTTATGCTGCTCAATCTGACGCTGTGGCGTTTCTGGTTTTTCGAAGAGAATTTTTTGTAACCAAGCGTAATCAGCTGGTTCATAAAACAAAACCGCCTCGGCAGGCAAATCATCACGTCCTGCTCGACCTGTTTCTTGATAGTAAGATTCAATGCTACGTGGTAAATCAAAATGGGCAACAAAGCGCACATTGGATTTATTAATCCCCATTCCAAAAGCAATGGTTGCGACTACTACTTGAACATTATCACGCTGAAAATCCTGTTGCACACGTTCACGAATTGCCGTTTCCATTCCTGCGTGGTAAGCAGCAGCAGAGACACCTTTATTGCGTAAACTTTCCGCAATTCGCTCAACCTTATTTCTGCTGTTGCAATAAATAATCCCACTTTTACCCTTTTGAGCCAACACAAAACGTGTCAGTTGCTCCATAGGTTTGTATTTTTCTTCCAAGGTATAACGAATATTTGGTCGATCAAAACTACCAATATATTTGTGCAGATTTTTCAGATTAAGATGCCGCAGAATATCTTGTTGAGTCGCATAATCTGCCGTTGCCGTAAGTGCCATAATCGGCGCATCAGGGAAACTGGCTTTTAAACCGCCAAGCTGGGTATATTCAGGGCGAAAGTCATGCCCCCATTGAGAAATACAATGAGCTTCATCAATCGCAATAAAGCAGACTTTGCTATAAGAAATAAGTTGAAAGAAACTGTTCGTCATCACTTTTTCTGGCGACACATAAAGTAGTTTAAGTTGCCCAGAAATAAGCTTATTTTGTACTTGTTGCTGCTGTGCTAAAGTCTGACTAGAATTAAGAAAATCCGCCTCAATTCCATTAGCTTGCAGCTGATCCACTTGATCTTTCATCAAGGAAATCAGCGGAGAAATCACTAAAGTTAAGCCATCAAAACAAAGTGCGGGAATTTGGTAACAAAGCGATTTACCATTCCCCGTTGCCATTACCACCAACGCATCTTGTCCATTTAAAGCAGCATTAATAACTTCTTCCTGCCCTTTACGGAAAGATTGATAACCAAAAACCGATTTCAAAACAGAAAGTGCGGTCGGTTTTTCTATTATTTTTGATGGTAAAGGAGAATCCAGCATTTTAGAACTGCACGTTCTCGCCATGTGCAGCACAGGCTTCAACGAAACAATCCCAAAAACGTTGTCCGTCATTAGAAACCCAGTCGCCATTTTTAAAAGCAAAATGGAAACCGCCTAATTTACTTGCAATCCAAAGCTCAAGTAATGGTTCTTGCTTGTTAATCACTATTTGTGTGCGATTATCAAAGGTGATTGTAAATACTGAACCTTGCGTTTCGCAATCCACATCTGCGCCTTGGTTTTCCAATTCTTCTTCAATTTTTTGCCAAACTTGTTCAATATTTTGGTGAAATTCTGCAATATTCATAAAATTTTCCTGTTTAAATCTGATAAAATGCGGCAAATTATAAAGCCTTTCTCAAGCTTGTGAAAGGCGGATTTACCGATAAGTGAGAGAGAGAAAAATGAAAAAACTACTATCAATTTTAGTGCTTAGTGCAATTTGCATTGTGACAACAGGATGCGGCGTAAAAGGTTCTTTATATTTTCCTGAAAAAGATCAAGCTCAACAAACTCAATAATCTATTATCTAATATCATTCCCAAAATAACTAAAACAGGCACACAACATGAATTTCTTCCAATATAAACATAACAAACTTTATGCTGAAGATATTCCGGTTCAACAACTTGCTGAACAATTCGGTACACCTCTTTATGTATATTCTCGCGCGACACTAGAACGTCATTGGCACGCTTTTGACTCAGCTTTCGGTAAGCGTCCTCACTTAATTTGCTTTGCCGTGAAATCTTGCTCAAATATTGGCGTGTTAAATATTATGGCAAAACTTGGTTCAGGTTTCGATATTGTCTCACAAGGCGAACTTGAGCGTGTACTGGCAGCAGGTGGCGATGCGTCAAAAGTAGTCTTTTCTGGCGTTGCGAAATCTCGAGAAGAAATTATGCGCGCATTAGAAGTTGGAATCCGTTGCTTTAATGTGGAATCAGTTTCTGAGCTCAAGCACATTAACCAAATCGCGGGAGAAATGGGTAAAATCGCACCTATTTCTTTACGTGTAAATCCAGATGTTGATGCACATACACACCCTTATATTTCAACAGGATTAAAAGAAAATAAATTTGGTGTAAGCGTAAATGAAGCTCGAGAGGTATATAAATTAGCCTCAACGCTACCAAACATAAAAATAACAGGGATGGATTGCCACATAGGCTCACAGCTCACTGAATTACAACCATTCTTAGATGCAGCAGATCGCTTAATTGTCCTAATGGAACAATTAAAAGAAGATGGAATTACATTAAAACATCTCGATCTGGGCGGTGGTTTAGGCGTGACTTATACGGATGAAACACCACCGCATCCAAGCGATTACGCAAATGCGTTATTAGAAAAACTAAAAAATTATCCCGAACTTGAAATTATTCTTGAACCTGGCAGAGCAATTTCTGCAAATGCAGGAATTCTAGTAGCAAAAGTACAATACTTAAAAAGTAATGAAAGCCGTAATTTCGCCATTACCGACACAGGAATGAACGATATGATCCGACCAGCATTGTATGAGGCTTACATGAACATCATCGAAATTGACCGCACTTTAGCAAGAGAAAAAGCCATTTATGATGTTGTGGGACCAGTTTGCGAAACGTCTGATTTCTTAGGCAAACAACGAGAACTTTCAATTGCCGAAGGGGATTATATTGCTCAATGTTCTGCTGGTGCCTATGGAGCAAGTATGTCATCAAACTATAACTCAAGACCCCGTACTGCAGAAGTTTTAGTAGATGGCGATCAATCCTATCTAATTCGTCGCCGAGAAACCTTACAGGAACTTTGGGTATTAGAATCGACCATTTAATATTTCTTATCTTAAAAAAGAGCGGTAAAAAATTATCTATTTTTCTACCGCACTTTTTCTATTTTTATCCATCAATAAACCTACCTCAAATAGTAAGTTTTTGAGATAAATCAAATTTTTTTCTATTCTAGATTGGCATAGAATTGAATTCTTTATAAAATGTTATGCTTTTTAAAGTGGACTTCTAACCACTAAAGGAGAAATTATGCAAGATAAGCTAAAAGTTTTATTGATTGACGACCATCCGTTAATGCGTCGTGGCATTAAACAACTTGTAGAATTAGACGATAACTTTGAAGTAGTGGCTGACGTAAGCAGCGGCACAGAAGGGATTTCTGTGGCATTACAAACATCACCTGATGTGATCATTTTAGATCTCAACATGAAAGGACTTTCTGGGTTAGATACGCTCAAAGGATTACGTGCAGAAGGCGTTGATGCGCGAATTTTAATTTTAACAGTGTCTGATGCAAAAAATGATATTTATACTCTAATTGATGCAGGTGCAGATGGTTATTTGTTAAAAGATACTGAACCTGATACATTGCTAGACCAAATCAAGCGCATAGCACAAGGCGAAGTCATTCTGAGTGATTCTATTAAAAATTTATTATTAGAACGCACTCACGAAGATAATCCGTTAGACAGCTTAACGGATCGTGAAATGGGCGTACTTCGTCAAATTGCAACTGGCTTATCAAACAAACAAATTGCAGCACAACTGTTTATTTCAGAAGAAACCGTAAAAGTACATATCCGTAATTTATTACGTAAATTAAATGTTCATTCTCGTGTTGCAGCAACGGTATTATTTTTTGAACAAAATCGTTAAAAATAATCATAAAAAATGCGCTAGGAGAGACTTAGCGCATTTTTCTTTAAAATTATAATATTTAAATTAACTCAATAGATTTAATATCTTCTAATAAAATATACAATTCTTGTTTAATATTTTTTTCAAACTGTGCTTCTGCACTTTCTCGAGCTAAATCCAGACGCATTCTTTCTCTTTTCTCAAGTAGTTTACGGTCATCATGTGTAGGCATATCACGCACCACTTCATATAAATTAGCCATCGCAGGATAAGATGATAAATTCTTACCAAAAGGCCTTAATAGCATTGTAAGACGAATTACGCCTTCAGAAAGATTACATTCTCCAGACTGCATTGCACGAGCAATAATATCAATGCTCTCTTTTAATCGTATAACCCGATTATTCTTAGCTTTAGCAATCAATTCCTTTTGAACTTTTAACTGCTTTAATAAACGGATTGCATATAGAGTCAATCCAGTTACCAAGAAAAGTGCGATGACAAAAAATATCCAAATCATAGATTACCTAAATTGATTAATATCCATACGCTCGAAAGTGCGGTATAAATCATCTTCGCTTTCATCTTCGTCTTCAATGCCAAGTTCTTCCATTAACTCAGAAATTCGATCTAAGCATTCATCTACAAATTGTTGATCTGATTTACTAATAGTTTTACCCGCATCTAAAGCATCCAATAATTCATTAAGAATTTCATTATTTTCCAGATTTTCAAGCTCTTTCATTGGATCTTGTTTTTTCACCTGTTTTATTACAGGAATTACTTGACCTTTTTCAGGCTTATTAACAAATTCAACAACCAACGGTATCTTTTTCTTACTACCAATTTTTGGATCTTTAATTTCATTTTGAAGTTTATTCGCTTTTTCTTCAACCGCACTATGACGAGATCCTGAAGCTAAACCTTTATGCTTACGTTTTTTCTTATCTTCACGAGCTTTAGCATCCAATTCATAACGAGTAAGCTTTTTACCAGAGCGTGCTTTTGTTATATCTATTTTTTTATCTGCTTTGCGAATTGGCATAATATCTGTAATTCGACGTGTTTTTTTCTTACGAGCCATAGGGTACCTTTCTTAAAATTTTGTGGATTGTATCACTAGTACGTATTTTTCTCACTAACAAACATAAACTTTATCTAAACTTATTTTGTTAAAGTATAAACTTCTAAAAAACAAAAACCCCATATCTTTCGACACGGGGTTCTTCTGTTTTTATTTAACTTAGAT
>NZ_KV805867.1:0-668 GCF_001811665.1 Haemophilus sp. HMSC066A11
AAAGTGCGGTTAAAAATCCTTTTATTTTAACCGCACTTTTTGTATAAAAATTATTTTCTAGAGAGAGGTGGAACAAAGGTTAAACCTAAATCCCAAGGTTGCTCAATCCAAGTATTTTGTGGAATATCAATTACGTAATCATCCACTAATTCCGCACCTGCAGGTTTTGCAAATACAGTGACAAATTTTGCATTAGGGTACATTTGACGAATGGCACGCGCCGTATTACCCGTATCAACTAAATCATCTACCACGATAAATCCTTCGCCGCCATTTGGCACTTGGGCTGCATGAAGAACTTGTAATTCACCTTGATTGTTATGATCGTGATAACTTGCGATACAAACGGTTTCAATATGACGAAGACCCAATTCTCTAGCCAATACAGCCGCTGGAAACAAACCACCGCGACTCACCGCAATAATACCTTTCCATTGGGAAGCTGGAAGTAAACGTTCTGATAATTTGCGGGCATGCATTTGAAACATATCCCAAGTTACCACATATTTTTCGCTCATAATTGCACCTTAGTTTAAATTTATCGAGAAATAAAAAATTGCGTAAGAATAACCCGAAATGGCGTTTTGTGCTATTATTTCGTAAATATTTTCAGTAAAAAGGAGCAATTATGTCTGAAATTACAACACTTCAACCTTCACTGTTATGGA
>NZ_KV805868.1:0-310 GCF_001811665.1 Haemophilus sp. HMSC066A11
TGATTGATTGATTGATTGATTGATTGATTGCATAGCATTTTTGTATTCATTTTTATATTTAAATTTTGTTTGATTTTAACACGTTAAAGTTATTTTTGTAAGGCTCTGAATCTTATGAGTTTATTCAACTTTTGAACCTTTCAACCACTTTTTTACCCAAGCTCGGTTAGCTGAAAGATTATGTAATATAGCTTCGCTTATTGGTAATGGCTCGCCATAAATGATTGAAGCTAAGGTTTCGCCTAATAGTGGAGCAGAGGTAAGCCCACGAGAACCTAAGGCTGCGATTAAGAAAAGATTCTGAAAATTG
>NZ_KV805869.1:0-17431 GCF_001811665.1 Haemophilus sp. HMSC066A11
TTAAAATAAAAGGATTTTTAACCGCACTTTTTGTATGAGAATTAATTTATAAATTATTCTTCATCTTCTTTTGCCCATTCTAATGAGCGTTTAACTGCTTTTTTCCAGCCTTTGTAGCGACGTTCACGTTTTTCATTGTCGCTGTCTGGACTGAAGGTGCGTTCTACACGGGCTTTATCGCGAAGCTCGTCTAAATCTTTCCAGAAGCCCGTTGCTAAACCAGCAAGATAAGCTGCGCCTAGCGCTGTTACTTCTTTCACAACTGGACGCTCTACATTTACATCTAAAATGTCAGCTTGGAATTGCATTAAGAAGTTATTGTTTGTCGCACCACCATCTACACGGAGATATTGTAATCGTTCACCCGAATCTGATTGCATAGCCTCTAAGACATCACGGGTTTGGTAAGCAATAGATTCTAAGGTTGCGCGAACAATATGATTACGGTTTGCGCCGCGAGAAAGACCAAAAATCGCACCGCGCGCATATGGATCCCAATATGGTGCACCTAAGCCTGTGAAAGCTGGAACAACATATACGCCATTACTATCAGTCACTTTTTGTGCAAAGTATTCAGAGTCAAAACTATCGTGAACAATTTTGAGTTCATCACGGAGCCATTGGATTGATGCACCCGCGATAAATACAGAACCTTCTAAGGCATATTTTGGTTCGCCTTTTGCATTACAAGCAATGGTTGTGAGTAGTCCATTTTTGGATGTAATAGCTTTGTTACCCGTGTGGAGTAACATAAAGCAACCTGTGCCGTAAGTGTTTTTGGCTTGGCCTGCATGTACGCAAAGATGTCCGTAAAGAGCGGCTTGTTGGTCACCAGCAATCCCTGCAACAGGAATACGCACACCACCTTTACCACCGATATTGGTTTGGCCGTAAATTTCAGAAGAATTACGTACTTCAGGTAACATTGAACGAGGAATATTCAAGATTTCAAGCATCTTGTCATCCCATTGTTTAGTATGGATGTTAAATAACATGGTACGAGATGCGTTGGTATAATCGGTTACGTGCACTCGGCTTTGAGTCAATTTCCATACAAGCCAAGTATCAACGGTACCAAATAATAATTCGCCTCGTTCAGCTTTTTCTCGTGCGCCTTCAACGTTATCCAAAATCCATTTTACTTTTGTACCAGAGAAGTAAGGGTCAACCACTAAGCCTGTGGTATTACGAATATATTCTTCATGGCCATCGGCTTTTAATTTATCGGTAATGTCTGCAGTACGGCGGCATTGCCAAACGATCGCGTTGTAAACAGGTGTACCGGTTGATTTTTCCCATACAATGGTGGTTTCACGTTGGTTGGTGATACCGATAGCAGCGATTTCATCAGATGTAATGCCCGCTTTTGCAACGACTTCGTTTAAGGTTGAGCTTTGAGTTGCCCAAATTTCCATTGGGTTATGTTCTACCCAACCAGCTCGAGGGTAGATTTGGGTAAATTCACGTTGTGCAATTTCAACCACATTCGCATTATGATCTAATAATACTGCGCGAGAGCTTGTTGTGCCTTGGTCTAATGCAATGATGTATTTTTTGTCTGTCATAGTATTACTCCTTCAAATAATTATTCGCAGCCGCAATTACAAGGTAAATTGCCGCCAATTGCTTTTTTGTATAACCATGCACCAGCCAATGCGCCTAAAACAGGTGCAACCATTGGAACGATAAAATAAGGGATTTCGCGTCCGCCAGTTAAAGCGAGTTCGCCCCAGCCAGCGAGATAAGCAAAGAATTTTGGTCCGAAGTCACGTGCTGGATTCATAGCAAAACCAGTTAATGGTCCCATAGCACCACCAATAACGGCTATCAAGATACCGATTAATAATGGGGCAAGCGGACCACGAGGTACTCCGTTTCCATCGTCAGTTAATGCCATAATTAATGCCATAAGAATTGCAGTAATCACGAATTCCACAGCAAAGGCGCCACCAATACTTAAACTTGGATGAGGATAAGTGGAGAATGTACCCGCAAGGCTTAAACTTTCTTGTGTACCACGAACAATATTGTGGACTGTTTCATAATCGATAAAAACATTGCGGTATAAGGCATAAACTAATGCGGCAGCAAAGAATGCGCCGAGTATTTGTGAAATGATGTAAGGAATTACTTTTTTGCCATCAAAGCAAGCAAATTTCCAAAGGGCAATGGTTACTGCAGGGTTTAAATGTGCGCCAGATAAACCCGCTGTTGCATATACTGCAAGTGCAACGCCCATCCCCCACATAATGCTGATTTCCCACAAGCCAAAACTAGCGCCTGCTACTTTTAGTGCTGCAACGCAGCCCACACCAAAGAAAATCAATAAGGCTGTACCTAAAAACTCGCCAATACAGTTCGCTTTTAATGATTTATCCATAGATCACTCCTTAGAAGTGCGGTTGAAATGAAGAGTGTTTTCCCTAAGTAAAGGGAAGAGAATTTATTAAAAAAGAATACGGAGTGTTTTGAAATAGCCTCCTTATTTGAATTCTAGGTTAGAACACCTAGATTGATTATGATGTTACTCTGTTAGAGTAGATTTTTAGTTTCTACGATATAGAAACCTAGTTAACCGTGGGTATGTTTACCCACGGTTGTGAGGGATATTATTTTATTCCTTTTAAGAATTCCACGCCAGTATCTGGGAAATCAGTAAATACACCTGTTGCCCCTGATTTATTCAATAATGTATCATACATTTGATTTACATCTGTGAAAAACTCGGGCAGTGCATCTTTACGCACGGTGTAAGGATGCAGTTCCACATTATATTGTGCAAGTTCTTTTACCAACGGAGTGTACACAATATTATCAGGTTTGGATTCTTCTTTATTAACTAACATATACCAACCTGGACCAACACCATCGGCATATTTAACCACTTCTGCCATTGCACCAGGTTTAAACATCCAATCGTAATTATAGTTTACCCAATAACCCTTTGGATCTTTTTCTTGTGTTTCTTTCCAATCTGTATAAGCAATTAATTGAACTAATTTCAAATCCATTCCCATTTGTGGAAGTAATTCCGTTTTGATACGTTTTAATTCATTAAAATCGAAAGTTTGTAAGTAAACCATATCGGTTTTCTTATCATAGCCATATTTTTTTAACACTTTGAGTGTTTCAGCAGCAATATCTTTACCATTTTGATGGTGGAACCAAGGTGCTTTGATTTCTGGATAAATCCCTACTTTTTTGCCAGTGGATTTTTCTAAGCCTTGGATAAATTCAATTTCATCTTCAAAGGTGTGAATTCTAAAATGTGATTTCCAAAGTGGGAAACGATTAGGATAAACTTGCGCTTGTTTGCCGTCTTTGGTTTCAAAGTTTTCAGTCATTTCTAAACTTTGAATTTCTTTTAAGGTAAAGTCGATGACATAGTAACGACCATCTTTACGGTGACGATGTGGGAATTTTTTCGCAACATCAGTCAAGCCATCTAAAAAGTGATCGTGAATAACCACTAAACGACCATCCTTAGTCATTGCTAAATCTTGCTCTAAATAATCTGCGTGTTGTGCAAACGCAAGTGCTTTAGATTCTAACGTATGCTCTGGTAAATAACCACTAGCACCACGGTGAGCAATAATGATTTTGTCTGATTTCATTTGGGTATTCGCCATATTTGATGAATGGCTGCTACAACCTGCTAGTACGCCAGCTGCTAATAAAGAAAGGGCTAAAGTTTTAAGTTTCATACTTATTCTCCTTATATATTGTTAGGATCATTACCTATTTTAACAGAATTAATTATTCCGTGAATAATTTTAATAGTTTCTAAAGATGTTTCAGCACTTGAAATAGGTTGATGATTATTAGTCATACAATGAATAATATTTTTAATGGCTTTAATCATTCTTTCTGATTGATAGTCATTATCCTCTCTACAAGTTAGAATTAGAGATTTATAATCATTTCCAGCAGAATTATTTTTATTTGAGTATTGGTATAGTTCATATGTTTCAGCATTATTTAACAGCTTTATTCTTCCATCTTTTCCCAAAATATCTAATTCAAACATAAACTTAAATGGAGAATTGCTAACGCCCTTAATAAAACCAATTGAACCAGATGAAAATTTAACTACACCTATTCCCCCGAAATCGTTTATCCCATGTACATTTCGGATAAAATCTGTTTGAACTTCTCCCATAACACATTCAACATTAGAATTTGATAAATAAACCATTAATAAAGAAAAACATATTTCCAGTCATAAAAATACCTAAAATAAATAAAGAATAATTTTAGGTTCACTAATTATTTTCTTTAACTCACTTCTAAATTTAATTAAGCAAATAATAATCCTCCAGATAAAAATCTAACAGAATTATTATTTAAAGTTTCAAAATGAATACTCATAAATCTCATAATAGGAAATCCTAACCCCATTAATAAGACATAGAAAACTCTTACCATATTTTCATTATTCATTTTTACTTTTCCCAAAAATGATACTTATCTTTTTATTATTCTTATGATAGTTACAAAAAAGGCGACTAAGCAATTTGCCCGCCGCCTTTTTTAAGCTAATTATTTAGTACCGTAAGTATCGCCTAATTTTGCTTTGTGTTTTCCTTCTTCAACCATTACGATTAAGAGTAATAACACCGCTAATACGCCACCGCCGATCATTACGTAGAAACCACCGTCCCAGCCATAATATTCGGCAGCCCAACCCACTACGGCTGATGCAGATACAGTACCACCTAAGTAACCAAATAAACCGGTGAAACCTGCAGATGTCCCTGCTGCTTTTTTCGGTGCAAGCTCAAGCGCATGTAAACCGATAAGCATCACAGGACCGTAGATTAAGAAACCAATGGTTGTCATGAGAATGAAGTCCATTAACTGATATGGGTTTTCATACCATGCATGACCTGCATATTTAGCTAATTCAGCTTCTGGTGTTGCTGGGTTTAACCATAATGCTACGACGGCGGCAGTGGTTAAAGTCATGAAAATGAAACCGGTTAAACCACGTTTACCTTTGAACACTTCATCAGAGACCCAACCACATAATAAAGTCCCCGGAACCGCGGCTAATTCATAAATAGTGTACGCCCAAGCAGTACCTTTGATATTGAAGTGTTTCACTTCGCCAAGGTACACTGGCGACCATTTTAAGACACCGTAGCGGATTAAATACACGAATACGTTAGCAATCGCGATATACCAAAGTAGGCGATTTTTTAAGACGTAAGTCACGAAAATATCTTTTGTGCTTAAATCATGCTCATAGGTTTTTTCGTTGTAATCGTCTGGGTAATCATTACGCCATTTTTCGATAGGAGGTAAACCACAAGATTGTGGTGTGTCTTTCATCATAAAATAAATTGGAATCGCCGCAATCATGGCTGCAATACCTGGATAATAAAGAGCTTGTTGCCAAACGTCTTTTGCGGTCGCTTCAACACCATGTATGCTGAAGTAAACGGCACTGGCGAGTAACACCATCGCCCCTGGTACCATTCCCCCTAAGTTATGCGCGGTATTCCAAATTGACACGATCGAACCACGTTCAGATTTAGACCACCAATGCACCATTGTACGACCACATGGTGGCCAACCCATACCTTGGAACCAACCGTTTAAGAAAATCATGATGAACATCACGGCAATCCCTGAGGTTGCCCATGGCATGAGACCCATCATCGTCATACACAAACCAGATAAGAGCAAACCGAAAGGTAAAAAGACTTTTGGGTTTGAGCGATCGGAAATGGATGCCATAAAGAATTTAGATAAGCCGTATGCCAAACCCGCCCCTGTACCGATAATCCCAAGTTCAGCTTTGTTATACATACCAGCTTCAATCAAGCCTTTTTGTGCTAAATCGAAGTTTGCACGGACGAAATAATAAGCGGCGTAACCAAAAAAGATGCCAGCAAACACTTGCCAACGTAAGCGTTTATACGTGGAATCAATTTTTTCCGCTGGAAGTTCCGCAATATGCGGAGCGGGTTTGAATGGTCCAAACATAATTTTTTCTCCAACTTTTTAATTATGCGTCATCTAAATTTACCCTTTTGAAACAGTAAGGGATTTGCGAATCATAAAAGAAAATAAAAAAATAAGAAAGTAAAAAAAATCAAAAATGTGAAGTGTTTCACAAATCTTTACACCGTTTGAGCGAATGCGAAAATTATTGTGATCAATATCACAAAATCGCTTTCTTTTACACTCAAAATGTTGTTAATTTTGCCGCACTTCTCTACAATGATTACACTTTTTATATTATTTTTTCTTACATTTTGGGAATCGGGGGTAAACAATGGGATTATCGCCTAGTATCTATAAAGATGTTGGAGATCTTTCGTCACTTAGCACTGATGTGATCATTATCGGTGGTGGCGCAACAGGAGCAGGTATTGCGCGCGATTGCGCACTTCGTGGCATTGATTGTATTTTATTGGAACGTCGAGATATTGCGACAGGAGCCACAGGACGTAACCACGGATTATTACACAGTGGTGCGCGTTACGCCGTGAACGACCAAGAATCTGCTGAAGAATGTATTAAAGAAAACCGCATTTTGCGCAAAATTGCGCGTCATTGCGTAGATGAAACGGAAGGCTTATTTATCACTTTGCCTGAAGATTCGCTCGACTATCAAAAAACCTTCCTTGAGAGCTGTGCAAAATCTGGAATTGATGCACAAGCCATTGATCCTGAACTAGCTAAAATTATGGAGCCTTCTGTAAATCCTGATTTAGTGGGCGCTGTTGTTGTGCCAGATGGTTCTATTGACCCATTCCGTTTAACCGCCTCTAATATGATGGACGCCACAGAAAACGGCGCAAAAATGTTCACTTATTGCGAAGTAAAAAATTTGATTCGTGAAGGTGGAAAAGTGATTGGCGTGAATGTGTACGATCACAAAAATCGCAGAGAACGCCAATTTTTTGCACCGCTTGTTGTAAATGCTGGTGGTATTTGGGGACAAGGGATTGCGGAATATGCCGATCTCAAAATTAAAATGTTCCCTGCGAAAGGTGCATTGCTCGTAATGGGTCATCGCATTAATAAACTTGTAATTAACCGCTGCCGTAAACCAGCTGATGCGGATATTCTCGTCCCTGGCGATACAATTTGTGTGATTGGTACAACGTCAAGTCGTGTTCCTTATGATCAAATCGATAACATGCAAGTGACGCCAGAAGAAGTAGACATTCTTTTCCGTGAAGGTGAAAAACTCGCACCTAGCTTGCGTCATACTCGCGTATTACGTGCTTATGCTGGGGTACGTCCATTAGTTGCGAGTGATGATGATCCATCAGGTCGTAATGTGAGCCGTGGTATTGTGTTACTTGACCACGCAGAACGCGATGGCTTAGACGGCTTTATTACAATCACTGGCGGTAAGTTAATGACTTATCGTTTAATGGCTGAATGGGCGACCGACCTTGTTTGTAAAAAACTTAATAAAACGGCTCGTTGTGTAACAGCGAAGCAACCTCTACCTGGCTCTACTGAAAGTCGTCAAGAGACCAATCAAAAAGTCATTTCATTACCAAGTACTATTCGTTATTCTGCTGTGTATCGTCATGGTTCACGTGCTACTCGTTTGCTTGAAAAAGAACGTTTAGATCGTTCAATGGTTTGTGAATGTGAAGCGGTGACGTCGGGGGAAGTTCGTTACGCTGTTGATGAACTGGATGTAAATAATCTCGTCGATTTACGTCGTCGCTCCCGAGTTGGAATGGGAACTTGTCAAGCTGAACTCTGTGCGTGTCGTGCTGCAGGACTAATGAATCGTTTTGAAGTGGCAACACCACGTCAATCAACCACTCAACTTTCTGCCTTTATGGAAGAACGCTGGCGCGGTATTGAGCCGATTGCTTGGGGTGAAGCTATTCGCGAAGCCGAATTTACCTCTTGGATGTATGGTAGCGTATTGGGTTTAAATGATGTGAAACCGCTTGATGAACAAGCACAACAAGGGACGGATAGCAATGAATTTTGATGTAGCCATTATTGGCGGTGGTTTGGCGGGTTTAACCTGTGGCATCGCCCTTCAACAACGCGGTAAACGTTGCGTGATTATCAACAACGGTCAAGCAGCCATTGATTTTGCATCTGGCTCTTTAGATTTATTAAGCCGTATGCCATCAACGACATATGGGGAAAATCGTGCAGTAGAAAATTTAAAAGAAAATATTACCGCACTTCGCAATGAATTACCTGCCCACCCTTATAGTTTATTGGGTGCAGAGAAAGTGCTTGCTAAAGCACAAGATTTTGAACGTTTAGCCAATGAATTAAATCTTGATTTAATTGGTTCTACGGAAAAAAATCACTGGCGTGTAACAGGCTTAGGCAGTTTACGTGGTGCGTGGCTTTCGCCAAATAGCGTGCCAACTGTGCAAGGTAATGAACCCTTTCCGCATAAACGTATTGCAGTGCTTGGTATTGAAGGTTATCACGATTTTCAGCCGCAACTTTTAGCCGCAAATTTGGTGTTAAACCCACAATTTGAACATTGTGAAGTAACGAGTGGTTTCTTAAATATTCCACAATTAGATGAGCTTCGCAAAAATGCTCGTGAGTTCCGTAGTGTAAATATCTCTCAACTTTTAGAACATAAACTCGCTTTTAAAGATTTAGTGAAAGAAATCATAGAATCAGCGCAAGGTGCAGAAGCGGTATTTTTACCTGCTTGTTTTGGTTTAGAAAACCAAGAATTTATGACCGCACTTCGTGATGCAACTAAACTTGCATTATTTGAATTACCAACGCTGCCCCCATCATTGCTCGGTATGCGCCAACGAATCCAATTACGCCATAAATTTGAATCCTTAGGTGGTTTAATGATTAATGGCGACAGTGCATTGAATGCAACATTTGAAGGAAATCAAGTACGTTGTATCAATACTCGTTTGCTAGAAAATGAAGAAATTACTGCAGATAATTTCGTACTCGCTTCAGGAAGTTTCTTCAGCAAAGGGCTTATTTCCGAATTTGATAAAATTTCTGAGCCAGTTTTTGAATCCGATATTATCGGTGTTGAAGGGTTTAACGATAAAGATCGTTTCACTTGGACGGCTCATCGTTTTGCTCATCCACAACCTTATCAATCAGCAGGCGTAGCGATTAATGCCCAGTGCCAAGTGAAAAAGTGCGGTCAATTTTTAACGAATTTATATGCCGTCGGTAATGTGATTGGTGGTTTTAATGCCCTTGAACTTGGTTGTGGTTCGGGTGTGGCTGTTGTAACTGCCTTGGCAGTGGCAGATGAAATCTTAGCGAAATAAGGGGGAATAATATGGATAATAATATTCAACGACTCATTGATAGTGCAAAACAATCCCTTAATTCGCCTGAAAGCCATAAATATATTGATGAAAGTTTTGAAAGCTGTATTAAATGTACGGCTTGTACTGCTGTTTGTCCTGTTTCACGTAATAATCCGCTTTATCCAGGCCCAAAACAATCAGGGCCTGATGGCGAGCGTTTACGCTTAAAATCTGCTGAACTTTATGATGAAGCACTTAAATATTGCACTAACTGTAAACGTTGTGAAGTGGCTTGTCCGTCTGATGTGAAAATTGGCGATTTAATTGTACGAGCGCGTAATAATCACTTAGCGCAGTCTAAAAAACCGTTAATGAATAAATTGCGTGATGCGATTTTAAGTAACACAGATGTAATGGGGAAAATCAATACTCCACTTGCCCCCATTGTGAACACCATTACGGGTCTGAAAGCCACCAAATTTATGTTGGAAAAAACCCTTAATATCAGTAAGAAACGTACTTTACCTAAATATGCGTTTGGTACGTTCCGTAGCTGGTATATGAAAAATGCGTTACAAGACCAACAAAAATTTGAGCGAAAAGTAGCATATTTCCACGGTTGTTATGTTAATTATAATAATCCACAGCTTGGCAAAGAATTCCTTAAAGTGTTCAATGCGATGAACATTGGGGTAATGTTACTGGAAAAAGAAAAATGCTGTGGTTTACCATTAATGGTAAACGGTTTTCCTAATCGCGCTCGTAATATTGCACAATTCAATACCGATTACATTGGAAAAATGGTAGATGAAAATGGAATAGATGTGATTAGTGAGGCATCAAGTTGTTCACTTAATCTGCGTGACGAATACCATCATATTTTAGGTATTGATAACGCCAAAGTCCGTCCGCATATCCATATGGTAACCCCATTTTTATATCAGCTTTTCAAAGAGGGTAAAACATTACCGTTGAAACCACTTAAACTTAGAGTGGCTTATCACACCGCTTGTCACGTAGATAAGGCGGGTTGGGCACCTTATACTTTGGAAGTGTTGAAAAAAATTCCAAGTTTAGAAATCATTATGTTACCTAGCCAATGCTGTGGTATTGCGGGGACTTACGGTTTTAAATCAGAAAACTATGAAATTTCACAATCTATTGGTAAAAATCTATTCGATAATATTAACGAAGGTGGGTTTGATTACGTTATATCTGAATGTCAAACCTGCAAATGGCAAATTGATATGTCATCTAACGTAACTTGTATTCATCCATTAACTTTACTTTGTATGTCGATGGATCAATAATCGAATCACAAATTTCACCCGCCTACTAGAACAAAAGGCATAGTAGATAAAATGACTTATGATTTCTCTACTATGCCTTTCAAAAGCGTCCTTAAAAACGCAATAAATATTGACCGCACTTTACCCGCCTGAAACAATTCAGCGTTTAAATTGAAATGGGAATTGTTTTCATATAAGATTGCGTGACTTTTGACAACCGACTAAATAAGTCGTGGTGAAACCGTGTTCCGACTTGATCAGATTTCTTTTCGCATTCCGCAGCGTACCTTGCTCTTCCCCACTTCATTCACGTTTGATGCCGGCAAGGTGTACGGTTTGATCGGGCATAACGGTTCCGGCAAATCCACCTTAATCAAATTAATGGCACGCCAGACCCAACTGTCCGGCGGTTCGATTTCGTTGGACGGCAAAGATATTGCGCACTGGAACCAACGAGAATTTGCCAAACGGGTCGCCTATCTGCCGCAACATCTGCCCGCTGCCACCAATTTAACCGCATGCGAATTAATCGGCATGGGACGTTATGCGTGGAACGGGCTGTTCGGACGCCAAACGGCGGCGGATAAACAGGCGATCGCCGAAGCGTTGCGCCTGACCCACACGGAAAAATTCGCCGATCAACTGGTGGATACGCTGTCCGGCGGCGAACGCTCGCGCATTTGGCTCGCCATGCTATTGGCGCAGCAAAGCCGTTTTCTGCTGTTGGACGAACCGCTCGCCGCATTGGATATTGCGCACCAAGTGGAAGTTATGCAGTTAGTGCATCAATTAAGTCGCGATTTGGGGCTAGGCGTGGTGATCGTGATTCACGACATCAATCTGGCGGCGCATTTTTGCGATCATTTGGTGGCGCTGCACAGCGGCAAACTGCTGGCGCAGGGCGACGCACAGCAAATCGTCAACCCGCCGTTGTTGGAGGCGATTTACGGCATTCGGCTGAACGTGATCCCGCACCCACAAACCCAACGTCCGGTGAGTTTTTATTAAAATGCGTAAATTATTAAAAACACTGCTCGGAATGACCGCACTTTTAGCACACAGCGTGCTATTTGCCGCGTCGCATAACGGCTACACCACGGTGGATTGGGTGGCGGCGGAAACCCTCATTGCATTGGGCGAACCGCCGCTCGCAGTGGGCGATATGCAAAGTTATCAAACTTGGGTCAAGCAACCCGAATTGCCGAAAACTACCGTCGATTTAGGCGTTCGTTTGCAGCCGAATTTAGAACTTATCGCCACCTTGTCACATTCTGCCGATGACCTGAATTTAGTTTTCATTAACAGCAATTTTTATGCGTCACTCAATAATTTACTGCGTCCTTATGCGCAAGTGCATAACGTAGATTTTTATCAGGCGGGCGACGCGTGGCAAAACGTGCTGAACGCCACCCGAACTATCGGGCAAATTATCGGCAAACCACAGGCGGTGCAACAACTGCTGGCGCAATATGAACAAGACGTGCAACGGCTGAAAACAGAATTAAGCGCCTTTACCGATCGCCCGCTCGCCTTGCTGCAATTTATCGATACCCGTCACCTGCGCATTTACGGCGAAAACAGTCTGTTCGGCGCGGTGGCAAAACAACTCGGCTTCCGCAACGCCTATCTGCCGAAGGTGAATTACTGGGGTTTTCAGAATATCGAAATCACCGAACTCGCCAAACTGCCGCCGAACACTCGTTTTGTGATCGTCAAACCTTATCCCGCCAACATTGCCAGCGCGCTCACGCATAATACTCTGTGGCAACATTTGCCGATGACCAGAGAAGCATTGATTCTACCGGCGGTGTGGTCGTTCGGTGCGATTCCGTCGGCACGGCGTTTCGCCCATGTGTTCGCCGATGGCTTACTGCACGGAGGTGACGCATGGTAAACCGCGCCGCATTATTGATTGTCGTGTTGAGCGTGATTTTCGTCGCGCTCGGCGCATTCTTACTGCACCTGCAACTGCCGCCCGACACGGTACTGACCGATTTATTGCGCGCCCGCGATTCGCTGCCGTTATTGTTGGTGCAAAGCTACACTCTGCCGCGCATTAGCATCGCGTTACTCGCCGGCGGCGGGCTGGCGTTCGCCGCATTATTGTTGCAACAAGTGATGAGCAATCCGCTCGCCTCCGAAACACCCTCGGTATCAGCGGCGGCGCGCAGTTCGGGCTGTTTTTAAGCGCTATTTTCGCACCGCAGTTATTGGAATACGGCAGCGGCTTAATCGCGTTGCTCGGCACGAGCTTGAGTTTATTGTTGGTGATGAGCTTGTCGCTGCGCAAAACCATGTCGCCGTTATTGTTAATTTTGGCGGGCTTGGTGGTTAATTTATATTTCGGCGCGTTCACCGGAATGATGATGTTATTTTATCCGGAAGAATCGCGCGGCTTGGCTCAATGGGGCGCTGGCTCGTTGGTGCAGGAAAGCTGGCGCGACAGCCAGTGGCTGCTGGCGCAAAGTGCGGTCGGTTTTTGCCTTGTTTTTTCATTTATCCGCCCGCTCACCATTCTGACCTTGAACGACAGCAACGCACAGAGCCTCGGCGTGCCGGTGGGCAAATTGCGCCTGTTTGCGGTGATCGTCAGCGCGTATTTAATCGCCGCCGTGGTCAGCGCGGTGGGTATGCTCGGTTTCATCGGCTTGGCGGCGGCAACCATTGTGCGCCAGCTCGGCGTGCGAACTTTAGCGTGGCAGTTAATTTCGGCATTTTTGGTGGGTGCGTTGTTATTGGCGATCACCGATTTATTGCTACAACTACTTAATTTTTATACGCAACTCAGTTTCCCGACCGGTGCAGTCACCGCCTTATTGGGCACGCCGTTATTGCTGTGGCTGATGTTCCGCGCGTTGCCGCACAGCGGACGGCTAACCGGCGAGGAACGGAAAAAACAACGCCGATTTCGACCGCACTTTACTTGGCTGCTGATTATTCTGTTCGCCGTCAGTTTGTGGCTGGCGCTGAATGTAGGCAAAAGCGCGTTCGATCAGTGGTCGGTGCTGGATTTCAATCACCCGTTTGCGCCGGAAATCCTCAATCTGCGCTATCCGCGCATTTTAATCGCGCTGTGCGCCGGCATTTTGCTGTCCGTTGCCGGCGTGTTATTGCAGCGCCTGACCTTAAACCCAATGGCAAGCCCAGAATTATTGGGCGTGTCTTCTGGAGCGAGTATGGGGATTTTGCTGCTATTGTTCGTGTTTTCCGCCCAGCAGCCGCTATGGTTCTGGCTGGCGGGCATCGGCGGTGCACTGGTCGCCCTGTTGATTTTATCCGCGATTAATCGCCACAACGGTATGTTGCCGGAAAAAGTGTTGCTGACCGGTATCAGTTTGTCCGCACTGTTCAACACCTTACAACGGATTGCGATTGCCAGCGGCGATCCGCGTGCCAATCAACTGATCGCGTGGACTTCTGGCTCGACGCAAAACACCACGCCGGAACTTGCCGTGCCGTTTATGGGGCTGAGCCTTGTTCTGCTGGCGGGCAGTTTATTGTTCAGCCGTTGGCTGGAATTGTTGAGCCTGCAAGCGCCAATGGCGCAGGCTTTAGGCTTGAACTTAAAACGCGCGCGCCTGCTGCTGATTTTATTCAGCGCCGTGCTGACCGCACTTGCCACTCTGATGATCGGTCCGTTAAGTTTTATCGGGTTGTTAGTGCCGCATCTGACTTATTCCTTAGGCGTGCACAAAGCCAAGGCGCAACTGCTGATTTCCGCTTTGTTAGGCGGCACGATTATGTTGCTGGCGGATTGGTTCGGGCGGCAAATTTTGTTTCCGTACGAAATTCCGGCTGGCTTGGTCGCCACCCTACTCGGCGGCACTTATTTCTTGTTCATACTGCGGAAAATTTAATCCGCCGCAGGAATTTTTATGGTAAACCCGTTCTGCGCCAAACGCACAACGCGGCTTGCCGAAAATGTAAATGTAGTTTGACGACTACGCAATTTAACTTTTATTTAGGAACATTTTTATGCAAAAAACCTTTATGCACACCACGATCGCAAGTGCAGTGCTTTTTGCGCTTAATTTCGCTTATGCTCAAGAATCAACCCAAAGCGAACAATTGGAGGCGATCGAAATCAGTGCGGACGCTTCCCCTGACGGCTTAAGCAAAGAATTTGCCGGCGGACAGGTTGCCACCGGAAGCCGTGTCGGTATTTTAGGCAACAAAGCCAATTTGGAAAATCCGTACTCGACGACCAGCTACACCAATAAATTCATTCAGGACAAACAAGCCCGCAGCGTGGCGGACGTGCTCAAAAACGATCCGACTGTTCGGGTGGCGCGCGGCTTTGGTAATTTTCAGGAAGCCTATTTTATGCGCGGTTTCATTACCAACTCCGATGACATTTTATATAACGGCTTATACGGCTTATTACCGCGCCAATATATTGCCTCCGAAATGTTCGAGCGGGTTGACGTGCAACGCGGCGCATCGGCATTCTTAAACGGCATGGCACCGGGCGGCGGCTCTATCGGTGGCACAATTGCCTTAATGCCGAAACGTGCACCGCAAGAAGATTTAAACCGTTTAAACATCGGTTACAGTTCCAGTGAACGCACCAACGTCGGTGCGGATATTTCCCGTCGTTTCGGTGATAACAAAGAATTCGGCGTGCGTTTAAATGTGGCGCATACGGAAGGCGAAAGCGAAATTGATCACGACAATGCGCGTAATACCGTGTTCCACCTCGGCTTGGACTGGAAAGGTAAACAAGCCCGCGTATCCGCCGACTTAGGCTATCAAAAAAATAATCTGAGCGGCACACGCCCAAGCGTCACTTTATCCAGCATCAGCCGCGTACCGGCGGCACCAAAAGCCACCTCAAACTGGGCGCAACACTGGACTTATTCCGACGAACGCGACGTATTCGGTACCGTGTGGGCGGAATATGATTTCCTACCGAACTTAACCGGCTATGCCGCTTATGGTTTCCGCGACGGTAAAGAAGAAAACGTATTAGCCAATCTTACCGTGCAAAATGTAAACGGTAACGGCACGGAATATCGTTTTGACAATGCGCGTCGCAATATTATCCATACCGGCGAAGTGGGCGTAAAAGGTTCCTTTGCAACCGGTGCGGTAGATCATGAAGTTGTGCTTGCCGCCAATCGTTATCAGGAAAAACGCAAAAATGCCTATGTCATGGACTGGAAGAATACTTTTGCCACCAATTTATATCGTCCGACTTACATTAACGGCATTAGCTATTCCGCCAAGGTGCGAAAAGGTAACGATCTTGCTTCGCCGGCATTGACCAACCGCGTTGCCTTAAACAGCGTGGCGCTTGCCGATACGCTATCGTTCTTGGATAAAACTTTACAAGTCACCCTTGGCGCACGTTGGCAACAGCTTTATACGCAAAACTTCGCTTATAATACCGGTGCGTTGAATCAACGTTATAAAGAAGCGCACGTCAGCCCGAGCCTCGGCGTAGTTTACCGTTTCACGCCGGAAATATCCGCGTATGCCAACTACATTGAAAGTTTGGCGCAAGGCGAAACCGCACCGTCAAACGCACACAACAAAGGCGATATGCTCAGCCCGTACGTTTCCAAACAGAAAGAAATCGGCGTGAAATATGAATCGCAAAGCGGTTTTGGCGCAAGTTTAGCCTTGTTCTCAACGGAAAAACCGCGCGGTTATGTAGATGAAAATCTGATTTTCAGCGAAAAAGGGAAAGATCGTCACAACGGTGCTGAAATCAATGTGTACGGTCAAGTAACCGACAATGTACGCTTGTTAGGTGGTGCCACTTTCTTACACGCTAAACAACGCAACACAGGTTCTGCCGATACGGACGGCAAATACACTATCGGCGTACCGAAATTCCAAGCCAACCTCGGCGCAGAATGGGACGTTCCGGCATTGCAAGGTTTAACCTTAGAATCCCGCCTGACTTACACCGGATCCAGCTACGCCAATGCGCAAAACACGCTTAAAGTGGGCGACTGGACGCGCGTGGATGTCGGCGCACGCTATATCGTGATGTTGGGCAACACGCCGGTAACCTTGCGCGCCCGCATTGACAATTTGGCGAATAAAAAATACTGGGAATCCGTCGGCGGCTATCCGGGTCGAGGCTACCTTGTATCCGGCGCACCGCGCACATTCTCATTCAACGCATCATTTGATTTCTAAGCAAAAGGGTCGGTTTGATCTGACCCCAAAAAGTTAGACTGATTTAGTTCAAGGACTAAATTCTGTAATTCGCAGGGCTGAGTTCTTTTAGTTTCCCCTGAAAGCTCTATTAGATATTGCAGGCTTAGCACGCAGTACGTTTTTTGCTCGACGCTAGGTTAAGCCAGATAAGGATAAAGGGCTTAAAGCCGCGATTATCCAAATTAAAGCAAAGCATCCCGATTATGGTTACCGACGGGTTCACGCCTGTTTACCGGGCGTGAATCATAAGAAAATCCAACGTTTAATGCGAGAGCTTGAACTTCAAGTGCGGGTAAGAAAAAGCAAAAAATTGACGACTTATCGAGGGACGATTGGCTATATCGCACCCAATCATCTAGAACGCCATTTTACGGCTACCAAGCCGAACCAAAAGTGGGTAACTAAAGCAAAAGATGGTAGTAAAGTCTACTTATCCCCAATATTAGATTTATTTAACAATGAGATAGTCTCATATACCCTCAGTTATTCTCCAAACTGTCAAGGAAAGGAAACTGCTTGGATAATGCCGCAATGGAGAGTTTCTTTGGATGATAAAAAACGAAATGCTTTTATGGTCGGGAATTTAATACACGAGAGGAGATAGTTAATGCGGTAAGGGATTATTTGGATTACTATAATCATCGACGGATTCAACTAAAATTAAAAGGACTGAGTCCGATACAATATCGTCTTCAGTCCTTATCCATAACAGTGAAGGTTGAAGTGTTGTAA
>NZ_KV805870.1:0-31905 GCF_001811665.1 Haemophilus sp. HMSC066A11
CTGCAAAAAAGGTGTTGTAATTGTTGTTTGTCATATTTTATTGTGGGTTTGTACTAGTATTAAGAGAACGCTGTAGCGCGGATTTTAGTCCACAGCAAAAATCAGTATTATTGAATAGGACTAAAGTTCACTTTACTAGTGGTTGAATAATTTCGGCGTTGAGACCAAATTACTGTATTTATAGAAGATAGAGATGAGTTGTTAATGGGGCAATAAGTGGGCGATAAATAGGCAATGTTTGTGGTTACTTCGTTTTTACTAAGCAATAACATTGACGAATTAGTTATCATTGCCCCATATTTTTCACTGATTTTAGGAAACCTTGGGCGGTATCAAACACAGAGGATTTTCCCTGAGCTTGTAAAATCATATCGGACATTTCTCGGAAGGCACCTTTTCCGCCATGGGTGGAAAGTACATGATCAACAGCATTCTTCACATAAATAGGAGCATCCGCCACAGCAAAAGACGTTCCACAAACAGCAAAGGCGGGGAGATCTACGCTATCGTCTCCAATATAAGCAGTTTGCTCGGCTGTGACGCCTGCTTGTTTCATCAGATCAAAACAAGCCGTTTCTTTTTCAAGTTTGCCAAGAAAGAATAATTTAATACCAAGATCGGCAATACGACGACGTAAAATAGGGGAGTCGCGACCAGAAAGCACTGCCACTTGAATACCCGCATCCATCAGCATTTTTATGCCTAAACCATCTCGTACATGAAAACTTTTGATGGCTTCGCCATTGGCATCATAATGAAGTTGTCCGTCGGTAAGTACACCATCTACATCAGTAATAACAAATTTAATATTTTCTAGTTTTTGTTGCATTGAAATTCCTTAGCTTGAAAATTCCACTAAACCCACTACGTGATTTTCATCATTAACAACCACTAGCGAGTGAATTTTTTTCGCTTTCATAAAGTCTTCTGCTTTGGATAAAAATTCGTCTTGATGAATGGTTTTTGGTGAACTTGTCATAAAGTCTTTGGCTGTTTTATTCAACGTTTCTGCACCATTGGCGGTAAGCGCGCGGCGAATATCGCCATCCGTGATAATGCCTTTAAGTTGCTCATTTTCCATCACCAAGGCAACGCCCATTCGCCCTTCATTCATGACTGTGAGGCAGTCAGTAAAATTGGTGGTCGGTAAAATTGTTGGTAGGCGAGTTTGCATTTGATCTTTCACTTTACATAATAAACGACGACCAAGACTGCCACCTGGATGGAATTTGGCAAAATCCGCAGGTTGGAAATTGCGTGCCGTAATAAGCGATACGGCGAGTGCATCGCCAAGGGCAAGCGTGACAAGTGCGGAGGTTGTTGGCGCGAGATTATTTGGACAGACTTCACGCTCAACAGTAATATCTAAAACATAATCTGCGTGACGTGCGAGCGTGGAATTTTTATTGCTCGTCACGGCAATAATTTTATTACCAAAATTTTTTAAACTTGGAATTAGTTTATTGACGTCATCGGTTTCGCCGCTATAGGAAATTAACATCACAATATCAATTGGTTTTAACATACCTAAATCGCCGTGAAAGGCTTCTGTTGGATGTAAAAAGAAACTTGGTGTGCCAGTAGAGGCAAAGGTAGCCACCATTTTTTTCCCAATTAAACCGGATTTCCCTATTCCGCCGATGACTAATCGACCTTTGCAAGCAAGGATTAAATCCACGACTTGATTAAAATCCTCGCCTAAACGTTGGCTGAGTTGCAAAAGCGCGTTGCTTTCCACAGAAAGGGAATTCTGTGCAATTTTTAGATAGTTCATTTTTCTTCCTAAAAGTGCGGTTGAAATTGGCGTTATTTTAGCGAAATCATAAAAAAATACGAATGAAAAATTAGGCATTATTGTTTATAAGATTGATGAGCAATATCTAAAAATTGGGGATTTTATTGACCGCACTAATGATTGCCCCTATACTACGCGCCGAGTTGGTTAGACAATCGCTGGTTTATTGAAGCCCTTAACCGTATTTATACGACCTAGTGGGACAAGTAAACGAGAGGAAAGTCCGAGCTACACAGGGCAGAGTGCCGGATAACGTCCGGGCGGCGTGAGCCGACGACCAGTGCAACAGAGAGCAGACCGCCGTGTAAACGGTAAGGGTGAAAGGGTGCGGTAAGAGCGCACCGTGCCTCCGGTAACGGTTGGCAGCAGGGTAAACTCCACTCGTAGCAAGACCAAATAGGAACTCAATGGGTGGCCCGTCCAGAGTTCGGGTAGGTTGCTTGAGCGGCAGAGTAATTTGTCGTCTAGAGGAATGATTGTCCACGACAGAACTCGGCTTATCGACCAACTCAAAATTTTTGTGGAAATGACCGCACTTTAGTAGTTTGTTTTTCGGAATAGATTAAAGTGCGGTTATTTTTTGACGAATATTAAATTATTTTTCGTTTAATACACGTGGAAATAAAATATTATTTTCCAAATGAATATGGTGCATTAAATCATCAATAAATTCATTAATACCGCTATATAAGGCTTTCCAACTGAAACAAGCATCTGCAGGTGGTGTGCAGTTATTAGTAAGCGATTTGATCACTTCCACATCTTGTCCCGCTTCATCGTGTTCCATTTTCATTACACGAATTGGCATTGAGGCCATAGCATAATTCCCCATTTTGATCATTGGGAACAAAATTTGTTCTTCTTTCATTAAATGCTGGCTAAGTTCAGCATAAATTTTTTCTAACTGTGCGACTACGCCTATAGGACAGTCATCACGATCACCATGTACATTTTCTACTTTCTCCGCCAATGTAATTAATTCAGGGAGTTGTTCACGGTGGCGATTATGAAAACGAGTAATAATGTGATCGATCATCTCCGCATAAGATGCCGAAGTCCAATCTTTATCATTATTTTCTGCTGTACTTTGTTGTAAATCAGTTAAACGTTTTTCAATTTCAGTAAGGTTAAGATTCTTTCGTTGTGTTGCGACTTCTAATAATACAGAACCTCCGCAGCAAAAATCTAAATCATATTCACGAAAAATTTTAGTTGCACCTGGAATTGAAACAGCGAGTTCGCTAAGTTTTTGTTGGGCAAAAGACATAAATCACTCCTATATTGATTAAGTAAAAATAAATCCGATAAAAATGGTAGGATATTTTTCTGATTATGAAAAGTAGAGAGATTTATTTATTGATTAAATTATGATTTAAATCAATAAAAATACCTCATAATAATCAGCTCAAAATTTATAGTTATTCATATAAATAGGATTAATTATCACTAATGAACCAGCTTTAAATTCATTATGTATTTTTTTATATAATTGATTTTTAAGAATTTAGGAAAATACTGATTTTCATCAATATTATTGATTGTGTTTATAAAGTGAAATCTTTTAGAATGACGACAAATCAAATTTAACGCATAACTCCGAGCTTGTTTAGCCTAAGTTTCATCGAAATACGGCGACAAGCCAATAACGCCGTGTGTTATTCAGGGATACGCTGGAAACGGTTTATCCTCTCCATATTTAGAAAGGTGTAAAATGCAATCCATTCCTATCAAGAACGTAGGAGAGTCTCGTTTAGTCGATCCTTTCCAACGCCAATATTACTATCTACGACTGTCGATTACCGATCAGTGTAATTTTCGTTGTACTTATTGTTTACCTGATGGTTATCAACCCGAAGCTAACAAACCAAGTTTCTTAACTTTAAAAGAAATTACCCATCTTGCTCAAGCGTTTGCTGAAATGGGTACAGAAAAAATCCGTTTAACAGGTGGCGAACCAACTTTACGTAAAGATTTTATTTCCATTGCTGAAAGCATTGCTAACATTGAGGGCATTCGTCAATTAGCCGTTACGACAAACGGATATCGCATGGCAAAAGATGTGGCTGATTGGAAGCAAGCAGGAATTACGTCTATTAATGTCAGCGTGGATAGTCTTGATCCAAAAATGTTCCATCAAATTACGGGTATCAATAAATTTAATGACGTGATGCGTGGTATTGATCGGGCATTTGAAGTGGGCTATAACAAAGTCAAAGTTAATTCAGTTTTAATGAAAAATCTGAATGACAAAGAGTTTGAGCAATTCCTTGCTTGGGTAAAACATCGCCCAATTCAAATGCGCTTTATTGAGTTAATGCAAACGGGCGAAATGGATAGTTTCTTTGATAGATACCATCTTTCTGGACAAGTCTTAGCGGATAAATTGCTGAAAAATGGTTGGACATTACAGCATAAATCCCACACTGATGGCCCTGCTAAAGTCTTTACACATCCTGATTATGCGGGCGAAATTGGTTTAATTATGCCTTATGAAAAGAATTTTTGCGCAAGTTGCAATCGTTTAAGAGTGTCAGCGAAGGGCAAACTTCATCTTTGTTTATTCGGCGAAGAAGGCATTGAATTACGTGATTTATTGCAGTCACACGAACAGCAAGCTATTTTACAAGCGCGTATTTTTGCCGCACTGCAAGGCAAACGTGAACATCATTATTTGCATATCGGCGATACTGGTGTAAGAAATCATTTAGCGTCTATCGGTGGCTAAAAGCAAAGTGAGATGAATGGTAATATTCATCTGCTTTCCTTTGTCGCTTATTTAAAACATTTAATATTTTAACCGCACTTTTATCATATTATGACTACATTTACACATATCAATTCTCAAGGCGAAGCCAATATGGTGGATGTTTCTGCTAAAGCGGAAACCGTTCGTGAAGCCCGTGCTGAAGCTATCGTTACCATGTCTAAAGAAACCCTTGCTATGATCGTGGAAGGTAAACATCACAAAGGCGATGTATTTGCTACTGCTCGTATTGCAGGCATTCAAGCAGCAAAACGTACTTGGGAGCTTATCCCGCTTTGCCATCCGTTGTTACTTTCTAAAGTGGAAGTAAATTTAGAACCATTACTTGAAACTAATCAAGTTCGTATTCAATCTCTTTGCAAATTGACGGGGAAAACTGGCGTAGAAATGGAAGCACTAACTGCCGCAAGCGTAGCAGCCTTAACCATTTACGATATGTGTAAAGCGGTGCAGAAAGACATTGTGATTGAGCAAGTTCGTTTGTTAGAAAAGAGCGGTGGAAAATCAAGCCATTTTATTGCGGAGGAAAAATAAGATGTTAAATGTTTTATTTTTTGCTCAAACTCGTGAATTAATTGGCGTTGATGCCATTCAATTAGAAGATGATTTTGCGACAGCAGATGCGGTGCGTGAATACCTTGCTCAAAAAGGCGATAGATGGGCGTTAGCGTTAGAAAAAGGGAAGCTTTTAGTGGCAATTAATCAAACCTTAATGCCTTTAGAAAGTGCGGTAAAAAATGGCGATGAAATTGCCTTTTTCCCACCAGTAACAGGGGGCTAAATGACGGATATTCAAATTTCGGTACAAGAACAGCCTTTTGATCAAAATGCCGTTTATCAATGGCTTTCTGAGCTACATTCGGTTGGTGCAACGGTTATATTTGTTGGTAAAGTACGCGATCTTAATTTAGGCGATGCAGTATCTAGTTTGTATTTAGAACATTATCCCACAATGACTGAAAAAGCGTTGAATGAAATTGTTGCACAAGCGAAAGCGCGTTGGGATATTCAACGTGTATCGGTAATTCATCGTATTGGGCTTTTACAAACTGGTGATGAAATTGTGTTGGTAGGGGTAAGCTCCGCACATCGTGGAGATGCTTACCACGCTAATGAATTTATTATGGATTTTTTAAAATCCAAAGCTCCGTTCTGGAAAAAAGAACAAACCAATCAAGGCGAGCGTTGGATTGAAGCAAGAGAGAGCGATAAAGAAGCATTAGAAAAATGGTAATCGCTTACCTGCACCCTAATTCATTAAGGTGCAGATTAAATATTTTCATTTATGTTATTTTGATAACGCACCACTTCCCCAAGTTTGCACTTCTTCAGGGCGGTTTATTTGAAGCAAGAAACGTTTGTTGGGCTGTGCTTGCGGTTGAATTTCTTTTTCTGCTGGCGTGGAGAAAGAAATCCCACCTTTTAGCAACTGCTGAACACTACCCGTATTAAATACTGCACCTTTCCAGCCTAAGCTAAAGTCGTAGCCTGATGCGATCCAAAATTCTGTGTTTTGTCGAACAAGATGGCTATATTTCGGCATAATTGTAATATGCACTAATACACGATCACCAAGACTATTAAGTTCAAATTTTTTCACTGTGCCAACTTCTACACCTCGATAAAGAATTGGCGAACCTTCACTTAAATTCATCGCATCACGCGTTTCTAAAATAAACGGTGTGCCATTGCTAAATTTATTACGTTGTGGTGCCGTTTGCGCTAAATTAAATTGTGTTTTTGTGTTGCCATTACCAATTTCAATATCAATATAAGGTTGTAATAAACTATCAAGGTTATCTATTCCACCTGCTGAAATTTGTGGCGAGATTATCGTAAAGTGAGAACCTTCTTTTGCAATTATATTCATATAATTTGGATTTATTAGGGCTTTTGCAGTGATGCGTTTCGCTTTTGCATCAAGCTGAATGCTGTCAATTTGCCCCACATCTAAGCCTAAATAACGCAGATTCATTCCTTTGCTAAGATTAGTTGCATCATCTGTGATTAACGTGATGACAAACCCGATAGATTTTGCATAGCTTTCATTTGCATAAAGTGTTCGATTATTGCCTGAACCACCATTATCAAAGCTAATCGCCCCTTTTAAGGAACGTGCAAGTGGTGTTGCTTGAATACTAATGCCTTTCGGTGTGACATCAATCTTCGCCGCACTTTCTACCCAAAAACGGCTTTTATTTGTCAATAAATGTTGATAGGCAGGATAAATATAAATTTCTACATCAAAGCTATTCGTTTTAGGTTTAATACTTAAAATTTTTCCTACTTCAAATTGACGATATAGGACGAGAGAGCCTTTATCAATACTTGGTAATGTTTGGGTATGTAAGGTTATTGTTGGCGTAAGAATATCGCCTGTGATACCGTGTTCTGCATTGCTAATATTTTGATAAAGTGGATAACTGGTTTTAGCTTTTCCCTGAGCTTGTTTTGTTAGTACTCGAACACCACCTTGTAACCATTTTTCTGGTGTCGCGGATTCAAAACGCAATCCATCTAATCCAATGCTTATATCGAAATTGGTTGCAGCCACAAATTGAGTATCTTCGTGAATTAAATTACGGTATTCAGAGGCAATTGCTGCTTTAAATTGCACGCCATTTACATCAATTGTTTGTGAAACAATTTGCCCAATTATCATATTGTTATAAAACACATTTTGCCCTTCGCTGACGCCGTAATTCTCTGGCGCAGTGAGGGTTAAAACTAACGTGTTAGGTGCATTGAGTAATAATTCATTTTCTTTAATCACGTTAAATTGATGTTTAGTTTCGCCGTCTCCCGCAATCACATCAAAATATTCGTCACGAAAGAATTTTTTTGGTTCTGCTAAATTGCCTAGATCCATTTTTTTATTGCGTAGGACAATTTTACTATTTGCTTTAAACAAAGAGGCTTGGTTTGGATCGATCAATAAACTGCCTTCTAAAATTTCATCGTTATTTTCCACCGCACTTAGCTTGGCGAGAATCCCTATAGCATTATCTTGAGAATAAACTTCCGTTTGCCCTGCAATAAGAGCGGTAGAGGCAGGAATAGTTATCTTAATTTCAATCCCACGTTTAGCCGCTTTTAAATTGGTATAGAGCGTGAAATGACTATTTTCATCTGCTTTTGGGCTGTCAGCTGGAGAGTCAAAAGAAACCGCCCCCTGTACAACGGCATTTAAACTTTCTACATTTAGATTTAAGCCTGACGGGCTAATATTAGCGTTAATGCCACTAATATTCCAAAAGCGTGAATCTTTTTTCACAAACTTGGCATAGGCTTTATCAATGACCACATCTATTTCTACTTTATTGTTTTTATTAATACGGTAATCATAGATTTTTCCTACAGGTAATTTTTTAAAATACACGGACGCACCAATAGAAATCGAACCTAAATCATCAGAAATTAAGTGGATCAACAAGTCTCCTGCTGAAACTTGCGCAATAGGCCCTTGTTCTTCTGCTATAAATTCATCTTCACGATCGCCATCACCCGGTTGAAGAGTGATGTAATTACCTGACACGAGAGAATCTAATCCTGAAATGCCTGCAAGGGAAACATTTGGTTGTACAAGCCAAAATTTTGTGTCTTCACGTAAAATATTTGAAGCCTCAGGATTGATATTTGCAATAACTTCTACTTTTTGTAGGTTATCAGTGAAATGAACTTCTTTTACTATGCCAATTTGTAATCCTTGATAACGAATTTGAGTTTTATCTGCCACAATGCCAGAACCATTAGCAAAAGTAATTGTAATGCTAGTACCGCGTTCTTTCACAATTTGAAAGAATAAAATTGCCCCGATACATAATGCGATAAAAGGCAATAGCCAAAAAGGCGAAATGCGTTTTGTTTTACGTAAGTTCGCTGTTATTTCTTGATATTTTTCTTCTATTGAGGAGGAATTATTTTTCTCTGTCATAAATTTTCCAAATTAATTTGCTATCAAATTGTGAGGTGGAAAGCATCGTGCAAAATACGGCTGCACCAAAATAAAATGCGCCTGGACCTACGGTAAAATTAATGATTTCTCCGCGTGTGACAAGCGACATCATTAAGGCTAATACAAATAAATCAAGCATAGACCAGCGTCCAACAAAATGTACTAGATGCAATAAACGCATTTGCCATTTAATAGAATGTTGCCATTTAAAATGCACGCAAGCAAGTAAGTAAAGCATAATAAAAATTTTGCTGATAGGCACGAAAATACTGGCAAAAAACACAACAAAAGCAACAAAATAACTACCTGATTTAACAAATGAAATAACCCCAGAAATTAACGTATCTTCAGATAATGCACCTGTTAAATAAATGCCAGATATAGGTAATAAATTTGCAGGAAAAAGCATAATAATCCCTGCAATTAAGGTTGCCCAAGTCGCTTGTAATTTTAGCTTATCCGATGTATTAAGAGGCGACTGGCAGCGGGGACAACAAATTTTTTGTTGATGATCGTAATGGATAGATTTTTGCGTAAAGGTGTAATGGCAAGCAGGACATAATTCAACAGCTTGTTTTGTATAAACTGGAGTACATTCAGGATAAAATTCCTGCCACAAGGCGGAAAGATTAAGTTTGATAAAAAGCAGTGTGGTTAAAAGTGCGGTAAAAATAAAAGGAATTAAATAAATATTAATTTCTAATGTTGCATATTCGCGTACTTTAAATATGGTTACTCCGAGTGCCACTAAATAAACATCAAACATTACCCAAGCTTTAATGTAACCAAGAAATAGTAAAACACTACGTGGTTTTATCTGAAAAATCTTAGCCAGCCAAAGCATAATAACTAAAAGTGCAAAAGTAATCGGCATTACTACGGCACAAATAAAGATCATAAACGCGGTATATTCATAACCACCTACTGCCATTTTCCAAATGCCATCCCAAATAGAGGCGTCAATTTTAATGCCTAATAAATGTAAACTTAATAAGGGGTAGTTCAAGGAAAAGGGCATTAATATCAAAATAGATAATGCAATCATTGCACAACGATGTAATGACCACCTCGTACCACTTTCTAATAGATGATGACAACGTGGGCATTCGGCTTGTTCATTTGATTGAAGAATAGAAGGCACGTTAATGCAAGCATCACATTCTGTGCATTTTAAAATTTTAAATGGAGGCGAAGTTAGCTTTGTTTTAGGCACGCTTGTGGTCTTTCTTTATAAATCAAAAACGTGCCATTCTATCGTTGTTTTAACGTATTTGTGAAGTCTTGGCGTTATTTTTGTGTGAAATTTATTCAGCATAACGGGATCCGTTGTTAATTTTGTAAAAAGTGCGATAAACTAGGCAAATCTTTATTTTATTAATAGCCTCAAGGATATAACTATGACTGACACACAATTATCATCTCAAGTTACAGATGTGCAAACGGAAGTGCAAAAATTAACCAACGCAAAAGCTATCATTACTTATTTAGCAGAAAAATTTCCTCTTTGCTTTGTTTTAGAGGGCGAAGCAAAACCATTAAAAATAGGTTTATTTCAAGATTTAGCTGAAGCATTACAAGATGATGAACGCGTAAGTAAAACCCAATTGCGTCAGGCTCTTCGCCAATACACATCAAATTGGCGTTATTTATATGGCTGTCGTGAAGGTGCAGTGCGTGTTGATTTACAGGGTAATCCTGCGGGTGTATTAGATGCAGAACACGTTGCTCACGCTGCACAGCAACTTGCTGAAGCGAAAGCGCGTTTTGCGGAAAAACGTAAAGCAGAAGCTGCAGCTAAAAAAGCACAACAAAAAAAGCATCCGCGTAAACCTGCGAATAAAAACCTTAAAAAAGAGAGTAAATTATCACTAAGTGCGGTTGATTTTTCACAAATTTCTGTTGGTTCTGTTGTGAAAGTTAAAGCTGGAGATAATGCTAAAAAAGCAACAGTGGTAGAAGTATTAAAAGATTCAGCACGTGTTGAACTTGAAAATGGTTTGATTATGAACGTTGCTGCAGATCGTTTATTTGCTTAATAAATAAAAATTGACTCGGAAATGGTTATGAAATTTAAAATGTCAAAAAATGTGATTTGTTATGCGTGGTTATCGGTGTGTTTGAGCAGTGCAATTCCTGCATTTGCTGTACAACCTACATTAAAACCAAGTGACATTAGTATTCCAGCGATAAGTGAAGAAAGCCAGTTGGCAACTAAGCGTGCAACGACAAGATTAACTCAATCCCATTATCGTAAGATTAAATTAGATGATGATTTTTCCGAGAAAATTTTTGATCGTTATATTAAAAATTTAGATTTTAGCCACAATACTTTTTTGCAGTCTGATATAGACGAACTTCGTCAAAAATATGGTACTAAGTTAGATGAACAGTTGAGTCAAGGCGATCTTTCTGCGGCGTTTGACATTTATGATGTAATGATGAAACGTCGCTATGAACGTTATACTTATGCGTTATCTTTATTAGATAAAGAGCCTGATTTAAATGGTCAAGATCAAATTGAAATTGATCGTGAAAAAGCGGCTGCGCCACAAACTGAAGCTGATGCGAATAAACTTTGGGATGCTCGTGTAAAAAATGACATTATTAATCTTAAATTAAAAGATAAAAAATGGTCAGAAATCAAAGCAAAGCTTACAAAACGCTATAATTTAGCCATTCGTCGTTTAACGCAAACAAAAGCAGACGATATTGTTCAAATTTATTTGAATGCTTTTGCGCGTGAAATTGATCCTCACACCAGTTATCTTTCCCCAAGAACAGCAAAAAGTTTTAATGAAAGTATAAATCTTTCTTTGGAAGGCATTGGGACTACTTTACAATCAGAAGATGATGAAATTAGCATCAAATCTCTTGTACCTGGTGCGCCAGCGGAACGTAGTAAAAAGCTGCATCCTGGGGATAAAATCATTGGTGTTGGGCAAGCAACAGGCGATATTGAAGACGTTGTTGGTTGGCGTTTAGAAGATTTGGTAGAAAAAATTAAAGGGAAAAAAGGCACTAAAGTTCGCTTAGAAATTGAGCCTGCTAAAGGGGGAAAATCACGTATTATTACTTTGGTTCGTGATAAAGTCCGTATTGAAGATCAAGCTGCTAAACTAACCTTTGAAAAAGTGTCAGGAAAAAACATTGCGGTAATAAAAATTCCAAGTTTTTATATTGGATTAACCGAAGATGTCAAAAAACTACTGGTTAAATTAGAAAATCAAAAAGCTGAGGCTCTTATTGTTGATTTACGTGAAAATGGCGGTGGTGCATTAACGGAAGCGGTGGCGTTAAGTGGTTTATTTATTGCCGATGGCCCTGTTGTGCAGGTTCGCGATGCTTATCAGCGTATTCGTGTTCATGAAGATGATGATGCTACGCAACAATATAAGGGGTTATTATTTGTGATGATTAATCGTTACAGTGCTTCCGCATCAGAAATTTTTGCTGCAGCAATGCAAGATTATCGTCGAGGTATTATCATCGGGCAAAATACTTTTGGTAAAGGTACGGTGCAACAGAGTCGTTCGTTAAATTTTATCTATGATTTAGATCAGAGCCCGTTGGGTGTTTTGCAATATACTATTCAAAAATTTTATCGTATTAATGGTGGTTCAACCCAATTAAAAGGTGTTGCAGCCGATATTAATTTCCCCGAAATTATAGATTCGAAAGAATATGGGGAAGATAAAGAAGATAATGCGCTTGCTTGGGATAAAATCCCATCAGCGAGTTATATGGAAGTAGGAAATATCGATTATATTGATAATGCAGTAAATATTCTAAATGAAAAACATCTTGCTCGTATTGCTAAAGATCCTGAATTTGTTGCATTGAATGAAGAATTGAAAGTGCGAAATGAACGCCGAGATCGAAAATTTCTATCATTGAATTATAAAATGCGTAAAGCAGAGAATGATAAAGATGATGCAAGACGTTTAAAAGATTTGAACGAACGTTTTAAACGTGAGGGTAAGAAAGCATTGAAAGATATTGATGATTTGCCGAAAGATTACGAAGTACCAGATTTCTTCTTAAAAGAAGCTGAAAAAATAGCAGCTGATTTCGTTATTTTTAATTCAGATCAGAAAATTAATCAAGCAAACGGCCTATCCGAAGCAAAAACGGAAAGTAAAAAATAAATACTAAATGGTTTTGACCGCACTTTGTTTGAGAAAAGCAACAAGTGCGGTGATTTTAATAAAGGTTTAGGAAATGGTAGTGTTTAAAAGCACCTTAAAGTTATCATTATTCGCCTTATCATTATCTATGATGATGTCGGGTTGTGTTTTAGTAGGTTTGAGCAAAAATGACCAATCTAAATCATTGTACGGCATTAATCTTTCCCATTTGTCATTCGCAGAAAGAAAAGAGCTTGAAGAAGCCATTTATGCGGATCAGCAACGTTTAACGGAAGAAAAACAAACATTGCTTAATATGACGCTAACACACGAAATAGGTGATCATAAGTTACAATTTAAGCCTTTACTCGCGCGTTTATATGCTTCTCGTAAATATGCCCCGTTATGGACTGACAATGCGGCAGCTCGTCAATTGTTACGTGATTATGCGGCAATGGTGGCAAGCGGTATTTCAAAATCGTCGGCAACTTCACTAGAAACATTGGCATTGGTAGAACAACAAGGCGGATTGGTTTATGATGTGTTATTAAGTGATATTTTGTTAGATTACTTATATTACACACAAAATGTTCGTTCTCAAGCATCTAATTGGTTGTATTCATCTGCTCAGTATCAAGCACAACAGCCTGAAAATGATCATATTCAACGCTGGTTAAGTGCGGTGGAAAATAATCAACTTCTTGATTTCATACAAAGTTTAGCGGGAGAAAATCATTTATATCGCCAAACAGTTCAATCATTGCCGATGTTTATTCCGACTTCTAAAGAATCAAATATTGCTCAAAAATTGGCAATGAATGCACAGCGTTTACGTGTGATTCCTGATTTTCATAATGGAATTTTTGTGAATATTCCAAGCTATAAATTACAGTATTATCGTGATGGCGATTTAATTTTAGAATCTCGGGTAATTGTTGGCACAGATTCGCGCAGGACACCTGTAATGTATAGCAAATTAAGTAATGTGGTTGTAAATCCACCTTGGAATGCGCCAATTCGCTTAATTAATGAAGATTTATTGCCAAAAATGAAAGCCGATCCAAATTATATTACGGAGCATAATTATTCAATTTTAGATAATCAAGGCAATGTTGTTGATCCTGCTTCTATTGATTGGGAATCTATTGGTAATAAATTTCCTTATCGAGTTCGACAAGCGGCTGGCGATAGTGCGTTAGGTAATTATAAATTTAATATGCCAAGTTCTGATGCAATTTATTTACACGATACGCCAAATCGCGGATTGTTTAATCGTAAAAATCGAGCGTTAAGTTCTGGTTGTGTGCGTGTTGAAAAATCTGATCAATTGGCAAGTATTTTATTAAAAGAAGCAGGTTGGACAGAAACTCGAAAAAATACAGTATTAGCAAGTAAAAAAACCACTTCTGCGCCGATACGCTCGGATAATCCTGTTTTTTTATATTATGTTACAGCGTGGATTGAAAACGGAAATATTGTAAATTTACCTGATATTTATGGTTATGATCGTCAGATTAATCTTGCTGAGATTAATTGGGATCTCGTAAAAAAATATCTTCAATAAAATAAGGGAGCTATAATGAATTATGTGGATCAGAATAAACGAAAATGGTTATCGCTGGGCGGTATTGCGTTAGGAATATCTATTTTACCAAATTCTGTATTAGCAATGGTTTCAACACCTAAACCTCGTATTTTAACTTTCCGCAACATTAATACGGGCGAAAGATTAAGTGGCGAGTTTTCTTTAGCAAAAGGTTTTTCGCCTGCGATGTTAAAAAAATTGGATTATTTAATGCGTGATAAAAGGACAAATCAAGTGCATAAAATGGATCCAAATTTATTCCAGAAATTTTATAATATCCAAACTAATTTAGGCTTACGCAATGCTGAAATTGAAGTAATTTGTGGTTATCGTTCAGCCTCTACTAATGCAATGCGTCGTCGCCAAAGTCGTGGCGTAGCGAAAAATAGTTATCACATTAAAGGAAAAGCCATTGATTTTCGTATTGCAGGTGTGCCTTTGATTAAAGTGAAATCTTCTGCGGAAAGTCTGCGAAATGGTGGCGTGGGTTATTATCCAACCAGTAATTTCATTCACGTAGATACAGGCCCTGTGAGAACTTGGAAAGGCGTGTAAAACAAATGTAAAATTAACCGCACTTTTGTGCGGTTTTTCATTGGAAAAGAAATGTTATTTGACAGCCATCTTCATTTAGACCAACTCTCTGACGAGAATATTCAGCAAATACTTGCTCATTCAAAGATTATAGGTATGCTTGCGGTGAGTACTAATCTCAACAGTGCTAAAAAACTGCTGAATTTAAAACAGACTTACCCAAAGAAACTTTATTTTGCAGCTGGTTTTCATCCTGAACAGCAATTACCTAGTTTAGAAGAACAAAAAGAATTATTTCAATGGATTGATGAACATCATTCATCGATTTCTGGGATTGGCGAGGTGGGGTTGCCACATTATTCTAAACGAGAAAATCCGAATTTAGATTACGTGCCTTACATTGAATTACTTGAACGCTTTATTCTGATAGCAAAAAAATGGGATTTACCGTTAAATTTGCATATTGTACATAACGATGTAGAAATTGCCCTTGAATTATTGCAGAAACACAAAATTCAACGGGCTCATTTTCACTGGTTTAAGACAGATGAAAAATCTTTTCAGAAATTTTTCTCTACACCCTATTTTGCAAGCCTAACCCCTGATATTTTATGGAACCCTAAAACCCAATATGTCGCACAACATTTACCCTTAAATCGCTTGATGATTGAAACGGATAGCCCTTGGCAACACGAGGGATTTGAACGTGCGGGCATTTCTGAACAATTATTGGCAGTCTTGCAAAAACTAGCTGAATTAAAGTCTTTGCCATTACATTCTGTTCAAAAGCAAATGCTTTTGAATACTCAACAGTTTTATCGATTATAAGGATTAAAAATGAATATCGAAATTATCCCCGTTACCGCATTCCAACAAAATTGTTCTTTGATTTGGGATGATGAAAAAAATGCCGCAATTATTGACCCAGGTGGCGAAGCCGAACGCCTAATTCAACGCATTGAAGAACTGGATTTAAATCTCAAAGTGATTTTGATTACCCATGGTCATTTAGATCACGTTGGTGCTGCAATGCAATTAAAACAACATTTTGGCGTTGAAATTTGGGGTTCTCAAGAAGAAGATAAATTTTTATTTGAGAGTTTACCCGTGCAAGCCCAACGTTTTGGCTTGCCAAATATTGACGCTTTTTTGCCTGATCGTTGGTTTAATCAAGAGGGCGAAATTTTAAAATTAGATGGCTTTAATTTCGAGATTTTACATTTACCAGGGCATACACCTGGGCATATTGGTTTTATTGAACATGAGAAAAAAGTGGCATTTACAGGCGATGTATTATTTCAAGGCGGAATTGGTCGTACCGATTTCCCTCGCGGGGATTATGAAACATTGATTTCTTCAATTCGAACAAAATTACTCCCATTAAATGACGATATTATTATTATCGCTGGACACGGATCTTACACAACCATTGGGCAAGAAAAGCGGAGCAATCCATTTTTAAATCCTAAATCTTAAATCCTAAATTCTTGGAGGTTATTGATCAATCAAGTGCAAAATAAATGATCAATTAGCCTAAAAGTGCGGTAAATTTTTTCCACGTTTTTTATTTAATTTCCAAAATGTGAAGTAGCTCACATTTTTGAAATTATTTTCTGTTACAACCAACGCCCTTAATTATTTTCTTGACAAAGGAGCAAAACAATGAAAATCATTAAGCAAGCAAAATAGTCTAATCCGCCTTTCTTTAATCAGTCTACTTATTTCCACTTCTTTTTATTCTGTTCAATCTTTTGCTGCAACTCCTACGTGGAAGCCTGTCTATGGTAAAGTGAATGGTGATGCAGAGTGAAAAAGTTAGAAAAAGGCAAAACGCAGCTCTTTCATCAAGTGGCTATTCTGGCGGTGGAGCAAGCGTAGGATGTATGTGGTAATACGTTGAAGTTTTAAAAACACAAGTAAAAATAACCGCACTTTGTTTAAGAGATGAAGTGCGGTTTTTTATTGTTTGAAATCTAAAGAGTTTGAACTAGATCACAAATTTGTAACAATTTCTGATAAGAGGCTTATTTCCGTTGCAATCCTATGTATAATGCGTAAAAAATGGAGCGAAAATATTGCTTCAAATATCATAATAAAGAGGTAATTATGCAGCAAAACAAGGCGTTTGATGATTGGTTAGCCAGCACAGCATTAGGCGGTGCAAATCAATCTTATATAGAAGAACTTTATGAAAGCTATTTGAGTGATCCACAGTCGGTGGAGGAAAGCTGGCGAAAAACCTTTGATTCTTTGCCAAAAACCACCGCACTTGAACAGCCCCATACTCCAGTGCGAGATTATTTTCGTCGTTTAGCGAGAGAAAATCATAATGAAGCGGTGACAGTGATAGATCCTGCAGCTGGTGCAAAATTGGTGAAAGTTCTACAATTTATCAATGCCTATCGTTTTCGAGGCCATTTAGAGGCTAATCTCGATCCCCTCAATTATTATCGTTGGAAAGTATCTTCCGTCCCTGAATTAGATTATCGTTATCATGGTTTTACTGAACAAGATCTCAATGAAACTTTCAATATTAATCATTACGTTTATAAACGTGATACCATTAAACTTGGCGAATTAGCTCAAATGTTGAAAGAAACATATTGTGGCTCAATTGGCTTGGAGTTTATGCACGTGCAGGATATGGAGCAGAAAATGTGGCTTCAGAGTAAAATGGAAAGCCTGTTAGATAAACCGCTTTTTACATCTGAAGAACGTGTCAATTTTCTTCGTGAACTGACGGCAGCAGACGGTTTAGAACGTTATCTCGGTGCAAAATTCCCTGGGGCGAAACGCTTTTCTTTAGAAGGAAGTGATGCGTTTATTCCATTGATGAAAGAAATTATTCGCCATTCTAGTCGTCAAGGGGGAAATGATGTGGTAATGGGAATGGCACACCGTGGGCGTTTGAATATGCTTGTGAATGTATTAGGTAAAAAGCCTGAAAATTTATTCGATGAATTTGCAGGTAAACATTCCAGCGAACGTACGGGGGATGTGAAATATCATCAAGGTTTTTCTTCTGATTTCGCCGTAGATGATAAGCGAGTTCACTTAACTTTGGCATTTAATCCGTCTCATTTGGAAATTGTAAGCCCTGTTGTGATTGGTTCTGTTCGATCTCGACAAACTCGTATGAATGATACAGAACATAGCAAAGTGCTTGCTATTACTGTTCACGGAGATTCAGCTGTGGCAGGACAGGGGGTTGTTCAAGAAACATTGAATATGTCAAATGCCCGTGGTTATAGTGTGGGCGGTACTATTCGCATCGTGATTAATAACCAAATTGGTTTTACGACATCTAATCCGAATGACACGCGTTCCACAGAGTATTGCACTGATATTGCGAAAATGATTCAAGCACCGATTATTCATGTTAATGGTGATGATCCTGAAGCGGTGGCATTTGCTGCGCGTATGGCGGTGGAATATCGTAATTTATTTAAACGAGATATTTTTATCGATTTAATTTCTTATCGCCGTCATGGTCATAATGAAGCTGATGAGCCATTAGCTACTCAACCAATGATGTATAGCATCATCAAAAAACATCCTACCCCTCGTAAAGTTTATGCGGATCGTTTAGTTTCAGAAGGCGTGATGACTGAAGAACAAGTCACCGAGATGGCGAATGATTATCGCGATGCGCTAGATAATGGCGATCGAGTCGTATCAGAATGGCGAGAAATGGATACGGCAAAAATGGATTGGTTGCAATATCTCAACTATGATTGGACTGCACCTTATGAAAGCAAATTTTCACCGGAACGTTTTTTAACCCTTGCTAAACGTGTATGTGAATATCCAGAAAGTTTACGTGCTCATCCTCGTGTAGAAAAAATCTATAATGATCGTAAAGCAATGTATCAAGGCGAAAAATTGCTCGACTGGGGTATGGCTGAAACCATGGCTTATGCAACCTTACTTGATGAAGGTGTTAATGTTCGTTTATCAGGCGAAGATGCGGGACGAGGTACTTTTTTCCATCGTCATGCCGTTGTGCATAATCAAAATGATGGTACGGGGTATGTACCATTAACACATTTACACGCCAATCAAGGTCGTTTTGAAGTATGGGATTCGGTACTTTCTGAAGAATCTGTTCTTGCTTTTGAATATGGCTACGCAACAACAGATCCAAAAACTTTAACCATTTGGGAAGCGCAATTTGGCGATTTTGCTAATGGTGCGCAAATTGTTATCGACCAATTTATTAGCTCTGGCGAACAAAAATGGGGCAGAATGTGTGGTTTAGTTATGTTATTGCCTCATGGCTATGAGGGACAAGGCCCTGAACATTCTTCCGCACGTCTTGAACGTTATTTGCAACTTTGCGCAGAACAAAATATGCAAGTTTGCGTGCCATCAACACCTGCACAGGTGTACCATATGTTGCGCCGCCAGTCTTTACGTAAAATGCGCCGTCCATTGATTGCCATTTCCCCAAAATCTTTACTACGTCATCCATTGGCAGTGTCCAGTTTAGACGAGTTGATTAATGGAACTTTCCAAACGGTAATCGGAGAAATTGATGAGCTTGATCCTAAAGATGTAAAACGTGTGGTAATGTGTTCAGGTAAAGTTTATTACGATGTACTTGAACAACGTCGTGCAAATAATCAGAAAGATGTAGCGATTATTCGTATTGAGCAGCTTTATCCATTCCCGCATGAGGATGTGAAGAAAGCGCTTGAGCCTTATGCGCATGTCACGGATTATGTATGGTGCCAAGAAGAACCACTTAACCAAGGGGCTTGGTATTGCAGCAAACATAATTTTGAATCAGCAATTCCAGAATCCGTTAAACTCAAATATGCAGGGCGTCCAGCTTCTGCTTCGCCTGCTGTGGGTTATATGTCGCTTCACACTAAACAGCAAAAACAGTTAGTGGAAGATGCGTTGAGTTTTTAAAGTGCGGTTAATTTAATAAAGGTTTTTATCTTTGCTTTCCTCTGTAAATAGGGGAGCCAAGATAATTAAGATATAGTAAAAAAGAAGAAAAGGAAAAATAAAATGACAATCGAAATTCTTGTTCCAGACCTACCTGAATCAGTTGCAGATGCAACTGTTGCCACTTGGCATAAAAAACTGGGCGATACTGTGAAACGTGATGAGGTTATTGTGGAAATTGAAACGGATAAAGTCGTGCTAGAAGTTCCCGCACTTTCTGATGGTGTACTGGCTGAAGTTGTTCAAGCTGAGGGCGAAACAGTGGTGAGTAAACAGTTGCTAGGCAAAATTTCTACGGCTCAAGAAGGAGATGTCAGTTCAGCGACGTTAAAAGCAACGAATGAACCCACACCATCTGATCGTCAAAATGCAGCGATTGAAAATAGTCATAATCATAATGCGGATCAGAGCCCTGCAATTCGTCGTTTATTAGCAGAACATGATTTACAAGCAGATCAAATTCAAGGTTCGGGTGTGGGTGGTCGTTTAACACGTGAAGATATTGAACGTGAAATTGCAAAACGACAAGCACAGCAAGTGAAACAAGAAGCTGCCACTGAGCAAAATACAATTAGTACGGTGGCTTATAGCGCACGTTCTGAAAAACGTGTGCCAATGACCCGTTTGCGTAAACGTATTGCTGAACGTTTACTTGAAGCCAAAAATAGTACAGCAATGCTTACTACTTTCAATGAAGTGGATATGCAGCCGATAATGACTTTGCGTAAAACCTACGGCGAAAAATTTGAAAAACAGTATGGTGTCCGTTTAGGCTTTATGTCTTTTTATATTAAAGCGGTTGTGGAAGCATTAAAACGTTATCCTGAAGTGAATGCTTCTATTGATGGGGATGATGTTGTTTACCATAACTATTTTGATATTAGTATTGCAGTTTCAACACCACGTGGATTAGTCACACCAGTGCTTCGTGATTGCGATAAGCTCAGTATGGCAGAGATCGAAAAACAAATTAAAGCATTAGCTGAAAAAGGTCGTGATGGCAAATTAACAGTAGAAGATCTTACTGGCGGCAATTTTACTATTACAAATGGTGGCGTGTTCGGTTCTCTTATGTCCACTCCAATTATCAATCCACCACAAAGTGCGATTTTAGGAATGCACGCTATTAAAGAACGCCCGATTGCGCTTAATGGTCAAGTTGTGATTCATCCTATGATGTACCTTGCTTTATCTTACGATCATCGTTTAATTGACGGCCGTGAATCTGTTGGTTTCTTGGTAACGATTAAAGAATTATTGGAAGATCCAACAAGATTGTTATTAGAAATCTAAGAAATAAAAGGCTTTCTGTGTTAGAAAGCCTTTTAAAATGAATAAAAAATTAACCGCACTTTAAATATTTAAAAAGAATATTCCAAAGTGCGGTTAGTTTTTTATGTGTTTTTAATTAGAGAGAAAAATCGTCAAAATCATTCGTATCAACTTTTGAGTCAATTTGACCTACAAGATAAGAGCTTACTTCTACTTCTTGTGGTGCAACCTGTACGTTATCTGACACTAACCAAGCGTTAATCCAAGGAATTGGATTTGAACGTGTTTGGAATGGTAGTGGCAATCCAACAGCTTGCATACGGATATTAGTAATATATTCTACGTATTGAACTAAAATATCTCTGTTGAGGCCGATCATAGAACCGTCTTTAAATAGATAATCAGCCCAAGCTTTTTCTTGTTCTGCCGCTGCAACAAATAAATCATAGGCTTCTTGTTTACATTCTTCCGCAATTTCTGCCATTTCAGGATCGTCTTGACCTGCAGCCATAATATTTAAAATATGCTGTGTACCTGTTAAATGCAAGGCTTCATCACGTGCGATAAATTTAATAATTTTTGCATTCCCTTCCATTAAACGACGTTCAGCAAAAGCAAATGAACAAGCGAAAGAAACGTAGAAACGAATTGCTTCAAGTGCATTCACGCTCATTAGGCAAAGGTAAAGTTGTTTTTTCAAACTACGTAAAGTTACGACGCATTCTTTGCCATCTACGGTATAAGTGCCTTCGCCGTATAAGCCATAAAGTTGGCTATCACGGATTAAATCATCGTAGTAAGATGAAATATCTTGTGCACGTTTGATGATTTCTTCGTTAGTTACGATGTCATCAAATACGATAGAAGGATCGTTCACAATATTACGAATAATATGTGTGTAAGAGCGAGAGTGGATGGTTTCAGAGAATGTCCAAGTTTCAATCCAAGTTTCTAATTCAGGAATCGACACTAAAGGCAATAATGCCACGTTCGGGCTACGACCTTGAATAGAATCCAATAAGGTTTGATATTTTAAGTTGCTGATGAAGATGTGTTTTTCGTGTTCAGGCAATGCTGCGTAGTCGATACGGTCTTGCGATACATCTACTTCTTCTGGACGCCAGAAAAAAGAAAGTTGTTTTTCAATCAGCTTCTCAAAAGTCTCGTATTTTTGTTGATCGTAACGCGCAACATTAACGTTTTGACCAAAGAACATCGGTTCTTTTAATTGGTCGTTTTTGTTTTGTGAGAAAGTGGTGTATGCCATTTTTGTTTGTCCTTTAATTTTATGAGTAAAGTGCGGTCAGTTTTTTAAACGTTTTTTCATACTGGCGCAAGCGTATTCACTTGTGCCTTTGTCTATTTACTTAGCACAAACGTGGACGCTTGCGCTATTGGATGGGATTTTTTTTAGTGTAATTTTTCCATAAATTTTGGAGCTCCCAACCAATTTCATATTCAGTATCGTCTCTAACCACCTTGACTCCTTTTGAAACCTCTATGTATATAGAGGCCAACAAAGGCTTGTTTATATCTCGAGTGGGGGAATATAGTTCTAATTTAATATTTGGATGTTCATTTTGTAGTAATGATGATGCATTGAAAAGAAAATCCAATAAATATTCTTTAGAATATAGTTTTTCCATATTTGAGCCAAAATCTACCGTAATTAGCATATTCTACCTCCAGTTAAATCTTACAAGCCCCACCAGCACAGCCGTCATCAAGATCTTCTTGAACATCTTCGGCACCGTCGCGGGTATTTTGATAGTAAAGGGTTTTTAAACCGTATTTGTAAGCGGTTAATAAATCTTTTAACAACACTTTCATTGGTACTTTGCCGTCTTCAAAACGTTTTGGATCATAGTTTGTGTTTGCAGAGATCGCTTGATCCACGAATTTTTGCATAATACCGACTAAGTGTAAGTAGCCGTCATTACTTGGAATATCCCAAAGTAATTCATAGTTATCCATTAAATTTTCATATTCAGGTACAACTTGTTTTAAGATACCATCTTTTGATGCTTTAATACTTACGTGACCGCGTGGTGGCTCAATACCATTAGTCGCATTGGAAATCTGCGATGATGTTTCTGATGGCATTAAGGCAGTTAATGTTGAGTTACGTAAACCAAATTCTTGAATATCTTTACGTAAACTTTCCCAATCATAATGTAGAGGCTCTTGTGTTAAGGCATCTAAATCTTTCTTATAGGTATCAATCGGTAAAATGCCTTTTGCATAAGTGGTTTCATTGAAGTATTCACATGCACCTTGCTCTTTTGCTAAGTTCATAGAGGCTTTCAACAAATAATATTGAATGGCTTCAAAAGTGCGGTGTGTTAAATCGTTGGCTGAACCATCAGAATAGCGAACACCATTTTTCGCAAGGTAATACGCATAGTTAATGACCCCAATACCGAGTGAACGGCGTGCAAGTGAGCTACGTTTTGCTGCCACAACAGGGTAATCTTGATAGTCTAATAAGGCATCAAGAGAACGAACCGCAAGATCCGCAAGTTCTTCTAATTCATCTAAGTTTTCAATTTTACCTAAGTTAAAAGCGGAAAGTGTACAAAGTGCAATTTCCCCATTTTCATCGTTAATGTGCTGAAGCGGTTTAGTTGGTAATGCAATTTCTAAGCACAAGTTAGATTGACGAACTGGTGCAACTTGTGGATCAAACGGAGAGTGGGTATTACAGTGATCCACGTTTTGAATGTAAATTCGACCCGTTGATGCCCGTTCTTGCATTAATAAAGAAAAGATTTCAACTGCTTTAACAGTACGCTTACGGATAGTTGGATCTTGTTCGTATTTTACGTAAAGTTCTTCAAATTTGTCTTGATCCGCAAAGAATGCTTCATAAAGTCCAGGTACATCTGATGGACTAAATAAAGTAATCTCGCCACCTTTAATTAAACGTTGATACATTAATTTGTTTAACTGGACGCCATAATCCATATGACGAACACGGTTGTCTTCTACACCACGGTTATTTTTTAATACGAGCAAGTTTTCTGCTTCTAAGTGCCAAATTGGGTAATAAAGTGTTGCTGCACCGCCACGAACGCCACCTTGTGAGCAAGATTTCACCGCAGTTTGGAAATATTTATAGAATGGAATACAACCTGTATGGAATGCTTCTCCACCACGAATTTCGCTACCTAATGCACGAATAGCCCCTGCATTAATACCAATCCCTGCACGTTGTGAAACATATTTTACAATAGCTGATGCTGTTGCATTGATTGAATCTAAACTGTCATCACATTCAATTAATACGCAAGAGCTGAACTGACGAGTTGGTGTACGCACACCCGCCATAATTGGTGTAGGTAAGGAAATTTTGAAAGTCGATGTGGCATCGTAGAAACGTTTTACATAATCCAAACGTGTTTCTTTTGGATATTTAGAGAATAGACTTGCGGAAACCAGCAAATATAAGAATTGTGCAGACTCGTAGATTTCTCCCGTCACACGGTTTTGTACTAAATATTTACCCTCCAATTGCTTCACTGCAGCATAAGAAAACGTCATATCACGCCAATGATCGATGAAGCCGTCCATTGTGTCCCATTCTTCACGAGTATAATCATCTAATAACGCTTGATCATATTTTTCCATACGTACTAGTTTTTTGACGTGATCGTATAAACGAGGGGGATCGAAATGACCATAGGCTTTTTTACGTAAATGGAAAATCGCTAAACGAGCAGCTAAATATTGATAATCTGGCGAATCTTTGCTGATTAAATCTGCGGCTGCTTTAATAATGGTTTCGTGGATGTCTGAAGTGCGAATGCCTTCATAAAATTGAATATGTGAACGAAGTTCTACTTGAGAAACAGAAACATTGTCTAGTCCTTCAGCAGCCCACGTAATCACACGATGGATTTTATCAAGATTGATTTGTTCTTGCGTACCGTCACGCTTTGTAACCATTAAACTTTTATTCATTGTATTAGCCTTCTTGTTGTTATTTAAAACAGGATTTAAAACACAAGATATAGTGTTTTTATGAAAACGATGCACAAGATAATGTGTTTGAAAAAAGATCGCAAGTAATAAATTTTTTGATTTGATTCTTGACAATAGATAACTTATTTAAAAATAAACGGTTTTTGTGAGAATAAAAATTAAAATTTTTTATTTAGAAAAATAAGAAAAAGTGCGGTAAAAATTTGTTGAATTTTTCACCGCACTTTGAAGGATTAGTCTAGGTATTTGAATACTTTAATTACTTTTTTCACGCCGCTGATTTTGCTGGCGATGTCGGCTGCCGCATTGGCTTGAGATTGTGTGACGTTACCCAGTAAAAATACTTCTCCATTTTCGCTAATCACTTTGACATCTGTGGCTTTAACTCGACCATCAACGAACATCTTAGATTTGACTTGCGTTGTGAGCCAACTATCTTTACTGATTTGTGCAAAAGAGATTTTTGAGCTAACAGTTAGTTCATTATAAACTTCATTTACACCTTTAACACCCTTTGCAAGAGCTGTGGCAGTGTCTTTTACATCACTATTAGGAACTTGACCTATTAAAAGTACTCGGCCATTGTAAGACACTGCATTTACACGGCCTTCAGCCTTAATTTGGGCATCTTTTTCTACAGCATTTTCTACTTTAAATTCGAGGGTTTCATCATCAATTTGTGTCCCTGTCGTTCGGGGATCGGTAGCTACTTTAGCTGCTACAGCACCACCTCCAATCACAGCTGCAACACAGCCTTGTAGAAAAATAGTCGCCCCAAGCAGGATAGCGAGTTTTTTTAACGGGGATAATGTCATAATTAACTCCTTTTTAGATTAAATTACTATTAGTTTGAAAGTGATTTATTTTCCTGTCAAGCACTTGGGAATAAAGTCTGATCAACCAATTCACAAACTGCATTAATCACAAAAAGATGATTTTCTAAAATGCGACTTTCCTTGATGGCTGGAATCGAAATTTCCAAGTCATTGTCTGCTAAAATTCCTTGAATGGCATCGTTGTTAGAGCCAGTTAGCGCAATAACATTAACTTCTTTGCTGACAGCATGAGAAATAATATTTAGTACGATTTTTTCTGTCCCCAAAGGTGCAAAAGCAATAAGTAAGTCGCCCGATTTTGCAATGGCATTAAATTGATGACAATACAATTCTTCAGGCGATTGTTCAAAAACAAGTGAAGAACCCACCGCACTTTCTAAGCTCAATAACACAGACGGGAAGCTCGGTCTAACTAAATCATATCGATTAAGTAAGTTTGAGACGAGAAACTGTGCATTGGCATAAGAACGCGACACGCCACAGGCGATAACCTTATTACCGCCTAATAAACATTGCATTACCATTTGTGTGGCGTTGGTAATATTTTCAGAAAGCATACTTGATGCTGCAATTTGAATTTGAATACTTTCGCTATAAATATCTTTTACTTTTTGTAACATTATAAAAAGCCATTAATCGAGAAAATTAGGAATCCATTGAATATCTTGAGGTGTTTTGCCAAAAGCGATTAAATCAAAGCGGCAATTAGCATCTTCTAAGCTCATATTTTGTTTTGCAAGCCATAAATTTGCGGCATCTAACCATTTTTGTTGTTTTCGCCAATCTACGCTTTCTATAGCAGAACCATAGGCGGAATGACTTCGTTGGCGAACTTCAACAAAGACGATAGTTTCTTTGTCATTCATTATTAGATCAAGTTCACCACATTTGAAATTTTGATTAGCCGCAATAAATGTTAAGCCTTTTGATTCTAAAAAAAGGCGAGCTTGATGCTCAAAGCTCGCCCCTTGCTGACGTTTTAAAGAAAACATTAGTTTGCAACTGGTACAATTGCACCATCTTGATATTGATACCAAGTCATATCGCGTTCAACATTACAGTTGGTATCAGCACTTAAAATCCCTGTTAAGCCACTCAAGCGATAGCCTGGCACTTGGCGTAATTCATTAAATTGATTAATGAGCAACCACGCATCCGCACCCATTGCATATAAACGCATCAATTGATATTCGCCCCCCGTGGATTTTGCTAACTTCTGATATTGTGGAGAATTGGTATCTTTAAAAAATGGAATATCACTAAACTGTACACCGTTCATCTGTGCGATGAAGTCGGTATTAGTGTTTGTCGCACTTGCGCTTGCTCGAGAACTGGCATAAATCGCTAAATTAGGTACGATATTTGTTAAATAACCTTTCATTTCTGCCAGTTCAGTTGGACTTGCTACGGCATAAAGTGCGGTTGTATTTGAGTTATTTTCTTGAACGAAATAGGTCACATCCGCAGGCAAATTGTAGTAACGGATATTCGCATCAGTACCTGCTAATTGCTGCCAACGCACATTAAAGGCATTGCCTACGCGTTGTCCTAAATCATTTTGCGGCATTGCGACAAGTGGATTACGCACGCCATCGTTCCACATTTTATTGGCGGCAGATTCAGCTTCATCTTCTGGAGAAAGTCCGTAATAACAAAGTTGAGGAATCGCACGAGAATGTGGTGTGGCATTTAATGCAAGCACATCCATACCTTGAATTTGAGCAGGATCTGCTAAAATCACATCAAGATTTTGTTTTAGTAATGGGCCGACTAAGGTTTTAATTCCTGCTTGTTTTGCTTGAGCAATGATATCTTGTACAGAATTCATTGAGGTATCAAATACTTGCACTGGAATGGTTGAGTTACCTTTTGCGTCGTTGAAACCCGATTGAATGGTTGTGCCAAGAATTTGTCCGTCACCACTTAATGGCAAGAGTAAACCAATTTGTGAAATAGTGGTTTGTTGGAAATTAAGCAATGTAAGCAATTCTTTTGGGAACAACGTTGCGGCTGCATGATTTGGATAAGCATTTTTCCAACTTTGTAAGGCTTGGCTTAATTGTACAGGCTGACGAATATAATCGTTGTAGGCTTTGATTAATGTTAGCCAACCGCCTAAAGCTGCATTACCTTCATCAGAGGCATTATTAATAACGCCAGTATTCGCTGAACGCAATAAAGCCCAAGTTTTATCAATATTATCTTGACGACGTTGTACATCTGTTAAATTCTTATCCATTTCTATCCGCGCTTTTACCGCTTCAATCATGTCTTTACTGTTTTCGGCAACAATAGCTAAGGTTTCGTAATAACGAGATTTTTGTGACGGGCTTAGTTTATTTAAATCCAATGCACGTAATTGATTTTGCGCGACGTCATTGGCATTTTTTGCAGCAGAAATTCTCGCTTCAATTAATGCACGATCTAATTTTTGCGCATCATTTAATTCGCCTAATTCCCTCAATAACGCTGCCGATTGTTCAACCTTATTTTCACGGATTAACACGCGAGCCGCGAGCAATTTATAGGTTTGTTGATCTTCAAGTTCTTGCGTTTGCCCTAATTTGTTTATATAAAATTCAGAACTTGCATTTGCATCTTTTTGTAAGGTTTGCGTGAAATTGCTACCAAGTAGATTTGAACAGCCAGCTAAAGCCATTGACAATAAAATTGGCATTAAACGTTTTTTAAAACGTCCGCCTTGTAATAGAATAGACATCTTTGCTCCATCATAAACAGACAATAGTTGCAGCAGATCTTACTTATCTCATAACTTAAAAGCAAACAAAAATGACTGATTTAACCGGAATTTTATACATTGTTGCCACACCGATTGGCAATTTACAAGATATTACCCAGCGTGCTTTAGAGACTTTTGCTCAAGTGGATTTAATTGCAGCAGAAGATACTCGCCATAGTGGACTTTTATTGAGCCATTACGGCATTAAGAAGCCATTTTTTGCTTTGCACGATCATAACGAACAAGAAAAAGCCCATATTTTGGTGGAAAAGCTCAAGCAGGGGAGTAATATTGCTTTGATTTCTGATGCGGGGACGCCATTAATCAGTGACCCTGGTTTTCATTTAGTACGCCAATGCCGTGAAGTTGGCATTCGAGTTGTGCCTTTGCCAGGAGCTTGTGCGGCAATTACCGCTCTTTGTGCATCGGGGATTGCTTCTGATAGATTTTGTTTTGAGGGTTTTTTACCCGCGAAAAGTAAAGCGCGCAAAGATAAATTAGAAAATATCGCAGAAGAAGACCGCACTTTGATTTTTTATGAATCCACTCACCGTATTTTAGATACACTAGAAGATATGCAAGCGGTGCTAGGGGAAGAACGATACATTGTGTTAGCCCGTGAAATGACTAAAACTTGGGAAACGATTACGGGGAATACGATTAAAAATTTACGCGAATGGCTTTTAGAAGATCCCAATCGTACAAAAGGCGAGATGGTTTTGATTGTGGAAGGCAAACCAAAGTCTGACAATAACGATGAAATTTCGCCGCAAGCGGTAAAGGCGCTTGAGTTAATTGCAGAAGAATTGCCACTTAAAAAAGCAGCAGCTATAGTGGCTGAGTTGTATGGTTATAAGAAGAATGCTTTGTATCAATTTGGATTAGCGCATTTGGAAAAATAACCTCAAAATCAACCGCACTTTATTAATCCGATTTTAATCTGTGCTGTTGTATTAAACGGATACAAGCACTCACAAGATATTTACTTTAGACTGGAAAAAATATGTTAAACCAAGTTTCAAATACATTACTGACACCAAGTAATCTTTCAACTAAATCATTACTCAATATTTTTGACATTATGTCGCATCGCAATATTGATTATGCCGATCTGTATTTTCAACTTAGCCAAGATGAAAGTTGGGTATTAGAAGACGGTATTATAAAAGAAGGCGGTTTTCATATTGATCGTGGCGTTGGTGTGCGGGCAGTTTCTGGTGAGAAAACGGGGTTTGCTTATGCCGATCAAATTAATCTTTCTTCTTTGCAGCAATGTGCGGAGGCGGTAAAGGGGATCGCGCAAGTCAAACAGGGGAATTTGATTTCGCCATCCGCTTTTAATGTTGTAAATCCTATTGCTCGTTATGCGGCGATTAATCCTCTGGAAAGTTTGACTAAAGAGAGAAAAATTGAGCTATTACATTTGGTTGATCGTACAGTGCGCGCAGAAGATCATCGTGTCACCAAGGTTTCAGCAAGCCTCAGTTCCGTTTATGAAGAAGTATTAATTATGGCGACAGATGGCACATTAGCCGCAGATATTCGCCCTTTAGTTCGCTTATCTATTTCTGTGTTAGTAGAGGAAAATGGAAAACGTGAACGAGGAAGTTGTGGTTCTGGTGGGCGTTTCGGTTTAGATTGGTTCTTTGAAGTTGTTGATGGCGATATTAGAGCAGTACTTTTTGCTAAAGAAGCGGTTCGTCAGGCCTTAGTAAACCTTAGTGCAGTTGCAGCCCCCGCAGGATTAATGCCTGTTGTGTTAGGCGCAGGTTGGCCTGGTGTGCTGTTACACGAGGCTGTTGGGCACGGTTTAGAAGGCGATTTTAACCGTAAAGAAAGTTCACTTTTTACAGGCAAGATTGGTGAGCAAGTGACTTCACCGTTATGTACGATTGTGGATGATGGTACGATTGAAAATCGTCGAGGTTCACTAACTATTGATGATGAAGGTGTGCCAAGCCAGTGCAATGTACTCATCAAAGACGGGATTTTGCAAGGTTACATGCAAGATAAAATGAATGCCCGTTTGATGGGCGTTGCTCCAACAGGAAATGGACGACGTGAGTCTTACGCCCATTTACCAATGCCTAGAATGACTAACACCTATATGCTTGCTGGACAAAGTCAGTTTGATGATTTGATTGCTTCTGTAAAACAGGGGATTTATGCACCGCACTTTGGTGGAGGGCAAGTGGATATTACCTCTGGTAAATTTGTATTTTCCACTTCAGAAGCTTATTTAATTGAAAAAGGAAAAATCACGAAACCAGTTAAGGGTGCAACTTTAATTGGCAGTGGCATTGAAGTGATGCAAAAGATTTCTATGGTTGCAGATAAATCAGAACTTGATTTAGGTATCGGGGTTTGTGGTAAAGAGGGACAAAGTGTACCTGTTGGCGTAGGGCAGCCAGCACTAAAAATTGATGAAATTACTGTTGGTGGAACAAATTAAGTCATTGTGTAAAAGATCACAAAAATTCCATTAGAATTGGATTTTTACTGGCAATTTTATTCAAATTTTGATAGCCGCTGCGAAATTTTATTTCTTTTAATTATTTGAAATTATGTTGAAAAGAATTTTAGTTATTATTGGTTTAGCTGTATTAGCAACCGCTTGTTCTAATGCACCACGAACGGTAAGTCATCAGGTTATTTCAGAAAATGATGATATTCAATTAACTGGTTTAATTAATAATTTAGAAAAAGATAATCGAACAGGCATTTTTCACAAAGTGAGAACAAACCGTTCCTCTGCTTTGATGGGCAATAAGGCTCTAGCCAGTGTTTATAATGAATGGGTTGGCACTCGCTATCGTATGGGCGGTACGACTAAACGTGGTATTGATTGTTCAGCATTTATGCAAACTACTTTTTCTGAAGTTTTTGGTATTGAATTGCCTCGTTCTACGGCTGAACAGCGTCATTTAGGTAGAAAAATTAATAAATCAGAACTTAAAAAAGGCGATTTAGTTTTCTTCCGTAAAAATAATCACGTTGGTGTTTATATTGGTAATAACCAATTTATGCACGCAAGTACAGGGCAAGGCGTGACAATAAGTTCCCTTGATGAAAAATATTGGGCTAGAACCTACACTCAATCGCGTCGTATTATGTAATGAAAAAGAAAAGCGAACATTGAGTTCGGTTTTTTTGATCAGTTTATTGATAAATGATCTGACCCCAAAAAGTTAGACTTATTTAGCTCATGGAGCTTTTTTTCCAGTTATTAAAACATCTAAAGAAGCTTTCCATTCTACTGTTATCTAAACAATTTCCCTTCACATACTTTGAATGCCATTCTCCCTGAGTATGTGTTGATAATCTATCATCTGATATTGCCAACCTTGGTCGGAATGTAAAATCGGT
>NZ_KV805870.1:32005-36534 GCF_001811665.1 Haemophilus sp. HMSC066A11
ACCTTGGTCGGAATGTAAAATCGGTTTTGCTTCATCAAGCCTTGCTACGGCTTGTTTCATCATTTGGTTAATTTACTCAAAGTTCGGACTTAGTACTAAATTATAAGCCATAATTTCATTGTTAAATAAACCCCAAATTTATGTAAAAAGATTTGTGAAATTATAGAAATCGCCCAACATTTGCGAGAAAACTATTAGAATGGTATTTATGATTTTTTACCGTCAATGTTATGTAAAGCGAGCAGGAACATTAAGAAATTGGAATGGATGGCATATTACGTAAACTCATTTCAATTAAGGATTTACACCATTGCCTGCAGAAATTTTTTGTGGATGAAAGAGAATCTATTATAGAAATGAATGATAATAAGCTTTCAGAACAGTTTGATTTAGCATTGATTGAAACGCATGGTAAATCCAAAATTTTAAAAAATTTATCTTTATTCAAACAACCATGCCTAATTATCTTACTCAATTATCAAAAGATAATATGAAAGAAACAGAAAATACTGTTCATAAAATTAAAAGAGTAGCAGCATAGGTAGGGTTAAATCATTTATGTAAATTAGCGGATACTTTAGAAAGTGCGGCTAAAAATTCTGATGTTTTTTTATTGTGCTTAAAATTCACTTCAAAAACTACCTCATCCCAATTTACCCTCAAAGAGAGAATTTTCTTTATATGCAGAGCAATTCCAAAAAAACACCGATTAAAGCCTAAAACATCCTTATCCAAATGGGAATTATTCTGTTATAGTACTATTAATTCTTATTACAAGAGGATAATAAAATGTCTGTTCAACAACTCATTTCACGACTGACCGATATTGTTGGCTCTCGTTATATTATTACTGATCCAACTAAAACAGAAGCTTATCGAAGTGGTTATCGATTTGGAACAGGAAACGCCCTAGCTGTTGTTCGCCCTGCCACTCTACTTGAGTTTTGGAACATTGTAAAAGTTTGCGTTGAACATGATATTATTGTTATAAACCAAGCGGCGAATACAGGTTTAACTGGTGGCTCTACACCAGATGGCAATGATTATGATCGCGATATTGTCGTCATCAATACAATGCGAATTGACGGAATCCAACTCATCAATAACGCTTCCCAAGTTATTTGCTTACCAGGCTCTACACTCAATGAATTAGAAAATCAACTTAAACCGTTTGGTCGTGAACCCCACTCTGTTATTGGCTCATCTTGCATTGGCGCATCAGTTATTGGTGGGATTTGTAACAACTCAGGTGGAGCATTAGTTCAACGTGGACCAGCCTATACAGAAATGGCACTTTACGCTCAACTTAATGAAAAAGGTGAATTAGAACTAAAAAATCATTTAGGCATTGATTTAGGAGAAACTCCTGAAGAAATTTTAACTAATCTACAAGAAAAATGTTATCAGGTTAAAGATATTCGACAAGATTGCGGACATGGTCACGACCATTACTACTGCAACTATGTTCGTCAAGTTGATGAAGGCTCCCCTGCTCGTTTTAATGCCGACCCAGCTCGCCACTATGAAGCCTCAGGCTGTGCAGGAAAACTTGCTGTCTTTGCGGTTCGTTTAGACACCTTTCCGCTTGAAAAAGAGACGGCTGTTTTCTATATCGGCACCAATCAAACTTCTGTGTTGAGCGATATTCGTCGCCACATGTTAGTAAACTTCGAAGTGCTACCCATTTCAGGTGAATATATCCATCGTGATGCATTTGACATCGCAGCAAAATATGGCAAAGATACCTTTTGGGTCATTAAAAAGTTTGGTACACATTGGCTACCAAAACTCTTTTCCTTAAAATCAAACGTGGATCGCATCGGCAAAAAATTCTTCTTTTTACCACAACATTTAAGCGATAAATTTATGCAAACTGTGTCTAAATTCATCCCAGAACATCTTCCACAAAGCTTATGGGATTATCGCAACAAATACGAGCATCACTTAATTATCAAAATGGGTGGAAAAGGCATTCAAGAAGCCCGTGAATATTTGGAATCCTACATTGCAGATGGCTCAAAAGGTGGCTATTTTGAATGTAATGCAATCGAAACCCAAGCAGCAATGCTTCATCGTTTCGCTGTTGCAAGTGCTGCAATTCGTTATCGTGCAATTCACGAAAAAGAAGTAGAAGAAATAGTTGCTTTAGATGTTGCATTACGTCGCAATGATCAAGATTGGTTTGAAGTGTTACCGCCAGAAATTGATAACAGAATTATCTCTAAACTTTACTACGGACATTTTATGTGCCATGTCTTTCACCAAGATTACATTGTAAAAAAAGGTTATGATTATGAAGAACTAGAATACGAAATGTTGAAATTACTTGACAAGCGTGGTGCGCAATACCCAGCCGAACACAATGTAGGGCATTTATACGAGGCTAAACCAACCTTGAGAAAATTCTATAAAGAGTTGGATCCAACCAATAGCTTTAATCCAGGTATTGGTAAAACGACGAGGAAAAAATACTGGGCGGAATAAACCTCTAAAATGCAAACAAGATGTCAAATGTGACCGCTTGTTTATTATTTCCTCTTCTTAGATAGAGCCAACTCATCAAAATAAGGTCAGCAAATTATCTGATGTTTACCGCAAAATTATTTGACTTATTCCAGTCTACACTTGTACAGTAATTGTTGGTTACTAAATGTGACATTGTAAAGTGATTGATTTGTCGTGGATTGGCAATGAGCACGAAAAAGGCTGCTTGATATAATATTTTGGCAATCGTAAGATCCAAGCCGTCGGTGCTTTCATAGATGATTCAGTCCGCATTGAAACCTTGTAAATACTCAATGGTGTGTAATGTCTTTAGGATTGTTGATTTTGGTTCGTTTTGGGGAAAGCCCAATTACGAAGTGGCGTTTGCTCTCGTCAATACAACAAGAAATTTTGTTTTTGTTCATCCTTATCCTACCTTGCATTCGGTTTTAAGTCTAGTAACTGTTCGGTTTTTTGATGAAAATTATCTGCTCTCATTGCTACAATATGGTTTGTTTCCTAGGGAGGGCAGATATGCAGATAATGGTTTATGCTACTTTACATATATCGATAAAGTACTTATGCAAACTCAAGTTATTTGTTAATTCAGGATGAAATGATGTTACCAGCATATTCTTTTCTTGGGCTGCAACGATTTTATTATTTACCGTTGCAAGAATATTGACTTTTTTACCAACACTACTGATAATAGGTCCTCTGATAAAAGTCATAGGAATTTTACCAACCCCCTTGCAATCTGCTTCTGTATAGAAACTTCCCAATTGGCGTCCATAGGCATTCCTCTCAACCACAATGTCCATTGTTCCAAAATGACTCTCTTTCTGAGAAGTAATCTCTTTAGCCAACAGAATCAAACCAGCACAAGTTCCAAAGACAGGAAAGCCAGAAGAGATAGCTTGTTTTATCGGTTCCAGCATATACAGCTCTCTTAAAAGTTTTCCTATGGCGGTTGACTCACCGCCAGGTAGGATCAAACCTGATAAATCACTGTAATGTTGTTGAAAATTTTTTAAATTTCTCAGTTCGACACTTTCAATTCCTAATTTTTCTAGCATTCGTGCATGTTCCGCAAAGGCACCTTGTAGAGCTAATATTCCGATTTTCATTTATTTTCCTCGCTCAGCCATGAGAATTTGGATTTCATTTTCATTGATACCAACCATGGCTTCACCTAAATCTTCGGAGATTTGTGCTAGGATTTGTGGATTTCGATAGTTAGTTACAGCTTTGACAATAGCGCTCGCACGTTTTATAGGATCTCCTGATTTAAAAATACCTGAACCAACAAAGACACCCTCTGCGCCAAGTTGCATCATCAAGGCCGCATCTGCTGGAGTTGCAATTCCTCCAGCTGCGAAGTTGACAACTGGCAATTTCCCATGCTTATGGACGTATTGAACCAATTCTACAGGAACTTGTAAATCTTTGGCCGCAACATAGAGCTCGTCCTCACGTAAATTTTGAATGCGACGAATTTCTTGACTCATCATGCGCATATGGCGAACAGCTTGGACGATATCTCCTGTTCCTGGTTCTCCTTTTGTACGAATCATTGAAGCCCCTTCAGCGATACGACGCAAGGCCTCGCCCAAATCCTTGGCACCACATACAAAAGGTACTTGGAATTCTTTCTTGTCCACATGGAAACGGTTGTCAGCTGGAGAAAGCACTTCACTCTCATCGATATAGTCAATTTCAATAGCTTCCAAAATCTGAGCCTCAACGAAATGTCCAATTCTAACTTTTGCCATAACTGGAATGCTAACTGCTCCTTGGATTTCCTTGATCATCTTAGGATCGCTCATTCGAGAGACACCTCCAACAGCACGAATATCTGCAGGAATTCGTTCCAAAGCCATCACTGCAGCTGCACCAGCAGCTTCTGCAATGCGAGCTTGTTCAGGGTTTTGAACATCCATGATAACACCACCTTTGAGCATCTGTGCTAAGTTTTTATTTAGTTCATAACGATTTTCAGCCATTTCTTTGTCCTCATTATTTGATTATTTGATTATTTGATTATT
>NZ_KV805870.1:36634-104157 GCF_001811665.1 Haemophilus sp. HMSC066A11
TATTTGATTATTTGATTATTTGATTATTTGTATTGATAGCTACGTTTTTTATTGTAATGTAGAAAAGTCTTTAGAACAAGTTTGAAAAAATGCGTATATATTAAAAGGCATAATGTCTAGCGTGCTTAATTTCAGTTTTTTGTATAAACGAAGTGTAGAACGTCAGAAGGATTGTCCAATTTAATAATAGAAAAAAGAGCTACTTTAGCTGAAAGAATTTCGTCCTTAAGTGCCACAATAGTTATTAAAAAAACCTTGAAATGTTTTTAAAAACCTTTTTCTATGTGGTTAGATTTTCTGAAATTTAAGAAAAAGCTTGAAAGGGAGTTTACGCTTTCCTAGAGCTTGTGAAATTAACTTTATTAGATAAGCCATACAAAACATGGAAGCTAGTAATAATCTCTAGGATGGTAATGAGGGGCAATTGTCTCTATAATGCGCAAAATTTTGAGAATGAAAGGATAATTTGTATGGGAATGATTATTACTGTTGATGGTCCTAGTGGTGCTGGGAAAGGGACGCTTTGTTATGCGTTGGCTGAAAAGTTGGGCTATGCATTGTTGGATAGTGGGGCGATTTATCGCGTTACTGCATTGGCAGCGTTGCAACGTAAAACTGATTTAACAAATGAAACAGATTTAGCAGAATTAGCACGTCATTTAGATATTCAATTTATTCCTCAAAATGGCGAGGTAAACATTTTGCTTGCAGGAATGAATGTGAGCCGTTTAATTCGCACGCAAGAAGTGGCAGATGCTGCGTCAAAAGTAGCAGTCTTTCAAAAAGTGCGGTCAGCTTTATTACAACTTCAGCAAGATTTTGCGAAAAATGATGGATTAATTGCGGACGGTAGAGATATGGGGACTGTGGTATTCCCAAATGCACAAGTAAAATTATTTTTAGATGCAAGTGCTGAAGAACGTGCAAAAAGACGCTATAAACAGTTGCAAAATAAAGGAATAAATGGTAACTTTGCACAGATTTTAGCCGAGATAAAAGAGCGTGATTTTCGTGATAGAAATCGTGAAGTTGCGCCGCTAAAACCAGCAGATGATGCTTTATTATTGGATAGTACAACCTTGAGTATTGGTGAAGTAATCGATCAGGCGTTAGCTTATATTCAAGAAAAGGTATCAGTTTAGATTTAACTGTTTGTTCAAGGAAGAATAAGCATTTATCCTCAACCCCGCATTTTATGGATTTTAATGTGGATGTTATTAACTTAAATTAAGAAGATTATTTATATGTCAGAATCTTTTGCTCAACTTTTTGAAGAATCATTAAAAGTCCTTGAAACTCGTCAAGGTTCAATCGTTAGCGGTACTGTAGTAGCTATCCAAAAAGGCTTTGTGCTTGTTGATGCAGGTTTAAAATCTGAGTCTGCAATTCCAGTTGCTGAATTCTTAAATGCACAAGGCGAACTTGAAATCCAAGTTGGCGATACTGTAAATGTTGCATTAGATGCAGTTGAAGATGGTTTCGGTGAAACTAAACTTTCTCGTGAGAAAGCGGTTCGTCACGAATCTTGGATTGAATTAGAAAAAGCTTACGAAGAAAAAGCGACCGTTATCGGTTTAATCAACGGCAAAGTGAAAGGTGGCTTCACAGTTGAGTTAAACGGTGTTCGTGCATTCTTACCAGGCTCTTTAGTTGATACTCGTCCAGCGCGTGAAGCAGATCACTTACTTGGCAAAGAATTAGAATTCAAAGTAATCAAATTAGATCAAAAACGTAACAACGTTGTTGTTTCTCGTCGTGCAGTAATTGAATCTGAAAACAGCCAAGAACGTGAACAAGTATTAGAAAATCTTGTGGAAGGTTCAGAAGTTAAAGGTGTCGTTAAAAACTTAACTGAGTACGGTGCATTCGTTGATCTTGGTGGTGTTGATGGTTTATTACACATCACAGATATGGCTTGGAAACGTGTTAAACACCCAAGTGAAATCGTAAATGTTGGCGATGAAGTTACTGTTAAAGTATTAAAATTCGATAAAGATCGTACTCGTGTATCTTTAGGCTTAAAACAATTAGGTCAAGATCCATGGGCAGCAATTGCTGAAAATCATCCAGTAAACAGCAAATTAACAGGTAAAGTAACTAACTTAACTGACTATGGCTGTTTCGTTGAGATCTTAGATGGCGTTGAAGGTTTAGTTCACGTATCTGAAATGGATTGGACTAACAAAAATATCCATCCATCTAAAGTTGTTAACTTAGGCGATACTGTAGAAGTAATGGTATTAGAAATTGATGAAGAACGTCGTCGTATTTCTTTAGGCTTAAAACAATGTAAAGCTAACCCATGGACTCAATTTGCTGAAACTCACAATAAAGGCGATAAAGTAACGGGTAAAATCAAGTCTATCACTGATTTCGGTATCTTCATCGGTCTTGAAGGTGGTATCGATGGTTTAGTTCACTTATCTGATATTTCTTGGAGTATTTCAGGCGAAGAAGCTGTTCGTCAATACAAAAAAGGTGACGAAGTGTCAGCTGTTGTATTAGCTGTTGATGCAGTAAAAGAACGTATCTCTTTAGGTATTAAACAACTTGAAGAAGATCCATTCAATAACTTTGTTGCAATCAACAAAAAAGGTGCGGTAGTATCTGCAACTGTTGTTGAAGCAGATGCTAAAGGTGCTAAAGTTGAATTAGCAGGTGGTGTTGAAGGTTATATCCGTTCTGTTGATTTAACAAGTGAAGTAGCTGTTGGCGATGTCGTTGAAGCGAAATACACTGGAGTAGATCGTAAATCTCGCATTGTTCACTTATCAGTGAAAGCAAAAGATCAAGCTGAAGAAGCTGCGGCAGTTGCAAGTGTAAATAACAAACAAGAAGATATTGTTATTCCAAATGCAATGGCTGAAGCATTTAAAGCAGCTAAAGGTGAATAATTAATTCACGTAATAAGGCTGGGCTGATGTCCAGCCTTATTTGTTAGGAGTTATTGCTAATATATTTGTGTAATTTATTATCAATAGATCTTAATTTAAATAATATTAAGGAAGTATAGAGGATGACTAAGTCAGAACTTATGGAAAAATTGTCAGCAAAACAGCCAACTTTATCTGCAAAAGAAATTGAAAATATGGTAAAAGATATTTTAGAGTTTATTTCTCAATCTCTTGAAAATGGTGATCGTGTTGAAGTTCGAGGTTTTGGTAGCTTTTCTTTACATCATCGGCAACCACGTTTGGGAAGAAATCCGAAAACAGGCGATTCAGTAAACTTATCAGCTAAGTCTGTTCCATATTTTAAAGCGGGTAAAGAATTAAAAGCTCGAGTGGATGTTCAGGCTTAATTGATTAAAATTTAATTAAAATATTTTTGATTAAAAAGTTTATTTTGGGTTACAAATATTTTAAAGGAAATGAAATGATTAAATATATTTTAGGTATTGTGATCTTTATTGCTATTGTGTTAGTTGCAATTACCATTGGTGCGAATAACGATCAGATTATTACATTTAATTATATTGTGGCAGAAAGTCAGTTTCAGCTTTCAAGCCTCGTTGCTATTTTATTTGGGTTAGGTTTAATTCTTGGTTGGCTAATTACTGCTTTTTTCTATATTAAGTTAAAATTAAAAAATATGGCACTAGCTCGTCAAGTGAAACGTCAGACTTTACAAATCAATGAATTGACGACTACGCGCGATAAGGTCGTTTAATGATAGAATTACTCTTTCTATTATTGCCTATTGCTGCTGCCTATGGCTGGTATATGGGGCGGCGTAGTGCGAAGAAAGATCAAGATGACATAAGTAATAAACTCTCCCGAGATTATGTTACGGGAGTGAATTTTTTACTTTCCAATCAAACTGATAAAGCTGTAGATTTGTTTTTAGATATGTTGCAAAAGCAAGAAATCGAAAATGAAATCGAAAGTCACTCTCAATTTGAAGCAGAACTTACACTTGGCAATCTGTTTCGTTCTCGAGGCGAAGTTGATCGCGCATTGCGCATTCATCAAGCTTTAGATCTTAGTCCTAATTATACTTTTGAACAAAAATTACTTGCAAAACAACAGCTTGCTCGAGATTTTATGGTGGTTGGTTTTTTTGACCGAGCTGAGAATCTTTATATTTTACTAGTAGATGAACCTGAGTTTGCAGAAAATGCTTTACAGCAACTTTTAGTGATTTATCAAAAGACAAAAGAATGGAAAAAAGCAGTCAATATTGCTGAAAAACTCGCTAAAATAAAGCCACAAGAGAATAATATTGAACTTGCGCAATGTTATTGTGAATATTCACAAAGTTTAGAGCCTGAAAGTGCGGTTGAAAAACGCAGTGTTTTACAAAAGGCTTTGTCGGTTTCTCCGACTTGTGTTCGCGCTTCTTTATTGCTTGCAAATTTAGCAATGCTTGACGGTCAATATCAACAAGCAGTAAAAATATTAGAAAATGTTTTGGAGCAAAATCCAGATTATACGGGTGAAATTTTGTTACCTTTAAAACATTGTTACGAAGAATTAAATCAGTTAGATAATTTTGAGTTATTTCTAATTCGTGCAGGTCAAATTATTAATAATGATGAAGTAGAGCTAGCTTTGGTTAAATTAATTGAAGAAAAAGATGGCAAGTCTGCTGCTCAAGCTAAGCTTTATCAGCAACTCACGAAAAAGCCAAGTACTTTAATTTTCCATCGTTTTATGCAATATCAAATTGATGATGCAGAAGAGGGACGGGGAAAAGAAAGCTTAATTTTATTACATAAAATGGTTGGCGAAAGAATTAAGCAAACATCGCCTTATCGTTGTACAAATTGTGGTTATCAAATCCATAAGCTATTATGGAATTGCCCATCTTGCCGTCAATGGGAAAGTATTAAACCAGTTTCAAATCAAGAACATAATTAATTGATACTCAGTGAGGTAACACTATGACAAGTAAAATTATTGTGGCATTGGATTATGAGAAAGAAGCAGAGGCTCTTGCTTTAGTTGATCAAATTGATCCAAGTTTGTGTCGATTAAAAGTGGGTAAAGAAATGTTTACTACACTTGGTATTAATTTTGTAAAACAATTACATCAACGTAATTTTGATGTTTTTTTGGATCTGAAATATCACGATATTCCAAATACGGTAGCAAGAGCAGTTCGTTCTGCTGCTGATTTAGGCGTATGGATGGTGGATTTACACGCAAGTGGTGGCTTGCGTATGATGGAAGAAGCGAAGAAAATTCTTGAACCTTATGGGAAAGATGCACCATTGCTTATTGCTGTGACGGTATTAACCAGTATGGAAGACTTGGATTTATTACAAATTGGGATTAATGCATCGCCAATGGAACAAGTTTTACGCTTAGCTCATTTAACCCAACGGGCGGGTTTAGATGGTGTAGTCTGTTCCCCTCAAGAAGTTGAAATTTTACGTAACGCTTGTGGAGAAGATTTTAAATTAGTGACCCCAGGGATTCGTCCAATAGGAACTGATTTTGGCGATCAAAGACGTGTAATGACGCCTACTGCAGCAATTCGTGCAGGTTCAGATTATTTAGTTATTGGACGCCCAATAACTCAAGCGGATAATCCTGCGGAGGTTCTCCGTTCTATTAATGTATCTATTGGGTAATCATAAATGTCAGATTCTGTTTTAGTGTATTCAACAGATGTGGGTCGAATTAAAGAGGAAAAGGCTTCTGTAGTTCGCCCAAAAGGAGACGGTGTTGTACGTATTCAAAAACAAACGAGTGGTAGAAAAGGTGCTGGCGTATCAGTTATAACTGGTTTAGATTTATCTGATGAGGAATTGAAAAAATTAGCTGCTGAATTAAAAAAACGTTGTGGATGTGGTGGAGCAGTTAAAAATGGTATTATTGAAATTCAAGGGGAAAAACGAGATTTGCTCAAGCAATTATTAGAGCAAAAAGGGTTTAAAGTTAAATTATTAGGTGGATGATTAAAAAGGCGCATTAGTGCCTTTTTTGTTAGAGATTCAAAATTTTTTTGACGAAAGGAATCGTAAGATTTCGTTGAGCTTGTAATGATGCTTTATCTAGTAGGTCAAGTGCTTCAAATAGAGTATGCATATCTCGTGCTAGTCGTGTAATTAAAAAATTTGCAGTTTCGTCAGATAATTGGAATCCTCGTTGGTAAGCTGCGAGTTGTAGTACTTTGATTTTTTGTTCGTCTGTTAATGAATTTAATTGATAAATTTCCCCCCAAGTTAAGCGAGAGTTTAAATCAGGCAATTTGACAGAAAGTGCGGAAGGCGATTTATCTGCACTAATTAGTAAAAGCGTTTTCCCACTTGCTTTAATTCGATTAAACAGATCAAAAATAGCTAATTCCCATTCATCATTTCCGATTACACTTTGTAAATCATCTAAGCATACTAATTCTTGTTGCTCTAAATTTTCAAGAACTGCGGTAGAAAAATATTGAGATTTGCTAAGGGGTACATAAATAGCAGTACGTTGATTGATTAAATATTCGTTACTGAATGCTCTAAGTAAATGGGTTTTACCAGAGCCTTTATCTCCCCAAATGTAGAAAAACGGTTGTTTTAAATCAGATGAATTTTTGCGTAAAGAATCGAGCAATAAAAGATTATTATCGCCGTAAAAGTTCTCTAATGTAGCATCATCAATTTGATGAATAGGTAAGGGAAGTTGCTTATTCAAATGTTTATGTAGTACAGATTAAGTAAGAAAGGGCTAAATGATAATTTAACCCTTTGAAATGAGGCTTATTCTACTTCATTTTTTGCTTTCGGTAAAACAAGGTTTAAGATGATAGCAACAATCGCGCACAAGCTGATACCTTTTAGTGATACGTTACCCACATCTACAAACATATTGCCGATACCAAATGTCATTACGACAGAAATAATACAAAGATTACGAGCTTCGGTAACATCAACTTTTCCGCGAATTAAGGTATTCATGCCCACAACTGCGATTGAACCGAAAACAAGCATCATAATTCCACCCATTACAATCGTTGGAATGGTTGATAGGAATGCGCCTACTTTTCCACAGAATGAAATCGCAATAGCCCAAACTGCAGCCCAAGTCATAATATTTGGGTTAAAGTTGCGTGTTAGCATCACAGCACCAGTAACTTCCGCATAAGTCGTATTAGGCGGGCCACCAACTAAAGAGGCAGCAGCGGTAGCGACGCCATCGCCTAATAAAGTGCGGTGTAATCCTGGTTTTTTTAAAAAGTCTTTACCTGTTACCGAGCTAATCGCCATAATACCGCCAACGTGTTCTACGGCGGGGGCAATAGCAATTGGTAACATATAAAGAATGGCTTCTAGGTTAAATTCAGGTGTCGTTAATTTGGGCAAACTGAACCAAGGCGCATCAATCACTGGTTGGAAATTAATTAAACCCAGAAATAAACACAAAATATAGCCTGCGGTAATACCGAACATTATTGGAATAAGTTTCATCAATCCTTTGGCAAATACTGCCACAGATAAAGTGGTAAGAAGCGTTACCATTGAAACTAATACTGCGTCGTTATAAGCATAGGCACTGTTTTTGCCTAAGGACATATCCACCGCAATAGGTGCAAGCCCCATGCCAATGATAATAATTACTGGCCCAACAACCACTGGTGGGAAAAAACGTTGTAATGCTTCTGCTCCCCGTAATTTTACTAAAGTGCTCAAGGCGAAATAAACAAGACCAGTGAACGCTAAACCGCCCATCGTAGTCGCAATTCCCCAAGTTTGTACGCCATATTGAATGGGCGCGATAAAGGCAAAAGATGATGCCAAGAAAATAGGCACTTGTTTGCCTGTGCAAAATTGGAAGAGTAGGGTGCCAACGCCTGCCGTTAATAATGCCGTATTGGAATCAAGGCCTGTAATTAATGGCACGAGTACTAGCGCACCAAATGCAACAAAAAGCATTTGTAGGCCAACGAAAGATTGTTTTAATTTGCTTTGATTTTCCGCTAGGGAAGGAGGGATTTGGTTTGTCATTTAGTTTCAACTCTCTGTTTGAATTAACTTAAAAGTGCGGTCAGTTTTTTTTGTGTTTCACGCACGGAAAAAAGACGGCTTAAATGCCGTCTTGTTTTGGGGATTATTTTGTCCCAAAAATTTTATCGCCCGCGTCACCAAGACCGGGAATAATGTAACCTTGTTCATTTAAATGGCTATCAATAGAAGCGCAGTAAAGTTCAATGTCAGGGTGTGCAGCCTCAAGAGCTTTAATTCCTTCTGGTGCAGCGACTAACACTAATACTTTGATATGTTTACAACCTTTTGCTTTTAAAAGATCAAGGGTGGCAATCATAGAACCGCCCGTTGCAAGCATCGGATCGACAACAATTGAAAGTCGCTCTTCTAAATCGCTAGCTAATTTTTGGAAGTAAGGAACTGGTTCAAGGGTTTCTTCATTACGGTAGATCCCCACTACACTGATGCGTGCGCTTGGTACGTGTTCAAGTACACCATCCATCATACCTAAACCTGCACGTAAAATTGGCACAACCGTTACTTTTTTACCTTTAATTCGATCGATTTCTACTGGCCCATTCCAACCGTTGATCGTTACTTTTTCAGTTTCTAAATCAGAGGTTGCTTCATAGGTTAATAGGCTACCGATTTCTGTTGCAAGTTCACGGAATTTTTTTGTATCAATCTCAGCTTCACGCATCACACCTAGTTTGTGTTTTACAAGTGGGTGTTTTACTTCAACCAGTTTCATTTTCACTCTCCTTTTGGCTCTTAAAAAACAAATTGACAAATTCTAGATTAAAAAAATACAAAATGGTAGAGGTTTATAAAAATATTCTGACTTGAAACGGGAGTTTTCAATACAATATTGTCTTTAAACTGGTCGAATACTTTCTACATCTAATTTTGCATCAAACTCATTAAGTAGAATTTGTAATTTACTATCTTTTTGCAACTCATTTTGAGCTTTTTCCCGCAATGCTTGATAAATATTGCGGCGATATTCAATTGGCGTCGTGACATTGCTATCATCAAGATTAATTGTTAATCGAATATCTTTACCTTGTAATTTGCTTAATGCTTCAGCTAAATTTTTTATACTTCTGTCTTGGCGTAAATGGGATTTTTCTGAACGTAGTCCAAGATTGATTTCATCATCGGTTTTGCTTTGTAAGAAACAATTTAATGCTAATTCTTTGCTAAATCCTGTTAAGCCAGAACGCTCAACTATATCTGCCCACTCATCTTGTTGAGTTTTGGTAATGATTTTTAAACGTAATTCAGGCGTAATATCTTTTAAAATCGCCTGTTTTATATCAGAAGGACGAACGCCTGTATCGGCTTTAGCAAGTTCTGGATTGCTCCATTCCCAACGATAGGTGTCAGCACTCAAGATTTCTTGCTCATCTTGAGCAATTTCTACATTATCATCACTTGAATTTTCTTCTGTGCTATTTTTTTGTGGAGCCTGTGCGGCATTTGGTGGTGATGTTGGCTTTTCTATGTGCTTGGGCTTTGGCTTTGGCTCAGTCATTTCTCGCACGGGAAGTGCGGTCATTTTTTTATGAGATTTTTCTTCGTCTAGTTCTTGGATGTGATGTAAGGTTTCACTTACTACAGCTAATGATTCAGCTTTGTGTTCTTGACGTTCTTGGTTTTCCAGTTGTGTTAAATGTTCAAGCGCATCTAAAGCCGAAAGGCTTGCCAAATTTGGAATGCTCGTTTTATTTGGTTTTACTTGAGAATAAGCAGATTTGATACTTTGCGACAGTACTGGCACATCGACATAATTATCCGTATTTTCAACCGCACTTGGCGTTGATGGCGGTGGAGTAATAGTAGTGTTAGCCTTTGGTACTGCCGTAAGGAACTTTGGGTGGAATGCCAATGCCCTCAATAATGTCATCTCTGCACCAATACGACGATTTGGCGCATTTGATAAATCTTTTCTACCAGAAACAATGACTTGATAAAAAAACTGAACATTTTCTGGAGAGATATGTTTGGCTAAAAATGAAAAATGTTCATTGTTATCTGAAGATTTTTGTGGAAGAAGTTGCATAAGCGCAATTTGATGTAATTTTTCTGCACATTCGCCAAGTAATTTATCCCAATCGCCTGCCGCATCTGCAACTCTTTGCAGTGTTCGCATTAAGAGTTCGCCATTGCCTTGATGTAAGGCGTATAAAATATCAACAGAATAGTTATCATCAAGCAACCCTAACATATTGCTTACAACATTATTTGTAACTTGTCGGTCGCCCATTGCAATGGCTTGATCCGTTAAACTTAAGCTATCACGAATACTTCCTTGCGCCGCTTTTGCAAGTTTAACTAATGCAGGTTCTTCAAAAGGAATATTTTCTTGCGTCAAAATATGGGCAAGATGCTGGGAGATTTGGGTTTCATCTAATGCTTTAAGATGAAATTGTAAACAGCGAGAAAGAATAGTTACAGGTAGTTTTTGTGGATCTGTTGTCGCGAGTAAGAATTTTACGTATTCGGGCGGTTCTTCCAAAGTCTTGAGCAACGCATTAAATGAATGACGAGATAGCATATGAACTTCATCGATTAAGTAAACCTTAAATCTGCCCACAACTGGTTTATATTGCACGTTATCTAATAATTCACGCGTGTCTTCAACTTTTGTGCGAGACGCCGCATCAATTTCAATTAAATCAATGAAATTGCCTTGCTCAATGGCTTTACAATTTTCACATTCGCCACAAGGCGTTGCCGTTACACCGTGAACACAATTTAATCCTTTCGCGAATAATCTAGCAATAGAGGTTTTTCCTACACCACGCGTGCCTGAAAAGAGGTAAGCGTGATGTAGTCGATTATCTTTTAATCCATTTGCTAATGCCGTGATAATATGTTCTTGCCCAACGACATCAGCAAATGTTTTTGGTCGCCACTTTCTGGCTAAGACTTGATAGCTCATCGAATCCTTAATTAGTGACCTTCAAAATTGACGAGTGTATGGCAATCAACACCTAAATGATTTAAGCGTTTTTCGCCACCTAATTCAGGTAAATTAATCACAAATGCAGCGTGTTTTACAGTTCCACCTAAACGTTGCACTAATTTTACTGTTGCTTCAACGGTGCCACCTGTTGCTAATAAATCATCAATAATTAAAACATTATCTCCTTGTGAAATTGCATCAACGTGCATTTCTAAAGTATCTTGACCATATTCTAATTGATAAGATTGCGAAATAGTCTCACGTGGTAATTTTTTAGGTTTACGCACTAATTCAAAAGGCAATCCTAAGGCTAAAGCTACCGGTGCACCAAAAATAAAACCACGAGATTCAGTTCCAAGTACTTTTGTGATTCCTTTGTCTCGATATTGTTCCACAATAAGATCTATTGTTGCTTTAAAAGCTGCTGGAACTTCTAAAAGGGTCGTAATGTCGCGGAAGATAATGCCTTCTTTTGGATAGTTAGGAATTGATTTGATAGAAGATTTAATTAAATCAAGTTGTGTAGTCATAAATAATGCTCAAAAGTGCGGTAAAAAAATAAACGTTTTTAGGCTGGCATTCTATCATAAAAAAACAGAAAGGGAGGAAAATAAAAATCCCCTATTGGGGATTTTTATTTAAGTTTGAATTTACAATTTAAGATGAATTAAAACTTCTTAGATAGAAATTATTTTTTCTTCGCTTTTGCATTTGGAAGGTCAGTGATTGAGCCTTCAAATACTTCCGCAGCTAAACCAACGGATTCGTGTAAAGTTGGGTGTGCGTGGATAGTTAATGCAATATCTTCTGCATCGCAACCCATTTCAATTGCCAAACCGATTTCGCCTAATAATTCCCCACCATTAGAACCTACGATTGCACCGCCAAGTACGCAATGAGTATCCTTATCAAAGATTAATTTCGTCATACCTTCTGAACATTCAGAGGCAATAGCACGACCTGATGCTGCCCAAGGGAATTTAGCCACTTCGTAGTTTAAGCCTTCTTGTTTACATTCTTTCTCAGTTTTACCTACCCACGCCACTTCTGGTTCGGTATAAGCGATTGATGGAATTACTTTAGGATCGAAGTAGTGTTTTTGTCCCGCAATGACTTCTGCGGCAACGTGACCTTCGTGAACACCTTTATGTGCTAACATTGGCTGACCTACAATATCCCCAATTGCGTAGATATGTGGTACGTTGGTACGCATTTGTTTATCAACGTGAATAAAACCACGATCATCCACTTCAACACCTGCTTTACCTGCATCAATCAATTTACCATTTGGCACACGACCGATAGCAACAAGCACCGCATCATAACGTTTGGTGTCATTACAGGCTTTGCCTTCCATTGAAACATAGATACCATCATCTTTTGCTTCAACTGCAGTCACTTTGGTTTCAAGCATTAACTTGAATTTTTTCTCAACTTGTTTAGTGTAAATACCAACAACATCTTTATCTGCTGCAGGAATCACTTGGTCGAACATTTCAACAACTTCAACTTCAGAACCTAAAGCATTGTATACAGTACCCATTTCTAAACCGATGATACCACCGCCCATAATAAGTAGTTTTTTCGGTACTTCTTTTAATTTGAGCGCATCTGTTGAATCCCAAATACGAGGATCTTCGTGTGGGATAAAGGGTAATTGAACTGGACGAGAACCTGCCGCAATAATGGCATTGTCGAATTTAACAGTCGTTGGGTTTCCATCGCGATCACGCGCAACTAATGTGTGAGAATCGGTAAAAGTCGCTAAACCTTCAACAACAGTCACTTTACGTGCTTTTGCCATTCCCGCTAAACCGCCAGTTAATTTAGCAACAACAGCTTCTTTTCCTGCACGTACTTCATCTAGATCAATGCGTGGTTCACTAAAATAAATACCATTTTTATTAGCGTGCTTTGCTTCTTCAATTACTTTTGCAACGTGTAATAACGCTTTAGATGGAATACAACCTACGTTTAAACACACCCCACCTAAGGTTGAATAACGCTCAACAATAACAGTTTCTAATCCTAAATCCGCACAACGGAATGCGGCTGAATAACCTGCAGGACCTGCACCAAGTACAACGACTTGGGTTTTAATTTCTTTACTCATTTTTACCTCGTAAAAACGTTCAAAATATTGACCGCACTTTTACGGTCTTTGTAGGATGGGTTTCTGCCCACCAAAGATTTCATTAATCGGTGGGCTTAAAGCCCACCTACAGATTACATTACTAAGCGACGTAAATCTGCTAAAACAGAGCCAAGATAGCTAATGAAACGAGCACCATCTGCACCATCAATGACACGGTGGTCGAATGATAATGACATCGGAAGAATTAAGCGTGGCGCAAATTCTTTACCGTTCCATACTGGCTCCATTGATGATTTAGACACACCAAGGATAGCTACTTCTGGCGCATTTACGATTGGCGCAAAGTGAGTTGTACCAATACCACCAAGACTTGAAATGGTGAAACAGCCACCTTGCATATCAGATGCAGTCAATTTGCCTTCACGGGCTTTTTTCGATACTTCCATTAATTCACGTGAAAGTTCGATAATGCCTTTCTTGTTCACATTTTTGAATACAGGCACTACTAAGCCATTCGGCGTATCTACTGCGACACCGATGTTAATATATTTTTTCAGGATTAAGCGTTGAGCATCTTCGGTAATTGAGCTGTTGAAACGTGGATACGCTTCTAATGCTTTTGCCACCGCTTTCATAATGAACACAACTGGCGTGATTTTTACACCGAGTTTTTGTTTTTCTGCTAATGCATTTTGTTCTTTACGGAACGCTTCTAAATCCGTGATATCTGCTTTATCGAAGTGAGTAACGTGTGGAATTATTACCCAGTTACGATGTAAGTTAGCACCTGAAATTTTGTTGATACGACTTAATTCAACTTCTTCAATTTCGCCAAATTTACTGAAATCAACTTTTGGCCATGGCAATAAGCCTAATCCAGCACCATTTGCTACACCATTGCCAGTAGCTTGTGCTGTTGCACCGCTTTCATAAGCTTTAACTGCGGTCTTCACATAAGCTTCAATATCTTCTTTAACGATACGACCTTTACGACCAGTACCTTTTACTTTATCTAGATTTACACCAAATTCACGAGCTAAACGACGAATTACTGGTGTTGCGTGTGCATATCCTGTACTTGCTTCTACTTGTTCTTGGCTTAATCCAGATACGTTGTTATTTGATTGAGGTGCTTGTGCAGTAGTAGCAGGAGCTGCTGCCTGTGGTGCTGAAGCTGATGCTGCTGGAGCTGCTGCCTGTGGTGCTGATGTTGCTGGAGCTGTACCTGGTACTTCAAAACGCATAATTAATGAACCAGTTGAAACTTTATCGCCTGATTTCACTAAAATTTCTTTTACCACACCGCCGAATGGTGCAGGAACTTCCATTGAGGCTTTATCGCCTTCAACGGTAATTAAAGATTGTTCTTCAGTGATTGTATCGCCAACTGCAACCATAATTTCGGTTACATTGACTTCATCGCCACCAATATCTGGCACATTTACTTCTACAATAGCTGAAGCCGTTGGTGCGGTAGCAACCGCTGGAGCAGTAGGCTCATCAGCTGCTGGAGCAGCACCTGCCGCTTCTAATACAAGCATTGGAGTACCAGTTGAAACTTTATCGCCCACTTTCACTAAAACTTCTTTTACAACACCCGCTTCTGGTGCTGGGACTTCCATTGAAGCTTTATCGCCTTCAACGTTAATGATAGATTGATCAACAGAAATGGTATCTCCTACGTTTACCATCACTTCTGTTACGGTAACTTCATCACTACCAATATCTGGAATATTAATTTGTTTTGACATTTGTTTGTTCCTTTTAAAGTGCGGTCAAAATTTACCAAAATTTTAACCGCATTCTTATCAATTACGCATAAAGCGGATTGATACGATCTACATTTAAGCCAAATTTTGCAATCGCATCAGCCACTACTTTATTAGTAACTGTACCTTCTTTTGCTAATTGTGAAAGTGCTGCAACCACCACATAACGAGCATCGACTTCGAAGTGTTCACGTAAGTTTGCACGGCTGTCTGAACGACCGAAACCATCTGTACCTAACACATGATAATGACGACTTGGTACAAATGCACGGATTTGATCTGCGTATGCTTTAACATAGTCAGTTGAAGCAACGGTTGGTAAATCAGCTAATACTTGAGTAACATAAGGCACACGTTGTGTCTCTGTTGGGTGTAATAAGTTCCAACGTGCTGCATCATGACCTTCGCGTGCTAATTCATTGAATGAAGGCGCAGAAAATACATCTGAAGTCACACCGTAGTCATTTGCAAGAATTTGTGCCGCTTCACGCACGTGGCGCATAATCGCACCAGAACCTAACAATTGAACGTGACCTTTGCCTTTTTTACCTTCCACTGTTTCAAATTTATATAAACCTTTACGGATACCTTCTTCCGCACCAGCAGGCATTGCAGGTTGATCCATAACTTCATTTAATGTAGTCATATAATAGAATACATCTTCTTGTTTTTCGCCGTACATACGGTTGATACCATCTTGCATAATAACAGCAACTTCAAATGCGAATGATGGATCGTAAGTAACGCAATTAGGAATAACGCCAGCTTGAATATGGCTGTGACCATCTTCGTGTTGTAAACCTTCGCCATTTAAGGTTGTACGACCAGAAGTACCCCCTACCATAAAGCCGCGCGCTAATTGGTCTCCCGCTGCCCACATTAAATCGCCTACGCGTTGGAAACCAAACATTGAGTAATAAATAAAGAATGGGATCATTGGTTGGTTATTGACAGAATATGAATTTGCTGCGGCTAACCAAGATGCGGTTGCACCTAATTCATTGATACCTTCTTGTAGAACTTGACCATCTTTTGCTTCACGATAGTAAGCCACTAAATCACGATCTGAAGGAACATAGTTTTGACCATGTGGGTTATAAATACCTACTTGACGGAATAAACCTTCCATACCGAATGTACGCGCTTCATCCGCAATCATTGGAACGATAGTTTTACCAATATTTTTATCTTTTAATAGGATGTTTAATGCACGAGTGAACGCCATAGTGGTTGAAATACCACGAGGTTGTTCTTCTAATAAGGCCTTAAATTCTTCTAATGCAGGTACTTTATATTCAACATCAAATTTAGTACGACGAGCAGGAACATAACCGTTTAATGCTTTACGGTGGCCATGTAAGTATTCATACTCAGGTGTGCCTTCAGCAAATTTAATGTATTCTAATTTTTCGACTTGTTCATCGGTTAATGGTAGTTCAAAGAAGTCACGGAAACCTTTAAGGCTTTCGTAAGACATTTTTTTAGATTGGTGAGCGGTATTTTTACTTTCCGCTTCAGGAATTTTATAACCTTTAACTTGATGAGCTAAAATTACAACTGGTTTCGTTGCATTTTGTGCTTTTACATAGGCTGCATATAATTTTTCGCTATCGTGTGCACCACGGCGTAATGCCCAAATTTCATCATCGGTCATATCTGCTACTAATGCCGCAGTTTCTGGGTAACGACCGAAGAAGTGTTCACGAATATAAGCACCATCTTTAGATTTAAAGGTTAAATAGTCGCCATCAACCACTTCCATCATTAACTGAGTTAATTTACCTGAAGTATCTTTCGCGAATAATTTATCCCAATCGCTGCCCCATAAAACTTTAATCACTTCCCAGCCAGCACCAGTAAATAGCCCTTCTAATTCTTGAACGATTTTACCATTACCATTAACCGGGCCGTCTAAACGTTGTAAGTTACAGCTGATCGTGAAGATTAAGTTATCTAATTTCTCACGAGCTGCAAAAGTTAATGCCCCTTTAGACTCAATTTCATCCATCTCGCCATCGCCTAAGAATGCATAGACTTTTTGGTCTTTGGTGTCTTTTAAGCCACGGTTATCTAAGTATTTTAAGAAACGCGCTTGGTAGATGGCATTCACAGGGCCTAAACCCATAGAAACCGTAGAGAATTGCCAGAATTCAGGCATTAATTTAGGGTGTGGATATGAAGATAAACCGTCGGTAAAGGCTTCTTGACGGAAGTTATCCATTTGTTCTTCAGTTAAACGACCTTCTAAGAATGCACGCGCATACATACCTGGTGCTGCATGGCCTTGGAAGAAAATTAAATCACCACCGTTTTTCTCTGTTGCAGCTTTAAAAAAGTGGTTGTAGCAAACTTCATACATGGTTGCAGCAGATTGGAAAGTGGAAATATGCCCACCTAAATCAAGATCTTTCTTCTGACTGCGTAAAACCATCGCGATCGCATTCCAACGTACTGCTGAACGAATACGACGTTCGATGGCGTGATCACCTGGATAAGCAGGTTGCTCAGCCACAGGAATAGTATTCACGTAATCAGTGGTAACTCCTGTTGGCAATGAAACACCACTTGTACGTGCTTGACCAATAACTTGCTCAACGATATATTGAGCACGCTCAACGCCCTCTTCACGAATTAATGAATCTAATGATTGCAACCAATCTTGTGTTTCGATTGGATCAACGTCATTTTTTAAAATCTCAGACATAGGTTTTCCTTAATCTGTTTTGAGTGAATATTAGTTTAGACAAGGCTAAACACGAATACGGCAATATTTGCTTTTCACAAACATTTAACAAATCTTGTAAATTTTAGAAGATTTTTTGAGATAAAGATAGTGAATTTTCATCAAATCATCATATCAAATCAGCTTTGCCATAAATAATTATTTGAAAGTGCGGTAATTTTTTTGTGTTTTTTTGTTCGCTAAAATAACCAGTAAAATATTGCATTCCATCGGGCTTTGTTTTAAAGTTTTTTCAGATTTTTTTCAAAAAGGACTCAGCAATGCAGACAACAACTCGAACCCTCACTCAACACAAACGTATTGCACTTGTGGCTCACGATAGTTGTAAAAAAAATTTACTGAATTGGACGCAAAAACACAAAGAGGCACTTAAGCCTCATATACTTTATGCAACAGGTACAACAGGGCATATTTTAGAACGAGAAACAGGTTTAAGCATTCAATCTTTATTAAGTGGTCCGATGGGAGGTGACCAACAACTTGGTGGATTAATCGCAGAAAAGAAAATCGACATGATGATCTTCTTTTGGGATCCAATGAATGCCGCCCCACATGATCCTGATGTGAAAGCCCTTATGCGTATTGCAACAGTGTGGAATATCCCTGTTGCGATTAATCAAAGCTCTGCAGATTTTCTTTTAACTTCAGTTTTATTTGAACAAGATGTGGAAATTGACGTGCCAGATTATGAAGGGTATTTAAAAGAGCGTTTAGCTTAAACTGCAACGAAAATTTACCGCACTTTATAGTTAAACAGGGCGATAATTTATCGCCCTGTTTTGTTATCTCCCAAATCCTCCCATTACAAGAATGAAGAGGATCATTTTCAATTGTTCTTCTGGGATTGGCTTGCCGTTTAGTTTCAATTCGTTATTCTCTAAAGCAAGCGTTAATGTGACGGTTTTATCGGTGTTTACGATAATGCCATTTGCTTCGCCTTCAGCAACTAATTCATCTATTCGGTAGATTAAATCTTGCTTTTGGTTTTCTGGTGTGAATTTAGATAACAATGAAATTGCAGTTTCTTTATTCACATCAAAATTAATGGAAAAATCTTTGAATTGTTTGTATAAGCCACTGCGTATTAAATCAAATTTAGGATTTGGCACTAAAGCAATATTTAGATCCAATGCCACTTTGCCTTTTTCATCAGAAATAGAAAGAGGGGTAAATTTAATTTGAGGCTGATTATTCGCAATGATCATGCCTGCTTGTTGTAATTTTTGCACCAATGGTTTAGATAAAGGCGTATCTGAGTCGGCTTTGCCTATTGCAACTAAAATATTTAAAAGTTCTTGTAATGCGTTGCCATCAATATGGTTGAATTCTACATTGTTGGTCACTTTACCTAAGTTGTTACCGTTAATATGTAATTCATCCAGATTTGTTTTATTGATGATATTTACTGTATCTCCCTCAACTTGTGTAGTTAAATTTGCTTGGCTGTTTTTCTGAATAAGAGAGAATTTTTCGCCAGTCTCTGCAGATTCGGTATTTTGCTCAAAATAGCCTATTTTACTATTGATATTCCCACTATAAATAAATGGCCATTTTGTGCTTTGCAACGAGCCTTGTACGACAAGATCTTTTATTTTAATTGATGAAGCGGTTGAAACTGCATGATTAGGGGCATTTGAATTAAATGTATCGACAGATAGCACATAGTTATTTGGTGTATTTTGGTTTAAATCAATATTTAATACGACATTTGACCAATCAAAATCTGTCTTAGATTGCTCATTGTGATATTGCCCCGATGCAAGTTTTAATTCCGCATTACCGCTTAATGAATAATTCATTGTGAAATTCAGTTGTAACGGTTTCTCTGATTCTGTGATATCAAAGAATGCCTGAGTTGTTGCATTTTTTTCTAACAATGTTTGGCTTGAAAAAATGGCTGGAACGAAATTCAGTTTTGCCACGCGATCAAGTGGCAAAGGCCCGTGATAAAGTATTGATGATAAAGGAATAATGATCGTTTCATTTGCTTTATGAATTTCAATTTGATCTTGAATATGAGACGCAAATAATCCTCTGTCATATTTTATATTTTTATAAAAAATTTTACTTTCTTCTAATGCCTCAGTTTTGGCAAATAGTTGATTTAATTGTTTTAGTTGATGTAAATATTCTTCTTCAGCTTTTTTCCCTGTAAACCATGCACTGGTACACCAAACAGCAGCAAGCGCAACGACTACGCCTGCAGCAATTTTTGATTTTTTCATTTATTTCTTTCCTATTTTAAAGTAAAAATTTTCGCCAAATTTATCACAAATCCCTTTTTCTTGCCTGAAAATTTTTGTTTTCCCCTTGAAGTTCATCATTTGAGACTTATTTTGAAAAACAAGAACGGAAATTACCGCACTTTAAGAAATAAAAAATTTTTAAAATTTTCTCTTGAAATGCGAAGGAATATCCACATCTTAAAACTCGTAATAAATTACCCTGAATTTTAAAATTTTTACTAGGAGTACAAAATGGGAAAAATTATTGGTATTGACTTAGGTACAACAAACTCTTGTGTAGCTGTAATGGACGGCGATAAAGCGCGCGTTATTGAAAATGCAGAAGGGGCACGTACTACTCCGTCAATCATTGCATATACAGATAATGAAACCTTAGTCGGTCAGCCAGCAAAACGTCAAGCAATCACTAACCCAAAAAATACATTGTTTGCGATTAAACGTTTAATTGGTCGTCGTTTTGAAAGCGAAGAAGTTCAACGCGATATTAAAATTATGCCTTTTGAAATTACTCGTGCTGACAATGGTGATGCTTGGGTAAACGTGAAAGGCGACAAATTAGCCCCACCGCAAATTTCAGCAGAAGTGTTGAAAAAAATGAAAAAAACGGCAGAAGATTTCTTGGGTGAAGCGGTAACTGAAGCGGTAATTACTGTTCCTGCATACTTTAATGATGCACAACGTCAAGCAACGATTGATGCAGGTAAAATTGCAGGCTTAGATGTTAAACGTATCATTAATGAACCAACAGCGGCTGCGTTAGCGTTTGGTTTAGGTTCAAGCAAAGAGAACCAAGTGATCGCTGTTTACGACTTAGGTGGTGGTACATTTGATATTTCAATCATCGAAATTGATAACTTTGATGGCGAACAAACTTTCGAAGTATTGGCAACTGGTGGTAACACTCACTTAGGTGGTGAAGACTTCGATAACCGTGTAATTGATTACATTATTGATGAGTTCAAAAAAGAACAAAACATTGATTTACGTAATGATGCAATGGCATTACAACGTGTGAAAGAAGCTGCAGAGAAAGCAAAAATTGAACTTTCATCAGCGCAATCTACTGAAGTGAACCTTCCGTACATCACTGCAGATGCGACAGGCCCTAAACACTTAGCATTAAATATCACTCGTGCAAAATTAGAAGCATTAGTAGAAGATTTAGTGGCAAGCTCAATTGAGTCTTTGAAAGCGGTATTAAAAGATGCAGGTAAAGGCGTGAGTGAAATTCACGATATTATTCTTGTGGGTGGCCAAACTCGTATGCCACTTGTACAACAAAAAGTTGCTGAGTTCTTTGGTAAAGAAGCACGTAAAGATGTGAACCCTGATGAAGCGGTGGCAATCGGTGCGGCAGTTCAAGGTGGTGTATTAAAAGGCGATGTGAAAGATGTTCTTTTATTAGACGTAACTCCATTATCTTTAGGTATCGAAACCATGGGCGGTGTGATGACCACTTTAATTGAGAAAAATACCACGATTCCAACTAAAAAATCGCAAGTATTCTCAACAGCAGAAGATAACCAAAGTGCGGTAACTATTCATGTTCTTCAAGGCGAACGTAAACGTGCGGCAGACAATAAATCTTTAGGTCAATTCAACCTAGAAGGTATTAATCCTGCACCGCGTGGTATGCCACAAATCGAAGTAACATTTGATATCGATGCAAACGGCGTAATCAACGTATCAGCAAAAGATAAAAATACGGGTAAAGAGCAACAAATTCGTATTCAAGCATCGTCTGGTTTATCTGATGAAGAAATTCAACAAATGGTGCGTGATGCAGAAGCAAATGCTGATGCAGACCGTAAATTTGAAGAAGTTGTTCAAGCTCGTAACCAAGCAGATGGTATTGCTCACGCAACACGTAAACAAATTGCAGAAGCTGGCGATGCATTGAGTGTCGCAGACAAAGAGAAAATTGAAACTGCAGTCGCTGAGCTTGAAACAGCGGCAAAAGGCGAAGATAAAGCAGAAATTGAAGCGAAAATTGAAGCGGTAATTAAAGCCTCTGAACCGTTAATGCAAGTGGCTCAAGCAAAAGCTCAACAAGCTGGTGGCGAGCAACCACAACAATCATCAGCAAAAGATGATGGCGTGGTAGATGCTGAATTTGAAGAAGTGAAAGATAATAAATAATTCACCGCTCTTCTTAGCATAAACAAAGGGCGTGGAAACACGCCCTTTTGGTGTATTTATTTTCAGCAACAAATTACAAAATTACTATGGCAAAAAAAGATTACTACGAAGTCCTTGGCCTACAAAAAGGGGCGAGTGAGGACGACATCAAACGTGCGTATAAACGTTTAGCGTCTAAACATCACCCCGATAAAAACCAAGGCAGTAAAGAAGCAGAAGAAAAATTCAAAGAAATTAATGAAGCTTATGAAGTATTAGGCGACGATCAAAAACGCGCAGCCTACGATCAATATGGCCACGCAGCCTTTGAACAAGGTGGTGGCACTGGTGGCTTCGGTGGCGGCTTTGGCGGTGCTGATTTTGGTGATATGTTCGGTGATATTTTTGGCGATATTTTCGGCGGTGGTGGACGTGGTCGTCAGCGCGTTGTTCGTGGCGAAGACTTACGTTATGACTTAGAAATTAGCCTAGAAGAAGCCGTAAAAGGTACAACCAAAGATATTCAAATCAATACTCTTGCACATTGTGATAGCTGTGGTGGCTCTGGGGCAGAAAAAGGCTCTAAAGTGGAAACTTGTCCGCATTGCCACGGTTCTGGTCGAATTCGTCGTCAGCAAGGTTTCTTTGTATCTGAAAGTATCTGTCCAACTTGTCACGGTAGCGGTAAGAAAATTGAAAAACCTTGTCGCAGTTGTCATGGAGAAGGACGAGTTCATAAGAAAGAAAATCTTTCAGTAAAAATTCCTGCAGGCGTAGATACGGGCAACCAGCTTCGCTTAGCTGGTAAAGGTGCAGCGGGCGAAAATGGCGCACCAGCTGGAGATTTATATGTTGTGATTCACGTGAGAGAACATAATATTTTTGAACGTGATGGCTCTAATCTTTACTGTGAAGTACCAATCAGCTTTGCTACTGCAGCGCTTGGCGGTGAAATTGAAGTGCCAACTTTAGATGGCAGAGTGAAACTCAAAATCCCTGCTGAAACGCAAACAGGAAAATTATTCCGCATGCGAGGAAAAGGTGTCACCTCTACACGTAGTGGCTATGCGGGCGATTTAATTTGCCGTATCGTGGTAGAAACGCCAGTTAATTTAACCAGCGAGCAAAAAGAATTACTTCAAAAACTTGAGGAAAGTTTACAAGGTAAAGATTTAAGTAAACATGCACCAAAATCTTCAGGATTTTTAGACGGTGTGAAAAAATTCTTTGATAATTTGGGTAAATCTGACAAATAAAGATAGTGAAAAAGTCCGCATTTCGCGGACTTTTTTATATGCAAATAATCTCTTCTAAAAATTACCGCACTTTAGGTTTTATTTGCGGACAGTATATTCGCCTTCACAAACCCATTTATAACTGGTTAATGCTTCTAATCCCATTGGGCCACGAGCATGAAGTTTTTGGGTACTCACGGCAACTTCTGCGCCTAATCCAAATTGTCCGCCATCAGTAAAGCGTGTGCTTGCATTCACATAAACGGCTGCCGCATCAACTTGATTGATAAATTGACGGGCTAGGTTTTGTGAAGCGGTTAAAATACTTTCAGAATGTTGCGTACCATATTGGCGGATATGCTCAATAGCAGCATGAATATCTTCCACAACAATGACATTCAAATCCAATGATCCCCATTCTTTGCGTAATTCTTTTTCTGTCACTTCGCAGACATTCGCACCCGCTTGTTTCAATATATTAAGTGCGGTGGGTTTTGCATGATATTTTACGTTTTTAGCGGAAAGGTGAGAGACGAGTTTTGGTAAAAATTCTTCAGCAATAGAATGTTGAACTAACAATGTTTCCAATGTGTTACAGGTGCTTGGACGTTGGGTTTTGGCGTTATCAATAACAAAAATCGCTTTATTTTGATCCGCACTTTCTTCAACGAAAGTATGGCAAACACCCACGCCACCCACAATAACAGGAATAGTAGAATGTTGTTTACACAATTCATGTAAATCCGAACCACCACGAGGAATAATCATATCCACATAGCGATCCAGTTTTAATAATTGCATAACGAGTTCACGGTTTGGATCGGTAATGGCTTGCACAGCAAATTTTGGTAAGCCTGCTTGCTCTAAAGCATTTTGCACAACTTCGATTAAAATCTTGTTAGAAAACTGCGTTTCTTTACCACCGCGTAAAATCACCGCATTGCCAGTTTTAAGGCAAAGACTTGCCACATCAATGGTTACATTTGGGCGAGCTTCATAAATTGTGCCAATGACACCGAGCGGAGTGCGTACGCGTTCGATTTTAAGTCCGCTATCCAATGTACCGCCGTCTATGATTTTCCCCACAGGATCTGCAAGTGAAATAACGTGGCGTACATCATTAGCAATGCCTTGTAAACGCTCTTGCGTGAGCAGTAAGCGATCAATCAAGGCATCCGATAATTCATTTTGTTTGGCAAGTTCAATATCTTTTGCGTTTTCGGCTAAGATAAGTGGTGCTTGTTGTTCGAGTTGTTCTGCAATAATGGATAATGCACGATTTTTTTCAGCAGTGGTGAGTTGAGCCAAGATAAATGCTGCATCTTTGGCTTGTTTACCCATTTGTTCTAACATAGTTATTCCCTTTATTGTATTTATTTCTTTTTATTTGGCAGCTTATCTTGTTCTTCCGATGTGAGTTCTTGGTAATTAAACACGGGTAAACCCCATTCGAAATGAATAGCTAAAAGACGTAAAGTAAAGCTGCTAATAAGTGTGAGTAACACGGCAAGCGTATGTTCTACTTGAAGTGTACTTAATGCGTAATAAGTCAGCGTGGCAAATAGCGCAATGCTGGCATAGAGTTCTTTTTGGAATACGAGAGGAATTCGATTGCATAGCATATCGCGTAGAACTCCGCCAAAGGCACCCGTAATACAACCTGCAATACAAACAATAGTGAGGCTATGTCCCATATCCATTGCAATTTGTGCACCAATAATGGAATACACCACTAAACCCATCGCATCGAGCACCAAGAAAATAGTGCGAAAGTAGCGCATAAAATGATTGATGAATGGCGCAACATATACGGTAATTACCGCCGCACTTGCCACCATTAAAAAATATTCTGGGTGCTTAACCCAGCCGAGAGGATAATGCCCAAGCAGTACATCACGCACAGAACCGCCACCAATGGCAGTGACGGATGCGATAATGATCACGCCAAAAATATCCATTTTTTCACGACCTGCCGCAAGTGCGCCTGTCATTCCTTCAGCGGTGATACCGATGATATATAAAATACTAAGTAACATTCATGTACCTAAGTGCGGTTAAAATTGGTTTCATTTTACTTTAAAATTTAATGAATTTTTAGCATAATGGTGCATTATTTTTCAGTCGTCAAAATTATGTCAGAACAATCTTCTAAATATATCGCAGCATTGCTTGCGGTATTATCGATCTCAATGGTGCTTGGCATCGATCTATTTATTTTTTCTTTGCAATCTGAAAAGCAAACAATGCCTCATTTAGGTGTAGGCGTGTTGGTTGCACAGTTAATTTCTTTATTGGTGTTTTATCGTGGCGAAATTTGCCCAGGGCAGCGTGGTCGTTTAATCAAAGTGAATATGACTTTTGCTATTTATTGGGCAGTGTGGTTGCTGATAAGCCTATTACAAAATAATCACACGCTTACTAACGTGATGAGCGTATGTGGTCTTTCTGTCGTGTATTTTATTTGGAAACAACCCAAAACTGAAAAAATCCGTAACAGTTTTTTATTGATGGCTGCATTAATTGCGGGTTTAGGTTGTTTGAGTTATTTAATGATTTTTACCGTGCTTCCTGCGAGTGATTTTGCTGAATATAACCCTTTTGCACCAATTTTATCTGGCGTGATTTTAGCAAATCTTGCGCTTGTTATTGCACGAAATCGTTTACAAGGTTTTATAGCATTGTTGCCTTTAGCAATGATTATATTGCTTGCTCTAAATGCTTTGGCAATGTTTTTATTTTTACTTTTAAATGGTATGGAAAGTGCGGTTAATTCTGAGAGTGTTTTTGCCTACATCATTTATTTTGTTTGCCATTTTGTGATTGCGGCTATTCTGATTCTGCATAGTTTCCAAAAGTGGACATTATCTACCAATAGTTTATTTATCCTATTATTTATTGCTGTTTGCTTGCCGTTATGGATGGTTTTTGTTTAATAAAGAAAACAATCATTGCGCCGTGGGGAATTTACCCACGGCTTTTAAGATTTCGGCTGGTTAGAAAGTAATACGCCAACACGGAAATCACGACACATGCCCCCATAGTAAAGAGCATTGGTGCGGCAGTATCCATTTTCATTGACGCGACTAAACTTCCCATAATTGCACCCACTGCAAAACGTACGCTACCAATCAAAGAATTTGTTGTTCCCGCCATTTGAGGACATTTTTCTAAAGCTGATGCCATTGCATTTGATGAAATCACTGGGTTTGGACCGACGAAAAAGGCGACGCCAATTGCCATTGGCCAAAAACCAAGATCTAAAAGTGCGGTCAAAATTAGCCACATTCCAGAAAGGAATTGAATTGCGAGGGCTATCCGTAACATTGTTTCTGCACCCACTTTAGTAACAAATCGGCTATTCAAAAAGGAGGCAAAGATCATCGTAACGATATTCATCATAAAGAAATAACCGAACTGATCGACGGGAACGCCATAAATGCCGATATAGACAATTGATCCTGCCGTCACAAAAGCAAACAACCCACCAAAGCTAAAAGAGGCGGCAAACATGTAGCCAAGCACTTCTTTTTGCTTCCAAAGCAGAAGGAAATTGCGAGCGATAATATTTAAGCGCAGCGGAATGCGATTTTCTTTTTTATGGGTTTCTGGAATGATGAAAAAGACCAATGCAGCGGCTAATAATCCCACGAGCGAAATAACGTAAAAAATCGCATGCCAATGGAAAAATTTAACGATGTAACCCCCAATAATTGGCGCAACTAAAGGTGCAAGCATAAACACTAACGTAATGGTGGACATCACTTTGGATAGCTGATCTTTACTAAATAAATCACGCAATAATGCGCCAGAAAGTACAACAGGTGCGGCACCAAAGAAACCTTGCACAAAACGAAGTGCGGTAAAATTTCCAACTGAATTTATTTCGGTAAGCACTAAAGCTGTTAATGCGCCCACAATAACACCGAGTAAAATGATCGGTTTTCGTCCGAAACTATCACCAAAAGGCCCCCAAAAAAGCTGACCAAACGCCATGCCATAAGCAAAAGAGGTGAGCGTGTGTTGTACTTGTTCTGGACTTACGTCGAGATCTTTCGCAATTTCTAAAAAAGACGGCAAATACATATCCACGCCAAAGGGCGGTAGCATAGAGAGAATACCGAGGGTAAGAATAAAGATGAAAGTCGATTTTTGTTGATTCATATTATTTTACTAACTTTTCAATTTCACTTTGAGTTAATGGGCGGTATTCCCCTTCTTCTAAGGATTCATCCAACACTACATCACCAATTTTCCAGCGATGTAATCCAACGACTTTATTCCCAAGTGCGGCAAACATACGTTTTACTTGATGATAACGACCTTCAGAAATGGTCAGATTCACATTGTAGTCATCTAAAATTTCTAATTTTGCTGGTTTAGTGGGCTCTTTTTCTCCGCGTAATAAAATACCTTCCGCACAAGCCGCTGCATAATTTTCTTCTACAGGATCAGCTAATGTCACCAAATATGTTTTTTCACAATGATGTTTTGGCGAAGTAATACGATGTGACCATTGTCCATCATCAGTAAGCAATACGAGACCTGTCGTATCCACATCTAAGCGACCTGCGCTATGTAATTTGCCCGCCAAAGGGTAATCGAAAAATTGATAAATAGTTGGATAGTCGCCGTCATCATTAGAACAAACACAGCCTTGTGGCTTATGCAACATAAAATACTGGCCTTCTTCTACCCAAGTTAATAATTCATCTTCAAAATAAATTTCGTCTTCTTGTGAAATTTGTACTGAGCCACTTTTGACAATTTCACCATTAATTTTTACCGCACTTTGACGGATCGCTTTTGTTGCTTGAGAACGAGTTAATCCCACATTTTCAGCAATAAATTTATCTAATCTCATTATGTTTTCTCTTATTAAAATTCGCTAGGCATTTTACAGGTTTTTGCTTTTAGAACGAAACAAAAAAGGCTGCAATACAGCCTTTATCTATTAAGCTTGGTTAAACCACTTCACGTAATCGAATTGATCGTAATATTTTTTCCCATTCCAGCCAGAAAATTCAAAAATATCGCCCACCTGATTTTGCTTCTCGAAGCCTTTTATATAACAAGCCGATTTAAAAGCTGGGTAGGGCTTGTGAGTAAAAATCACTTTATTTTTGAAAGGGAGTTGATCAAAAAGTTGAATGTCTTTTTCGGTCACGCCGTCTCGATCTGTCATCATAATAAAAAGATTGTCTAACTTCATTCGTGACGTGCGAAGTTGCCATTTTTCATTGGCTTCTTGCTCACTGTGATAATGCATAAAATGAATTTCAAGATCGGCAAGTTTTCCCACTGGATAACTTTTTTCTGTTTGTACGAATGTGAGAGGTTGAGTACGGTAGAAATCCATATTTTGTAAATAACGCAAAAAATCCTGTGGCGAGAGACAGAGATTCACAAAAGGGGAATTAAACGGCTGGTGCAAATCATGTAAGATAAAAGCCCCCACGCAATTGGCAGAAATGACAGTCATGCCTTGGTTAGTCAATTTACGTTGTAATGAACGATTGATAAAAAATCTTTGGCATTTATTCACCGCACTTTTAATTTTTTGAAATGGATTCATTTTCTCATCCTTTATGCTTTTGTTGCGAAAATCCTACCTTTTTTGCTGAAAAATGAAAAGTCTAGCTAATGCCTCGCATCAAAAAAATTTTGTTATAAAGTTGTAAGAATTTGCAGTTCGTCACAATTTTTTGAATAAAAAACAGATATAATCGACGCAGTATTTCAATCCTGTTTCAAGAAAATGGAGCACTTATTATGAGCGAACAATTACGTCAAGCAGCCTTAGATTTCCACGAATTTCCAATTCCTGGAAAAATCGAAGTTACCCCAACAAAATCACTCGCAACACAACGCGATCTTGCTTTAGCTTATTCACCAGGTGTGGCAGAGCCTTGTTTAGAAATTGAAAAAGATCCTGCCGCCTCTTACAAATATACCGCGCGTGGCAATTTAGTAGCGGTGATTTCCAATGGTACAGCGGTACTTGGGCTTGGCAATATTGGCGCGCTTGCCGGCAAACCCGTAATGGAAGGGAAGGGCGTATTGTTCAAAAAATTTGCAGGCATTAACGTGTTTGATATTGAAGTGAATGAGCATGATCCCGATAAACTTGTGGATATTATTGCCTCGTTAGAGCCAACTTTCGGTGGAGTGAACTTAGAAGATATTAAAGCACCAGAATGTTTCTATATTGAACAAAAATTGCGTGAGAGAATGAATATTCCTGTATTCCATGATGACCAGCATGGCACGGCGATCATTAGTGCGGCCGCGATCATCAATTCTCTTCGTATTGTAGGTAAAAAAATTGAAGATGTTCGACTTGTTGCTTCTGGTGCGGGTGCAGCATCAATTGCGTGTTTGAACTTATTACTTTCTTTAGGTATGAAACGTGAAAATATCACAGTTTGCGACTCGAAAGGCGTGGTATATAAAGGCCGTGATGACAAAATGGATCAAACCAAAAAAGATTATGCAATTGAAGATAATGGCTGGCGTAAACTTGGCGATGCGATTCCAAATGCAGATATTTTCTTAGGTTGTTCTGCGGCTGGTGCGCTTACGCAAGATATGGTTAAAAGTATGGCTGCGCATCCAATTATTCTTGCTTTAGCTAATCCAAATCCTGAAATTACCCCGCCAGAAGCAAAAGCTGTTCGTCCTGATGCGATTGTATGTACAGGCCGTTCTGATTATCCAAACCAAGTAAATAACGTGCTTTGTTTCCCATTCATTTTCCGTGGTGCATTAGATGTGGGCGCAACCACTATTAATGAAGAAATGAAACGTGCGGCAGTTTATGCCATTGCTGACCTTGCATTAGAAGAGCAAAACGAAGTGGTAACCTCTGCTTACGGTGGCGAAGGGGCAACATTTGGTGGGGATTATGTGATTCCTCGTCCATTTGATCCTCGCTTAATTGTGCGTATTGCACCAGCGGTAGCAAAAGCTGCAATGGAATCTGGTGTGGCAACTCGTCCAATTCAAAATTGGGATGCTTATGTTGAAAAACTCACTCAGTTTGTTTACAAAACGAGCTTGTTTATGCGTCCTATTTTCAGCCAAGCAAAATCGGCAAAACAACGCATTATTTTAGCGGAAGGGGAAGAAAATAAAGCATTACATGCCACCCAAGAAGTGATTTCAATGGGCTTGGCAAATCCAATTTTAATTGGTCGCCGCAGCGTGATTGAAGAAAAAATTAAAAAACTTGGTTTACGTTTAACTGCAGGTGTAGATTTTGAAATTGTGGATAACGAAGATAATCCTCGCTATGAAGAATGTTGGAAACACTATTACGAACTTACTAAACGTAAAGGCATTACACCTGCAATCGCAAAACGTGTCGTGCGTTCTAACACTACCGTATTAGCTTCTACATTGCTTAGCTTAGGTTATGCAGACGCTTTAGTATGTGGTTTATTTGGTTCATACGGAAAACACCTTGCCTCTATTCGAGATATTATTGGCTTAAAAGACGGTGTGAAAACTGCCGCTGCTTTAAATAGTCTTGTATTACCGACGGGTAACGTATTCTTAACAGATACTCACGTAAACAGTAATCCTACAGCAGAAGAATTAGCTGAAATTACCTTAATGGCAGCAGAAGAAATTCATCGTTTTGGTATTGAACCTGCAGTTGCATTGCTTTCTCATTCTAATTTTGGTTCGTCTGATTCATTAGGCGCACCAAAAATGCGCGAAGTATTACAAATCGTCAAAGAGCACAATCCACATTTAATGATCGATGGGGAAATGCGTGGCGATTTAGCGATGAATGAAGCACACAGAAAAGAATTAATGCCTGATAGCCCATTGAAAGGAAGCGCAAATTTATTAGTGTTCCCTGATTTGAGTGCATCACGTATTAGTTATAGCTTATTACGCGGCACCACTACGGCAATTACCGTTGGCCCGATCTTAATGGGTATGAATAAATCTGCGCATATTCTTAATCCAGGCGCATCTGTTCGTCGTATTATCAATATGATTGCCTATGCAGCAGTGAAAGCACAACAAGAGTAATCGAAAAAAGTGCGGTAAATTCCCGTCGTTTATTTAATGAAGCCTCGATTTTTCTCGAGGCTTTATTTTCTAGTGAATGTGTTTACATTTGAGATTAAGTAAAACTATGCGAAAATTTACCGCACTTTAAGACTTTTGTCGTGTCGAAAAGGAACCGACCGATAGACAGTTGCCTATCTTTCTTTAATTTAATACGGCTTGGATGCCGTTGTGTTAGTGGTTTTTACAATGAAAAAAGCACATTCCCCTTTATTCCCCATCTTCACATTCGTGTTGATTAATCTCATTATCCTTTCCTTATCCCGTTTGGGACTCGCTGTGTGGCAATCAGAGCGTGTATCCGCCGTAGATGGCTGGTTGCAATTATTTTTGCAAGGCGTACGAATGGATGTTGTGGCACTTTGTTATTTATTTGGCGTACCAGCATTGCTCACAACATTGTTCCATAGCAGTAAAGTTTGGGTAAAAATTTTACGCCTATGGCTAACCTTTGGTAGCGTGTTCATTATCTTTATGGAAATTGCCACACCTGCCTTTATTGAAACCTATGATTACCGCCCAAATCGTTTATTTATCGAATATCTGATTTATCCGAAAGAAGTTTTTTCAATGCTTGCGGAAGGGCATTTAAGTGCGGTGATTTTTAGCCTTGTTTTCACGATTTTAGCTGCCGTGATTTATTGGAAAATTTCTGGTTGGGCAGTCAAAAATTTACGTTCAATGAGTTGGAAACTTCGTCCTGTGATTGCTTTGCTTGTTGTTGTAATTAGTTTTTTGGGCGTACGTTCAAGTTTTCAACACCGTGGTATAAATCCTGCTATGGTGGCATTTTCTTCTGATGCGTTAGTGAATTCTTTGGTGCTTAATTCGGGCTATTCCGTCATTTATGCGGCACAGCAATTTAAAGATGAAGAAAAATCTTCAGAAATGTACGGAAAAATGGATGCAGATGAAATGTTTCGTATTGTTAAAGCTAGCCGTGGCCGTCCAGAAAGTGATTACATTTCAGATAAATACCCAACTTTAACGAAAAATGTCGCGGCTTATCAGGGGAAACCTAAAAATATCGTGATTTTGCTACAAGAAAGTCTCGGTGCTCAGTTTATTGGAACACTCGGTGGCAAACCACTTTCTCCAAATGTGGATCAGCTCGCAAAAGAAGGGTGGTTATTTGAAAATCTTTATGCAACAGGCACACGTTCAGTACGAGGTATTGAAGCAACAACGGCTGGTTTTACGCCAACGCCAGCTCGTGCAGTGGTGAAACTTAATAATGCCCAAAGTGGTTTCTTTACTATTGCGGATTTATTACATAAACAAGGCTATAACACTTCCTTTATTTATGGTGGCGAAAAGCACTTCGACAATATGGCGAGCTTTTTCTATGGCAATGGTTTTAAAGATATTTGGGATCAACAAGATTACCAAAATCCAAAATTTACTGGCACTTGGGGCGTGAGTGATGAGGATTTATTTGATAAAGCCAATGAAACTTTCACGAAATTACAAAATGAAGGTAAACCGTTTTTTAGTTTAGTGTTTAGTTCCAGCAATCACGATCCATTTGAATATCCAGATGGCAAGATTGAGCTTTATGAGCAACCAAAAGCCACTCGTAATAACGCGGCAAAATATGCGGATTATGCGTTAGGTCATTTCTTTAAAATGGCAAAACAGTCTAATTATTGGAAAGATACGATTTTCTTAATTGTTGCGGATCACGATTCTCGTGTAGGCGGAGCAAGTCTTGTACCAATTAAGCATTTCCATATTCCAGCCTTGATTCTTGGTAATGGCATTTCGCCACGCCGTGACAGCCGTCTTGTGAGTCAAATTGATATGCCAACTACATTGCTTTCTTTAGCAGGCGTCAGTGGCAATTATCCCATGATTGGTTTTGATTTAACGCAAGATGTAAACCCAGATCGTGCTTTTATGCAATACGATCAAACTCAAGCAATGATGAAAGGCAATAATGATGTGGTGATTCAAATGCCAAATAAAGCAGCGCAAGGTTATCATTATGATAAATCAACAGAAACTTTAACGCCAAAAGACGTGCCTGATGCAATGAAAAAAGAGGCATTGGCTCACGCTTTATTAGGTAGTTATTTATATAAAAATCGCTTGTATTCTTCAGGTGAAAATAAATAGACAGAACGCCAGCTTAAGCTGGCGTTTCTTTTAGTTATCAAAAACAAATTGTTCACGCAATTGATGTAATTGATTGCGAATTGCCGCGGCTTTTTCAAATTCCAAATCTTGCGCAAATTTATACATTTGTTGTTCCAATTTTTTGATTTGTTGTTGATATTCTTTGGCATTTTTCGGTGCATTATAAAGTGCGGTTGGTTCTGCCGCCATTTTTCCACGTTGTTTATTGGCTTTCGCTTTTTGGTTTGCACCTTGCCCAATATCTAATAATTCACCGACTTTCTTATTCAATGCTTGTGGCACAATGCCATGTTCTTCATTGTATTTTATTTGTTTTTCACGACGACGATTAGTTTCGGTGATGGCTTTTTCCATGGATTTTGTGATGCTATCTGCATATAAAATTGCTTTACCATTTAAGTTTCGCGCAGCACGACCGATGGTTTGGATCAAAGAGCGTTCAGAACGTAAAAATCCTTCTTTGTCCGCATCTAAAATCGCCACAAGAGACACTTCAGGAATATCTAAACCTTCACGCAATAAGTTAATTCCAACCAATACATCAAATTCCCCTAAACGCAAATCACGGATAATTTCTACTCGCTCCACAGTATCAATATCGGAATGCAGATAACGCACACGAATCCCGTGTTCATCCAAATAATCCGTTAAATCTTCCGCCATTTTTTTAGTGAGTGTTGTGACTAAAACTCGCTCATTTTTATCTGCTCTTTGGCGAGCTTCGGAAAGTAAATCATCCACTTGAATTGACACTGGACGAATTTCAATGAGTGGATCAAGTAAACCAGTGGGGCGAACCACTTGATCGATGATTTCACTGCCTGATTTTTCTAATTCATAAGGTCCTGGTGTTGCGGAAACATAAATGGTTTGCGGAGCTAAGCGTTCAAATTCCTCAAAGCGTAACGGACGATTATCCAAGGCGGATGGCAAACGGAAACCATATTCGACTAAGGTTTCTTTACGTGAACGGTCGCCACGATACATTCCACCAATTTGAGGCACAGTTACATGAGATTCATCAATAATTAAAATGGCATCAGAGGGCATATAATCAAATAATGTTGGTGGTGGTTCGCCCTCATTTCTTCCCGATAAATAGCGAGAGTAGTTTTCAATTCCCGAGCAATAGCCCAATTCATTCATCATTTCAATATCAAATTGGGTACGCTGGCTGATACGTTGTTCTTCTAAAAGTTTATGTTCTTTAATGAAATATTCACGGCGTGATACCAGTTCTTTTTTGATGTTTTCTATCGCATCTAAAATACGTTCTCTTGGCGTCACATAATGAGTTTTAGGATAGATCGTAAAACGTGGTACAGCACCAAAACTACTACCAGTGAGCGGATCAAATAAACTTAAACGCTCGATTTCATCATCAAATAATTCAATACGCACCGCACGATCATCAGATTCCGCAGGGAAAATATCAATAATTTCTCCGCGAACACGGAAAGTTCCACGCTGAAATGCTTGATCATTGCGGGTATATTGTAATTCCGCTAACTTCGCTAAAATTTGGCGTTGATCGATAATGGCACCTTGTTGTAAATGCAACATCATTTGTAAATAGCTATCAGGATCGCCCAAACCATAAATTGCAGAAACAGAAGCCACCACGATGGTATCTCGACGTTCTAGAAAAGATTTCGTCGCAGAAAGTCGCATTTGTTCAATTTGATCATTAATAGACGCATCTTTTTCAATAAATGTATCACTGCTTGGCACATAGGCTTCTGGCTGATAATAATCATAGTAAGACACAAAATATTCCACCGCATTTTCTGGAAAAAAAGCTTTCATTTCTGCATAAAGCTGAGCAGCAAGGGTTTTATTCGGTGCAAGTAACATCGCGGGGCGATTTAATTGAGCGATTACATTGGCGATAGTAAACGTCTTCCCCGAGCCAGTTACCCCGAGTAAAGTTTGATGCGCCAAACCATCCGTTAAATTTTCAGCCAATTTTTCGATAGCTTGTGGCTGATCGCCAGAGGGACGAAAGTCGGAATGCAGAATGAATGGTTTTGTGTTGATTTTTTCAGACATAAAGTGCGGTTGGTTTTTTGATAGTTTTGAATAATGCCTATTTTAGCATATTTAATGTGTAAAATTGATCAGGCAAAAATCTAAGTTTTACACAGACTTAGCGATGTCAAGAGGAAGATGTCACAAATTCATTAAAAAAACTTTAAATTTTTACTAGACAAAACTTAACTTATTGATTTTAAATTAAAATTTAATTTTAGGCTAATCTATAATCAAGATCGAATAATCCTTGTAAGAACAAGGGATCCGCAAAATTTTAAAAAGTTAATCCACAAAGTTATCCACAGGCTCTGTGGATAGAAAAATAAATATTAGGGGGTATATAAAAGATGAGGAAATTTTTTATTTTTTTATGAAATTTTTTTAAATTTTGCATTGACAAGCTAACTATCGATCATTAAAATTCGCGCCCTGTTCCTTGTGATACAAAGTTTATTCCTCCTTAGTTCAGTCGGTAGAACGGTGGACTGTTAATCCATATGTCGCTGGTTCAAGTCCAGCAGGAGGAGCCAATTTTTCTTTTGGTTTAGAGTTTGTTTGTCTCCTTTTACAAATTCTAAATTAGCAACCAAAAGATTTTGAGCTCATCATGTTGATGGGCTTTATTTTTAACTTCAAAATAGGATTTTGCTTCCGCCAGTTGAGATGGTTGTGCCGTATAACAAACTCAAGGCAAAAAATAGCATTATTCCACCTGCGATTAATTTCACGATACTTTCGCTTTTTCCTTTCGTATGTTTTGAACTATACCAATGCCCTAAGTGGATTGCGGTATTTCGTGCATAACGTACAATTCCTGCGAAGGCTGACAGCATAAGCCCCGTGCCGAAAGACATGGCTAATACAGCTAAAATTCCCCAGCTATAAAGATCAAGCATATAAGCTAAAAATAAAACGAAAATCGCACCGCTACATGGTCGCATGCCAATTGTTAGAATCACGAGGAATTGTGATTTTAGATTGGTTGCTTGTGCAGTTTGTGTGGGGCTTGGCAAATGTTGGTGTCCACAACTACAGGTGTTTGGTTGAAAAGTGCGGTTATTTTTCACCGCACTTTTTTCGTGTAGAGGGAGGGGATTGAGGGATTTAATGGCCAATTTAGCTTTTTTACGATAGGCACGTAGACCTTGCCAAATCCAATAACAGCCGAGAAATACCAATAATAGCAAGGCAGTTCGTTCTAACCAAAGCTGACTTAATTTGAAATAACGTGATGAAAGATTTAGCACTACAACAAGCAATGTTGTTGCTGTAATCGCGACAATGCCTTGCATTAAGGATGAAAGTAAGCTCAAGATAGTGCTTTGTTTTAATTGGCTTTCATGCGTGGAAAGATAGCTGGCAATAATAAATTTGCCGTGTCCTGGCCCGAGGGCATGGAGTACGCCATAAATAAAGCTGGCGAAAATAAGTGTGATGCCTGCCTTGATGCTATTATTTTGAATTTGATGTAAATTTTCCGAAATAAGCTGATTAAACTCTTTTTGCCAACTGGCAATATGTAAGAAAAACCAAGGGGAAAAATAGACAAGTAAGGCGAGTGCAATTACTAATAACACGAGCCCAGTTTTATATTTTTTCATTTCTACTCACATTGAATTATTATTTTTTGCGCGAACATTATGCCTAAGGAATCATCTTCGTTCTTTTGGGATTTATCAAGTGAAGATGCGTAGGCTTGGATTTTTTCATCCACATTAGGTTCAATTAATTTTCCTTGGCAATTTTTCGAAAGTGCGGAAAAATCTACCGCACTTTTTGAAGCGTAAGTCATCGCCACATAATAAGTGAGATCGTAAGTTTGTAAGCTAAATGTATTTTTTTCTAACTTTTGCGGATGGGCGAGTGGCACATCAAAATAATATTGCAGTTGTAAGCCTTGAACATTAATGCCGTAATTTTTTGGGCGAGGGGAATATTTGATTTTATTATTCTGAGCATCATATAGATAGCTGAAATAATGTTCACTGACGATATTTCCCATCACATCATCAAGAAGTTTTTGTTTTTCCGATTTAGTTCTAGCTTGTTTCATATCATAAATAACTGCAGACGAACTTGGTTCATCCAACGTCCATTTCATTGAAAAACCTGTGAGTTGATTATTTTCTATAATGGGCGTGGTTTGTATATCAATAAATGCGTGAGGATGGGCTAAAACACCAAAACTAACGAATAAACCGAGTAATAATGAATACGTTTTCACAAAAAATCCTATTATTTTGAACGCTAGAATTTGAAGTTGTTTATTCTACACGCAAAAACGAATTTTTCTGTCAAAAATGTTGATGTAAATCAAAAAAACTCTCAATAGCATTTCCCTTGCCTTTCAATATTCAGTAACATAGCTCCCGTCAAGTGATTGCTTGATATTCATAAAGTTCCTAAATAAAATAATGATAAATATAGCTAAACTACTTTCCTGCCACCCGTTTCGGGTGGTTTTTTTTATCTAAGTCGAAAGATGCACTCTTGCATTGTGCATTTATTCTTATTATGATCAGCTCGAGTATAACTAAGAGAATAATAGATGTTTAATTTAAAGCGTGAGCATTTTAGAGATGATTATCTTTATAGGTTTTATCAATATGGTGATACTCATAGTAAGATTCCTTCTAATTTGTATAAAGTATTGGCAAGAAAATTAGATATGATAAGTGCCTCAGAAAATATCAACGATTTACGTTCTCCACCAGCTAACCATTTGGAGTTGCTTGAGCCAAAAGAAAATAAAATTTATTCCATTCGAGTGAATAAACAATATCGTTTAATTTTTAAATATGAAAATAACGAAGTAAATAATTTATATTTAGATCCACATTCTTATAATTTGTAAGGAGGATAATATGATGACGAGAAAACCCACCTCTGTTGGTGAAATTCTACAAGAAGAGTTTTTAGAACCTTTAAGTCTTAAAATTAGTGATTTAGCTCAAATTTTAGATGTACATCGTAATACGGCAAGCAATATTGTTAATAATAGTTCACGAATTACGCTAGAAATGGCAGTTAAACTTGCTAAAGTATTTGATACTACGCCTGAGTTTTGGCTTAATCTGCAAACACGTATTGATTTATGGGACCTTGAACACAATAAACGTTTTCAACAAAGTCTTGCAAATGTTAAGCCCGCTCTACATCGGCATGATACTTCTACATTTGCAATGTAATTTGAGCCCTAAAGTGTCTATTTAATTTAGGGAATACTTCACTCTAAATATTTACAAGTGGTTAGGTTTCGCCAAACTTTTGCAAAATCTGTCCACTTGTTTCCTATATTTTCGCCCTATTTTCCAGTAGAATAGGGCGAATTTTTTTTGTGAGGAATTATTAATGTCATCTCAATTTGTGTATACGATGCATCGTGTCGGCAAAGTAGTGCCGCCGAAGCGTCATATTTTGAAAGATATTTCTTTAAGCTTTTTCCCTGGTGCTAAGATCGGGGTTTTAGGTTTAAATGGTGCGGGTAAATCGACTCTTTTACGCATTATGGCAGGCGTAGATAAAGAGTTTGAAGGGGAAGCTCGTCCACAACCGGGTATTAAAATTGGGTATCTTCCGCAAGAGCCAAAACTCGAGCCACAACAAACCGTGCGTGAAGCAGTGGAAGAAGCGGTTTCTGAAGTGAAAAATGCACTGACTCGTTTAGATGAAGTGTATGCGCTTTATGCGGATCCTGATGCAGATTTTGATAAATTAGCGGCAGAACAAGCCAATCTTGAAGCCATTATTCAAGCGCATGATGGACATAATTTAGATAACCAATTAGAGCGTGCGGCAGATGCGTTACGTTTACCTGATTGGGATGCTAAAATCGAACATTTATCTGGTGGTGAGCGTCGTCGTGTGGCACTTTGCCGCTTGTTACTCGAAAAACCAGACATGCTCTTATTAGATGAGCCAACTAACCACTTAGATGCGGAATCTGTGGCATGGTTAGAGCGATTCTTACATGATTATGAAGGCACTGTTGTGGCAATTACTCACGACCGTTATTTCTTAGATAACGTAGCTGGTTGGATCTTAGAGCTTGACCGTGGCGAGGGCATTCCTTGGGAAGGCAACTATTCTTCTTGGTTAGAGCAAAAAGAGAAACGTTTAGAACAAGAACAAGCAACTGAAAACGCACGTCAAAAATCAATTGCGAAAGAGTTGGAATGGGTTCGTCAAAATCCAAAAGGTCGCCAAGCGAAAAGCAAAGCACGTATGGCGCGCTTTGATGAGTTGAACTCTGGCGAATACCAAAAACGTAATGAGACGAACGAACTCTTTATTCCACCTGGCCCACGCTTGGGCGATAAAGTGATTGAAGTGCAAAACTTAACCAAGTCTTATGGCGACCGTACTTTAATTGATGATTTATCATTCAGCATTCCAAAAGGGGCAATTGTTGGGATTATCGGAGCGAACGGTGCAGGTAAATCTACCCTATTCCGAATGTTGTCAGGTCAAGAGCAGCCAGATTCAGGTTCTGTGACAATGGGCGAAACCGTTGTACTTGCGTCTGTGGATCAATTCCGTGACGCTATGGATGATAAGAAAACCGTGTGGGAAGAAGTGTCTAATGGACAGGACATTCTCACTATCGGCAACTTTGAAATTCCAAGCCGTGCTTATGTGGGGCGTTTCAACTTCAAAGGTGTAGATCAACAAAAACGTGTGGGCGAATTATCAGGTGGAGAACGTGGTCGTTTACACTTAGCGAAACTTCTACAACGTGGTGGTAACGTGCTATTACTGGACGAACCAACCAATGACTTAGATGTTGAAACCTTGCGTGCCTTAGAAAATGCGATCTTAGAATTCCCAGGCTGTGCAATGGTTATTTCGCACGACCGTTGGTTCTTAGACCGTATCGCAACGCATATTTTAGACTACGGCGATGAAGGTAAAGTCACGTTCTATGAAGGTAACTTCTCAGACTACGAAGAGTGGAAAAAGAAAACCTTAGGCGATGCAGCAACCCAGCCACATCGTATTAAATATAAACGTATTGCGAAGTAATTTAGATTGAGAAAGTGCGGTGGATTTTGACCGCACTTTTCTTACTTTTTTGGGAGTGATTATGTTAGTTGATTTACATATTTTTTTCGCCTTTTTAAGTTTGGCATTGTTAGTAATTCGTGGTGCAATGCAGCTTAATGGTAAAAATTGGCGTTCGATAAAATTATTAAAAATTTTACCGCACTTATCAGATACCTTGCTGATTGTGTCTGGCGTCGTCATTTTATATCTCTTTGCTTTTGGTATTGAATGGTGGTTAGTGGCTAAATTCGCATTACTGATTTTGTATATCGTATTTGCTGCAAAATTTTTCAGTAAAAAAGTTTCTCAACCAAAAAGCATTTTCTTTTGGCTTGCTTGCGTAAGTTTTATTGGTGCGATGTTAATTGCCTATTTAAAATAAAACGATGCCATCTCGCCAACTTCAAATTTTAATCTGCAAAACTTTGCCGCTTGTGCCTGATAACGTATTAATTATCGGCGAAAGTGGCATTGCTTTTTCTAAAGCAACGAATTTGCTCGGGCAAGAATTTGAACATATTTTATTTGATGCGCGAAATGGCATTCATCTTGAAGCACTGGCTATTGCAGCTGGAACACTGAAAATGGGCGGCACGCTTTGTTTAGTGTTATCTGATTGGGAAAATTTATCTCAGCAGCCTGATCAAGATAGTTTACGTTGGAATGGAAATCAGTCAGCAATCGCCACGCCTAATTTTATTTATCATTTCAAACAGTGCATTGAACGTTATCATTTCCCCATTTTAAGAGAGGAAAGTGCGGTTGAATTTCCTCCCATTTTTTATTCTAACGAGAATCACAAAAATGCTACGTTAGCGCAACAACAAATTATCGAGACTATTTTACAGACCGAGCAGGATATTTATTTTCTAACCGCCAAGCGGGGAAGAGGAAAATCCGCATTATTGGGGATGCTTGCTAACCAAATTCAAACGCCAGTTTATCTTACCGCACCGAATAAAAGTGCGGTGCATTCCGTTATTGAATTTTCAGAAGGCGGAATTGAATTTATTGCGCCAGATGAATTGGCTTTGACGTTACAAAGTGAATCCGAATTTAGTCAATCTGCTTGGTTGCTGGTAGATGAAGCGGCGATGATCCCATTGCCGTTATTGCAAGAATATTCTCAATATTTTCAACATATTGTCTTTAGCACAACAATTCATAGCTATGAAGGTACGGGGCGTGGTTTCGAATTAAAATTTAAACGGAAAATTCACCGCACTTTTCAGCATTTTGAGCTTAAACAGCCCCTACGTTGGCAAGAAAATGACCCGTTAGAACATTTTATTGATGATCTTTTGTTGCTAAATGCCGAAGATGATTTTCAGCACTTTGACTATAGCAATATTACTTATAACATAGAGGAAAACGCTAAAAATCTTTCCTTCCCCTGCTTGCGGGGGAAGGTGCCCGAAGGGCGGAAGGGGGATTTAGATATAGCCAGTCTCCCTCGAGCTTTGGAAGCTCCCCTCACAAGTAAGGGCAGTAAAGGAAAATATAATCGTCAATTTTTATTTCGAGATTTTTATGGCTTAATGACATTGGCGCATTATCGAACATCGCCACTCGATCTTCGTCGTTTACTGGATGGGAAAAATCAACGTTTTTATTTTGCTGAATATCAACAGAATTTGCTCGGTGCAATTTGGGCATTAGAAGAAGGAAATATGGCTGATGATGAGTTGATTATTCAAATTCAACAAGGCAAACGTCGCCCGAAAGGGAATCTTGTGCCACAAGCCTTGTGTTTCCACGAAAATCTTTCCCAAGCCTGTAAACTGCGTTCACTCCGCATTTCACGTATCGCCGTGCAACCAAATTGGCAGCAAAAGAGCATTGGGCAAAATTTGATGCAAGCCATGGAAAATGCCGATGTGGATTTTCTTTCAGTGAGTTTTGGCTACACCGACGAACTCGCAAAATTTTGGCAAAAGTGCGGTTTTGTTTTGGTGCATTTAGGCGAGCATCAAGAAGCGAGTAGTGGTTGTTATTCAGCGATTGCCCTTAAAGGTATTTCCAAAGAAGGCTTGGCTTTAGTTGATACTGCGTACAAACAATTTCAGCGTAATCTCCCTTTATCTTTTCATCCGTTCGTCATAAATTTTGAGCAAAATCAGCTTGATTGGCAGCTTGATGAATTCGATTGGATGAGCTTAAAAAACTTCGCTAATTTTCACCGCACTTTATTTTCGAGCATTCCTGCAATAAGGCGTTTATTAAAATTAGCGGGCAAAGAAAATTTCCCATTAATTTCCGCTTATTTAACAAACAAACCACTTCCTATTAACAAGAAAAAAGGCGTAGAATGTTTGCGTTTAGAAATTAAACAATATTTAGAGCGAGGAACTTTATGACAGAACAAGCCGCAAAACCAAAAGGCTGGTTTAAACGCGCACTTGAAAAATATGACAACTTCATTAAAGAATGGGGTTTAGATCAACCGAATTGTAGCTGCGTGCCTATGTCAGCAACAGAAGATGAAAATGGTAATTTGAAGAAAAAAGAATCTTCTTTAAAGAAATAAATATCAACTGTTTTTTTAAACAGTGAACTTATTGAAAGATAGAGCAAATTCCAGTACACTATGCGTCAATTTTTATACAAGATTGACGCATTATTTATATTTATGAAAACGGCTTTTTTCCAACCTGATATTCCAACCCAACCCAATGATCACAAAATTTTAGGCAATGTATTACCAGGTGCTGATGCATTGGCGATTAGTGAAATTGCAGAGCAAAATCAAAGTTTAACCGTAGTGGTGACACCAGATACTCGAAGTGCGGTGCGTTTATCACGTGTTTTATCGGAATTAAGCAGTCAAAATGTATGCGTATTTCCTGACTGGGAAACCTTACCTTACGATACCTTTTCTCCCCATCAAGAAATTATTTCCTCTCGTTTAAGTGCGCTTTTCCATTTACAAAATGCGAAAAAAGGCATTTTCTTATTGCCAATTTCGACATTAATGCAACGCCTTTGCCCGCCACAATATTTACAACACAATGTGCTTCTGATTAAAAAAGGCGATCGTTTGGTCATCGATAAAATGCGCTTACAATTAGAAGCTGCGGGCTATCGAGCTGTGGAGCAAGTATTAGAACACGGTGAATACGCGGTTCGTGGAGCCTTGTTGGATCTTTTCCCAATGGGAAGTGTGGTGCCTTTTCGCCTTGATTTTTTTGATGATGAAATTGATTCCATTCGCACTTTTGATGTGGATACGCAACGTACTCTTGATGAAATTAACTCAATTAATCTTTTGCCGGCTCACGAATTTCCAACGGATGACAAAGGGATTGAATTTTTTCGTGCGCAATTTCGTGAAACCTTTGGGGAGATTCGCCGAGAGCCCGAACATATTTATCAGCAAATTAGTAAAGGTACCTTGATTTCTGGCATTGAATATTGGCAGCCACTTTTCTTTGCTGAAATGGCGACTTTGTTTGATTATTTGCCAGAACAAACGCTGTTTGTGGATATGGAAAATAACCAAACGCAAGGCGAGCGTTTTTATCAAGATGCCAAACAGCGTTATGAACAACGTAAAGTGGATCCGATGCGTCCGCTTTTATCGCCTGAAAAATTATGGCTTAATGTAGATGAAGTCAATCGCCGATTGAAATCTTATCCACGTATTACATTTAAAGCGGAAAAAGTGCGGTCATCGGTACGCCAGAAAAATTTACCTGTTGCCGCTCTACCAGAAGTGACCATTCAATCCCAGCAAAAAGAACCATTGGGACAACTCCGCCAATTTATTGAGCATTTTAAAGGAAATTTATTGTTTTCTGTGGAGACGGAAGGTCGCCGAGAGACTTTGCTTGATTTGCTTTCACCGTTAAAACTCAAGCCAAAACAAATTCAATCTTTGGAACAGATTGAAAATGAAAAATTTAGCTTGTTAGTCAGCTCTCTTGAACAAGGTTTTATAATTGAACAATCGCTTCCTGTTGCGATTATTGGCGAAGCTAATTTGCTTGGCGAACGTGTTCAACAACGTTCTAGAGACAAACGTAAAACAATTAATCCTGATACGCTTGTACGAAATCTTGCCGAACTGAAAATAGGGCAGCCAGTTGTGCATCTTGATCACGGTGTGGGACGTTATGGCGGTTTGATTACCTTAGATACAGGCGGCATTAAAGCCGAATATTTGCTACTAAATTATGCAAATGAATCGAAACTTTATGTGCCAGTGACTTCATTACATTTGATTAGCCGTTATGTTGGTGGTTCTGATGAAAGTGCGCCATTACATAAATTAGGGAACGAGGCTTGGGCGAAATCACGCCAAAAAGCAGCGGAGAAAATTCGTGATGTGGCGGCAGAGTTATTAGATGTTTACGCACAACGTGAAGCGAAGAAAGGCTTTGCCTTTAAATATGATCGTGAAGAATTTCAACAATTTTCCGCAACCTTTCCTTTTGAAGAAACCTACGATCAGGAAATGGCAATTAATGCGGTAATTTCGGATATGTGTCAGCCAAAAGCAATGGATCGCCTTGTTTGTGGTGATGTGGGTTTTGGTAAAACTGAAGTGGCAATGCGCGCTGCCTTTTTGGCTGTGATGAATCATAAGCAAGTAGCAGTGCTAGTGCCAACCACACTGTTAGCCCAACAGCATTATGAGAATTTTAAAGATCGTTTTGCGAATTTACCTGTGAATGTCGAAGTGTTATCGCGTTTCAAAACTGCAAAAGAACAAAAACAAATTCTGGAAAACCTTACAGAAGGCAAAGTCGATATACTGATTGGTACCCATAAATTAATTCAATCAGATGTAAAATTTAACGATCTTGGATTGTTGATTATTGATGAAGAACATCGTTTTGGTGTAGGGCAAAAAGAGAAAATCAAACAGCTTCGTGCGAATATCGATATTCTTACGCTAACGGCAACGCCAATTCCTCGAACGCTTAATATGGCGATGAATGGCATTCGTGATCTTTCCATTATTTCTACGCCTCCTGCGCGCCGATTAAGTATTAAAACCTTCGTCCGTCAGAATGACGATCTTGTTGTACGAGAAGCGATTTTGCGTGAAATTCTCCGAGGTGGGCAGGTTTATTATCTCCACAATGATGTCGCAAGCATTGAAAATACAGCAGAAAAACTGACCGCACTTGTGCCAGAAGCACGAGTGATTGTAGGGCATGGACAAATGAGAGAACGTGAGTTAGAACGTGTGATGAGTGATTTTTATCATCAGCGTTATAACGTCTTAGTTTGTTCAACCATTATCGAAACGGGTATTGATGTACCAACGGCAAATACCATTATTATTGAACGAGCGGATCATTTTGGTTTGGCTCAGTTGCATCAATTACGTGGACGAGTTGGGCGTTCACATCATCAGGCTTATGCTTATTTGCTTACGCCACCGCCAAAGATGATGACAAAAGATGCTGAACGCCGTCTAGATGCGTTGGAAAATCTTGATAATCTTGGGGCTGGTTTTATCTTGGCAACCCACGATTTAGAGATTCGTGGTGCTGGCGAATTACTTGGAAACGAACAAAGTGGACAAATTGAAAGCATCGGTTTTTCGCTTTATATGGAATTATTGGATGCAGCGGTTAAAGCGTTAAAAGAAGGGCGTGAACCATCATTAGAAGAATTGACGCAACAACAAGCGGATATTGAATTGCGTGTGCCTGCTTTACTGCCTGATGATTATCTAGGAGACGTGAATATGCGTTTATCCTTTTATAAACGCATTGCTGCAGCAGAGAGTAAAGCAGAATTAGATGAATTAAAAGTTGAGTTGATTGACAGATTTGGATTATTGCCTGATGCAACGAAAAATTTATTACAAATTACAGAGTTACGTTTATTGGTTGAGCCGTTGAACGTTGTGCGAATTGATGCTGGAACACAAGGCGGTTTTATTGAGTTTTCAGCAAAAGCACAAGTGAATCCAGATAAATTTATTCAATTAATTCAAAAAGAACCTATTGTGTATCGATTTGATGGCCCATTAAAATTTAAGTTTATGAAAGATCTATCCGATAACAAAGTGCGGTTAGAATTTGTGGTGGATTTGTTAAGAACGATTGCTGCATAAAAAGAAGTCCGATCATTGTGATCGGACTTTTTTCTTAAATATATCAAGCAGATTATTGCACTAATAAATAGAAATTACTGTTACCTCGTAAAATATTAAGTGCAACTGCTGACGGTTCAGTTTTAAGCACTTTATTTAATTCACGAATGTTTTCGATCATTTGGCGATTAATACCAATAATAATATCGCCCGATTTTAAACCACGTTGTGCAGCCAGCGAATTAGGTTGAATTTTTGTGATTTCAATTCCTTTAACGCCTTTAGCATCGTAGTCTTTCAATGTTGCGCCATCTAATGCAGGCAACTCAGTTTTTGAGGAAAGTTGGCTACCATCATCCGCTTGTAATTTCATTTTAACGTCGTGGGATTTGCCATCACGTAAGTAAGTCAAGCTAATCTCTTTGCCTGCACCAGTGGTTGCGATTTTTGCACGAATTTCAGCGAAACTTGAGATTTTTTGACCGTTCATCGCCGTGATAATATCGCCCGCTTTAAGTCCTGCTTTTTCAGCAGCAGATTTCGGTAAAACTTCACTTACAAATGCGCCTTGTTGCGCGCTTACATTAAAGGCTTTGGCTAAATCAGCATTGAGTTCGCCACCTTTAATACCAAGCAATCCGCGACGCACTTGACCAAATTCTAAAATTTGTTGTACTAAATTGCTTGCTTGATTACTTGGAATCGCAAAGGCAATTCCTGCATTGCCACCGCTTGGAGAAATAATTGCGGTATTAATTCCAATAAGTTCGCCATTTAGATTGACTAATGCACCACCCGAATTACCGCGGTTTACTGCTGCATCGGTTTGAATATAGTTTTCATAAGTGCCACTGTCAGAACCTGTTGAACGACCCAATGCAGAAACAATACCTGATGTCACAGTTTGACCTAAACCAAATGGATTACCGATTGCAACAGTGAAATCGCCTACGCGTAATTTGTCGGAATCAGCAAATTTGATTTCTGTTAAATTACTTGGTTTTTCAAGCTGTACTAATGCAATATCTGATTGTTCATCTTTACCCACTAATTTTGCTTTAAATTCACGCCCATCTTGTAATTGCACGGTAATTTTATCAGCTCCATCAATAACATGATTATTGGTTAAAACATAGCCTTTGCTTGCATTAATAATGACACCAGAACCTAAACCACGGAAGTTACGCTTTGACTCTCCACGTCCACCAAATTGTTCGGCAAAACGATCGCCAAAGAAGAATTTAAATTCTTCAGGAATATCGTCTAGGAAAGGAGAACGAGAATCTACTTTAGCTTTTCCTTCAACGGAAAGAGTGACAACGGCAGGTTGTACTTTTTCTAACATTGGTGCAAGACTGTTTTGTTCCGAAACAAAACTTGGCAAAGTGGCTTGAGCAACAAATGATGTGCTTAATACACTTAATCCAAGTGCAATACTATTTAATACAAAACGTGTTTTTTTCATAAATACTCCAAAATAGATTTCAGATAACGTGGTCTGTAAGACAAAAAAATAAAAAAAATGTTCAATAAGAGGAGAGCAAATTATCTTGTTTAAAAGGAAATCGGAGCAGTACAAAAACGGTCTTACAAGTAGCAAATTCTATAAATTTATGTTCTAATATGCGCAATTTTCTAGTCAATAAAAAGGTCAAAAAATGAGCTGGATTAACCGAATTTTTAGTAAAAGTCCTTCTTCTTCCACTCGAAAAGCCAATGTGCCAGAAGGCGTATGGACAAAATGTACTGCTTGTGAACAAGTACTTTATAGTGAAGAACTCAAACGTAATCTGTATGTTTGCCCGAAATGTGGTCATCATATGCGTATTGATGCTCGTGAGCGTTTATTAAATTTATTGGACGAAGATTCAAGCCAAGAAATTGCGGCAGATTTAGAACCAAAAGATATTTTAAAATTTAAAGATTTAAAGAAATATAAAGATCGTATCAATGCGGCACAAAAAGAAACGGGCGAGAAAGACGCGCTAATTACTATGACAGGCACGCTTTATGATATGCCAATTGTTGTGGCTGCATCGAACTTTGCTTTTATGGGCGGTTCAATGGGTTCTGTAGTTGGTGCAAAATTTGTTAAAGCGGCTGAAAAAGCGATGGAAATGAATTGTCCGTTTGTATGTTTCTCTGCGAGTGGTGGTGCTCGTATGCAAGAAGCCTTGTTTTCTTTAATGCAAATGGCAAAAACTAGCGCGGTGCTTGCCCAAATGCGTGAAAAAGGCGTGCCGTTTATTTCGGTATTAACGGATCCGACTTTAGGCGGCGTATCAGCCAGTTTTGCGATGTTAGGGGATTTAAATATTGCCGAGCCAAAAGCCTTAATTGGTTTTGCAGGACCACGCGTTATTGAACAAACTGTGCGTGAAAAATTGCCAGAAGGTTTCCAACGTAGTGAGTTTCTACTTGAGAAAGGGGCAATTGATATGATCGTGAAACGTTCGGAAATGCGTCAAACTTTGGCAAGTGTACTGAGTAAATTAACGAATCAACCATCTCCTTTTGTAGAACCTGAACTCATTTCAGAAGATGAATAATATGCAACTTAAAGCCACTTCGCCACTCGCTGAGTGGCTTTCTTATTTAGAAAAAAGCCATTTTAAACCTATTGATCTTGGTTTAGATCGTATTCAATCTGTGGCAGAAAAATTGGATTTACTTCATCCCGCCCCTTATGTGATAACTGTGGGGGGGACGAATGGTAAAGGCACGACTTGTCGCTTGTTAGAAACGATTCTGCTTAATCACGGATTACGTGTAGGCGTGTATTCTTCGCCCCATTTATTGCGTTATAACGAGCGAGTACGCATTCAAAATCAAGATTTACCCGATGAAGCACACACAGCCTCTTTTACTTTTATTGATGAAAATAAAACAGAATCGCTGACTTATTTTGAATTTAGCACCCTTTCTGCCTTGCATTTATTTAAGCAAGCAAAATTAGATGTGGTGATTTTAGAAGTGGGGTTGGGTGGTCGTTTAGATGCGACCAATATTGTGGATAGCCATCTTGCTGTGATTACTAGCATCGATATTGATCACACCGATTTTCTTGGGGATAGCAGAGAGGCCATTGCTTTTGAAAAAGCAGGAATTTTCCGCGAAAATTGCCCTGTCGTGATTGGTGAACCTAATGTGCCACAAACAATTTTAGATCAGGCTGAAAAATTACATTGCCAAGTTGCTCGTCGTGATGTGGATTGGTCGTTTGAGCAAAATACTGAAAATTGGCAATGGCAAAATAAAAAAGTGCGGTTAGAAAATTTGCCGTTTTGTCAGATTCCATTGGCGAATGCCGCAACGGCTCTTGCTGCTGTTCAATATTTACCTTTTGATATTTCAGAACAGACTTTGCGAAAATCTTTGCAAGAGGTAGAACTGGTTGGTCGTTTTCAAGCTATAAAAACAGATAAACGTGAGAAATTAGCGGATTATCTTGGCGTACCAGTTGAAACCTTGCCAACAATCATCGTTGATGTGGGGCATAATCCTCATGCCGCAAAATATTTATCTGAAAAATTGACCGCACTTAAATGCAACATTGAGGGCAAAATTATTGCCGTATGTGGGATGCTCAAAGACAAAGATGCAAATGGGGTATTTGCGCATTTAACGCCTATTATTGATGAATGGCATTGTGTAACCTTAGGCGGCTATCGCGGGCAGTCAGGCGATGAATTAGCAGAGAAATTGAAAAGCAATTTCCCAAATATTCAAGCTACATCAGATAATTCTGTTATGGATGGTGTGTGTACAGCACTCAAAAGTGCGGTAAAGAATGATGTTGTTTTAGTCTTTGGATCTTTCCACACCGTAGCCGAATTTTGGGCTGTGGTGGAATAAAATTTATCATTAAAACAAAGGGCTGATATTTAAAATCAGCCCTTATTTTTTGGAATATTATTTCCAAGAATATTTCACACCCACGGTGCCTTGGTAACCTTTATGACTATTTTTTTCTCTGTTTTATCTTTTACATCAATTGTGAGTTCTTTTTCAGCATTAAAAATAGGTGTAGATTTATTTGAATCTTTTCTATAAATACGAATCCCTGTTAATTGCTGACCTATTTGTGTTGATGCACCAGGAATGCTATAAACGCTTAAAATAGTTTTTTCTGTGTTATCAACATTAATTTTGACATTATCTTTTAGTGTTAAAATAGTATTATTTGTGCCAGTGCCATCATGATCATACCCAACTGCAATACCGTAAGCAGCGTTAGAATCGGGTGAAGTATGGGTATTATTTTCACTAGCTAAAGTAACAGCAATATCGCTTTTTCCTTGAATTTCCTCAGTTCGATCAGCTCGGATAACAAGTCCTTTTGGGTAAGTGTATTTTTGGGGATATTTTGGGGTTACTCGAATCTTTACATTACCAGTAACGGTATTGGTAGCTTCCTTAACTTCATGACCAATGGGGGTTTCTCCAGTAATTTTTTCATCAACATTTTGATAATCAGTGGCAAAAGCCGTAGTAGAAAGGGCAGAAGAGATTAGAATACTAAGAAGTTTTTTTTACAATTTTGCTTGCTTTTGGGATTCTTGTTTCATAATTTAACCTAACAAAGTTGTGAGTTCAACGACAATTAAAGTAAACCCTTTAGCATAAAACAGTATTTTCCTTATCGGTTGGATTTTAACCAGTTTGTGTTTATTTAACAAGTTTAGATTAGTGTGATTTTAGAAAAATAGAAGAAATATGATTTATTATAATGTGGTGCTGTTTGGCAATGGCTGAGGTTCCCCTAAAAAATAAGGCTCAACACCTAATATCAAGTCAAAAACCGCTTTTATGCGGGCAAAAACTTCTCTTATTTGTGTGGAAAAATGTAATTCTGGCTGTTTTGCCACAAAGCAAATGGCATCAATATTATGTGCTTGGGCAATTAATAGAGCGCGTTCGCAATGAAATTTTTGACTGACAATCGTAAATGCTTGCACTTGGAAAATTTTATCGGCGCGGATAACGGAATCAAGGGTGCGAAAACCTGCAAAATCACGGAACATTAAAGTTTCTGGCACACCCATTTTGCGTAAATCGCGAAACATTGCTCTTGGTTCGTTATATTGCAAAGTTCGGTTGTCGCCACTTAATAAAAGATAATTCACTTTTTGTTGTTCGATTAGGCTTTTAGCTGCCATTAAGCGACTATCGTAATAAACGTTCGGTTTTCCGCTGGCGGTGTATTTTGATGTGCCAAGCACAAGGGCGTAAGGGCGAAAGGGGAGTTCATCAATATTTATGAATATTTTATCGCGAACATAAAAACTTACGCCTCGATCCACTAGCAAGCAAAGTATAATCAATGCAAAGATTGCGTAGAATAGTGCGCGAAAAAGTGCGGTGAATTTTGGGGAGAATTTTTTTACTAGCATAGCGGTAAACATAATGAAAAATCGACCGCACTTCAAGGAGAATTTGATGGATTTTGTGAATTGCATTGATGTGCGATAATTTAGCCGTTTAGACGGCTAAAATTTCTTGACAAGCTAATCGACTTACTGATAGTTTAAACGCCATTCTGATTATTACGATAGGTTTTCAATGTCTGTGCAAAATGTAGTGCTTTTTGACACACAGCCTTTAACTCTGATGCTTGGCGGCAAACTTTCCTATATTAATGTCGCGTATCAAACTTATGGCACGCTCAATGATGAGAAAAATAATGCGGTATTAATTTGCCACGCTTTGACTGGCGATGCTGAGCCTTATTTCGATGATGGTCGCGATGGTTGGTGGCAGAATTTTATGGGAGCAGGTTTGGCATTGGATACGGATCGTTATTTTTTTATTAGCTCGAACGTATTAGGTGGTTGCAAGGGAACAACTGGGCCTTCATCAATTAATCCGCAAACGGGTAAACCTTATGGTAGCCAATTTCCTAATATCGTTGTGCAAGATATTGTCAAAGTACAAAAAGCCTTGCTTGATCATCTTGGCGTTAGCCATTTAAAAGCGATTATTGGTGGATCTTTTGGCGGCATGCAAGCGAATCAATGGGCGATTGATTATCCTGATTTTATGGATAATATCGTAAATCTTTGTTCATCCATTTATTTTAGTGCTGAAGCCATAGGTTTTAATCACGTAATGCGTCAAGCGGTAATTAATGATCCTAATTTTAACGGCGGCGATTATTACGAGGGTACACCGCCAGATCAAGGGTTATCTATTGCACGTATGCTAGGTATGCTGACTTACCGCACCGATTTACAACTAGCCAAAGCCTTTGGGCGTGCCACAAAATCAGATGGCAGTTTTTGGGGCGATTACTTTCAAGTTGAATCCTACCTTTCTTATCAAGGCAAAAAATTTTTAGAACGTTTTGATGCCAATAGTTATTTGCATTTGTTACGTGCGTTGGATATGTATGATCCCAGTTTGGGGTATGACAATGTTAAAGAAGCATTGTCACGCATTAAAGCACGCTATACATTGGTTTCAGTGACAACGGATCAACTTTTTAAACCCATTGATCTTTATAAAAGTAAACAGCTTTTAGAGCAAAGTGGAGTCGATCTACATTTTTATGAATTCCCATCAGATTACGGACACGATGCGTTTTTAGTGGATTATGATCAGTTTGAAAAACGAATTAGAGATGGTTTGGCGGGTAATTAATTAGTCATAAAAAAGTGCGGTGAAATTTCACCGCACTTCTTCTTTTATAACCAGTTATTCTTTAGAACTGCTTTCTTCCAAAGAATCATCTTCATCTTCATCTGCATCACAAACACGCTCTAAACTTACTACGTGTTCATCATCTGCGGTACGAATTAAACGAACACCTTGCGTGTTACGCCCTACAATGCTCACTTCGCTTACGCGTGTGCGAACAAGCGTTCCTGCATCAGTGATCAACATAATTTGGTCTGTTTCTTCTACTTGAGTTGCGGCAACGACTTTACCATTGCGTTCACTCACTTTAATCGAAATCACACCTTTTGTATTACGTGATTTAGTTGGGTATTCACTTAATTGTGTGCGTTTTCCGTAGCCGTTTTGTGTTGCGGTTAAAATTTCCCCTTCACCTTTTGGCACAACAAGAGAAACCACTTTATCGATATTTAAGTCTAATGATGCTTCAGTGTTGTCATCAGAAATATCTTCAATTTCGACCGCACTTTCATCGTCAGAAATATCGTTTGTTAAAGCAAGTTTGATACCGCGAACACCTGTTGCTAAACGCCCCATTGCACGCACGGCATTTTCAGCAAAACGCACCACGCGACCTTGCGATGAGAACAACATAATTTCGTTGCTGCTATTAGTAATATCCACGCCGATTAATTCATCTTCGTCACGTAAATTCAATGCGATGATACCGTTTGAACGTGGACGGCTAAATTCGGTTAAGGCGATTTTCTTCACAATACCGCCAGCAGTTGCCATGACCACGAATTTATCTTCTTCGTAAGCAGAAACTGGCAAGATTGCAGTAATACGTTCGTTTTCTTGTAACGGAAGAATATTCACAATTGGACGCCCGCGTGCACCACGGCTTGCTTGTGGAAGTTGATATACTTTCAACCAATATAAACGACCACGGCTAGAGAAGCAGAGGATGGTATCGTGAGTATTTGCTACCAGTAATTTTTCGATGAAATCTTCTTCTTTCATCTTCGTTGCAGATTTGCCTTTACCGCCACGGCGTTGTGCTTCATAGTCAGTCAGTGGTTGGTATTTCACATAACCTTCGTGAGAAAGCGTCACAACCACGTCTTCTTGTGCGATTAAATCTTCTAAATCAATATCGCCAGAAGCAGCGGTAATTTCAGTTAAACGATCATCACCAAATTGTGCTTTTACTTCTTCCAATTCTTCACGAATTACTTCCATTAAACGTTCTGCGCTACTTAAAATATGAAGAAGATCCGCAATTTTAACTAATAATTCTTCATATTCTTTTATAACTTCTTCAAACGCAATGCCCGTTAAACGGTGTAAACGAAGTTCTAGAATTGCGTTTACTTGCGCTGGCGATAAGTAATATTGTTCGCCTTGAATACCAAGATTTTCTTCTAACTCATCAGGACGAGCGGAAACATCAAGAAGATTAATAATATCGCTATGTAACGTCCAAGAGCGTGAACTGATTGCTGTTGCGGCTTCTTCACGGTTTTTAGAGTTGCGAATAATTGCAATCATTTCATCGATATTAGAACGAGCAACCGCTAAACCTTCCAAAATATGCGTACGTTCACGTGCTTTGCGAAGCTCAAAGATAGAACGACGTGTAACCACTTCACGGCGGTGTAAAACAAAGGCTTCAATAATTTCTTTAAGATTAAATAAACGTGGCTGACCGTGATCCAATGCCACCATATTGATACCAAAGGTCACTTGCATTTGAGTGAGTGAGTAAAGATGGTTTAATACCACTTCCCCCACTGCATCACGTTTAATATCAATTTCAATACGGATCCCTTCTTTGTTTGAAAGGTCAGTAATATTGCTGATGCCTTCGATTTTTTTCTCGCGAATTAATTCGGCAATTTTCTCGACTAATTTTGCTTTATTTACTTGGTATGGCAATTCAGACACGATAATTTGCTCGCGTCCTTTTTCGTTGGTTTCTACCGTTGCACGAGCACGAACATACACTTTACCACGACCAGCGCGATAGGCTTCTTCAATCCCTTTACGACCATTAATTAACGCAGCAGTCGGGAAGTCAGGCCCTGGAATATGTTGCATTAATTCATCAATAGTAATTTCATTGTTGTCGATATACGCCAAACAACCATTTAATACTTCATTTAAGTTGTGAGGGGGAATGTTAGTTGCCATCCCCACAGCAATACCAGAAGAACCATTTGCTAAAAGCGCTGGAATACGAGTCGGCAATACATCTGGAATCATTAATTCGCCATCATAGTTTGGCGAGAAATTGACGGTTTTTTTATCCAAATCAGTGAGCAATGCTTGCGTGATTTTTTGCATACGCACTTCGGTATAACGCATTGCAGCGGGTGCATCACCATCAATTGAACCAAAGTTACCTTGCCCATCAACCAACATATAGCGAAGTGAGAATGGTTGTGCCATACGAACGATGGTATCGTACACGGCTGAGTCACCATGCGGGTGATATTTACCGATTACATCACCCACAACACGCGCTGATTTTACGTATTTTTTATTGGCGGTATTGCCTTCGCGATCCATTGAGAATAGTACGCGGCGGTGAACAGGTTTTAAACCATCTCGAACGTCAGGTAATGCACGCCCAACGATAACAGACATCGCGTAGTCAAGGTAGGAAGATTTAAGTTCTTCTTCGATATTGACAGGGGTGATAGATGATTGGATTGAATCCGTCATTGGTATTCCTTTTTTGATCAAAAATTGTGGCGGATTATAGCATAAAGGTATGTTTTTTACATTAGGATTTCGCCTGATGGCGACCTACTTTTTCTTTGCTTTGCCAAAGAAAAAGTAGGCAAAAAGAAAGGCAACCCTGCTTTTCCTTATTCCCTTTGTTCCATTGAATTTGTTTCACGGAAATTTTCTAAACTCGCTGCGCTCAAACAGACGAAAATTTCCTACAAATTCAATTCCACAAAGGTGGAAAAGAAGGGAACCCAATTTGTTCTTTATCCGATTTAAAGTGCGGTCAAAACTCAAAATATTTTTTGTTCTTAAAATGAATTTAAAATTAACCGCACTTTTTAAATAATGCTCTGATAAATTCGGGGCCCCATATAAATCGCCTTTGCGACTTTCAATTTTTAGGCAATTTTCGTCTGTTTGAGCGCAGCGAGTTTAGAAAATTGCCGTTAAGAAAATTGAAATAAAGCAAAGATTAGCGATTTAATTGGGGCGTGTTTTCTTTGCCTACTTTCTTTTACACGAGTAAAAGAAAGTAGGTCGTCGTCAGGCGAAATCCTGACCTAATTATTTCCAATTTTCTTTTTTGGCTTTCTGCAACTTCCCATAAGCCTCCAGTAACGCCTGATGTTCCTTAAAGTTTTCCAAATTCTCATCACTTGCAGGAAGATTGTAGAACGGATTGCCACCTTCAGAGACAGCTGCCCAAGCTTGTTTAACTGTATCTTTACCATACATTTTCTCAAATACTGCACGATATTGTGCTGGGTCGCGATTTTGATCTAAATGTAATTCAATGACGGAAATTAATGTGCGGTAATAATTCACAGGTTCTGTAGTGAATACGGAGCTGTTCATATTCAGCGTCCAGTTTGCCCAATCTAATGCCTGTTCTAATTCACCCAATGCAAGGTGGAGCATTGATTTTAATTCCCCTACGCGTAAGGTTGTCCAGCCGCTATTTTTAGGTGCAACGATGCCGATAAATTCACGCATGCGAGTTGCATCGTCAATATCTTGGCCATCTAATTCTTCTAATAACTCTTGATAGGTTTCTGCATCGTGATGCCAGTTTGGTAAATCCAGTAAAATTTCGCGCCAATCCATTCCCATATTGTTATTGGCATAAATTAAATCGTCTGTAGGATAAATATCAGACATACCTGGCACAATAATACGGCACGCATAGACATCCAAATGGTTGTAATCCATTACGTAAACTTCTTTTTCATCGGTACGGAAAATTGCCATTAAATTATTGTATTCTTCCTGAGTTGTACCGCTGAAATCCCAATCAGCAAATTCATAATCAGGCGTTTCTTTGAATAAATCCCAAGAAATTAAACCGCTCGAATCAATAAAGTGGGTTTCTAAATTAGCGTGTTCAGCTACATCATCGTTATTGAAAGAGGGCGGTGAGAAAACATCTAAATCTTTCAAGCTACGACCCTGTAAAAGCTCCGTCACAGTACGTTCTAATGCCACTTGGAAATTTGGATGTGCACCAAAAGAGGCAAAGCAAGTACCGTTATTCGGATTGAGTAGCACAACGCAAATAACAGGGTATTTTCCGCCAAGTGAAGCATCAAATGCATAAATTGGGAAACCTTCTTCCTCTAATTTTGCAATAGAAGCTTGAATAGATGGATAGCGATCCATCACAGATTTTGGAATTTCTGGCAGGCTGATCGCTTCAGCGATAATTTTGTTTTTCACATAACGCTCAAAAACTTCTGACAAGCCTTGCACGCGTGCTTCAAATTTTGTATTGCCCGCAGACATCCCGTTTGAGACATAAAGGTTGGCAATAATACTTTGTGGAATGTAAACGGTTTGTTCGTCCGATTGACGAACATAAGGCATCGCCACGATCCCACGATCATAATTGCCAGACTGTAAATCGACTAATAATTCAGGCGTAAGCTCGGCATTAGGATCAAAATAATCCAATAAATAATTATCTAAAATGCCATTAGGCAGTAAAGCATCGTCTTCAATTGGGAACCATTTTTCATTGGGATAATGCACAAAATCGCCGTTTGCAATTTCTTGTCCTAAATAGAAATCGGCAAAGAAATAATTAGTGGAAAGACGCTCAAAATATTCACCAAGGGCAGAGGCTAACGCCGCTTTTTTACTTGCCCCTTTACCATTAGAAAAACACTGCGGACAGTCTTTATCGCGAATATGCACAGACCACACATTTGGCACAGGATTCAACCAAGATGCCTCTTCAATATTAAAACCAAGTGCGGTCAATTTTTGCTGAAATTTTGCAATACTATCTTCTAATGCGGCATCTTTGCCGAGAATAAAGGTTTGTTCTGTCATTTTTGTTCCTAAATGAGAAAAAAGTGCGGTGAATAATAGGGGAGTTTTAATGGCGGGGCAAGATTTTTTCGGCAAAAATAAACCCCGAAAAATTTCGGGGTTTTCTACCGCACTTTTAACGTATATTAGAGTTAGAGTAATGTTGGACTGAACCGTACTTTTAAGGCAATTGTAATTGCGGCGAAAATTTTTTCATCGTTGAGAGGAAAGTTTTCGCGTAAAGTGCGGTGGGAATCAGTTATGTTTATTTGAGCTTGTGATAATTCATTTAATAAAATCGGGAGAGAAAGATTAAGTTGCTCGGCGATTTGTTGAATAGAAAAATGTTCGAAAGTCATCATCAAGCGATCTAAATTGCAGTAAGAAGGCATGCGATTATGTGTGATGAGATCGGCAAATTGAGTGTTGATTTTTACCCATTTCTTCTTACGGCTATAAAAATGCAGTAACAAACCAAATACGGTAAATCCAGCAAAGATTAGGTAAATTGCTTGGTAACGAAAAACAAGCTGAAGCACAAGCTAAATATGCGGAAGAAACCCTTAAACAAGCTCGCGATTTTGCTAAACAACATCATAAAACAGCCTATTTGCTTGGTGCGTCTTTTTTATTACTTACTGATACGCTGGCTCGCACGATTGCACCGATTGAATTACCACTTGGTATTTTGACTTCTGCGTGTGGTGCACCATTTTTCCTTTATTTATTAGTGCTAGGGCAAAAATAATGTTACTCGAAACACAAAATCTTGCCATTGGCTATGAAGGAAAAACGCTTGTTCAACATATCCAATTTACCCTAGAGGAAAATCAAATTTGTTGTTTGCTTGGTGCAAATGGTGCAGGCAAAAGTACCTTTTTGAAAACTTTACTTGGTTTACAACCGCCTATTGGTGGTGATATTGTTTGGCAAGGAAAATCGCTTTCTGATTATTCACCAACAGAATTGGCTCGGCATATTGCTTATGTGCCACAAGCGCATTCCCATTTATTTCCTTTTTTAGTACAGGATATGGTGATGATGGGAAGAAGTGCTTTTTTGAAGTGGTATCAAACTCCGAAAAAATCTGATTTGGATTTAGCATTAATGGCATTGCAAGAGTTAGAAATTGCTCATCTTGCGCAACGTTATTATCATCAATTAAGTGGCGGCGAAAAACAGCTTGTGTTGATTGCCCGTGCGATTGCTCAACAAGCCAAACTTTTAATTATGGACGAACCGACATCTAGCCTTGATTTTGGTAATCAAATTCGAGTATTAGAAAAAATAAAACAACTGCAAAAGCAAAATATTGCGCTTATTATTAGCACGCATAATCCACAACAAGCGGCATTTTTAGGGGATAATATTGTTTTGCTTGATCAACAATTTGGCTTTCAACAAGGCGATAAAAAACATTTATTAACCTTAGAAAACTTGGCGAAAATTTACCGCACTTCGTCCGAACTTTTACATCAACATTTGAATAATTACATTGAAAAATCACTATGACTATTTACGACATCAATTTTGCTGAACTGTATCAACAACACTTAATCGCTCGTAATCATTACAACTTGCCTCCGACAAAATGGGATAAAAAAGCCGTGAAAATGGCAGAAAATTTGGTCGGCAAGCCTTCAGCATATAATCAGCAATTATTGCAAGCTATGAATGTGCAAACCGATGAAACAGTGTTGGATATTGGCTGTGGGCCTGGTACTTTTGCTGTACCGCTCGCACAACAAGGTTCAACGGTATATGCCTTAGATTATAGCAATGGAATGTTAGATTGCTTGGCGCAATTCAAACAGAAATTGGGGTTGCATCATCTCACGACACTTCATAAATCTTGGACGGATAATTGGGATGATGTGCCACAAGCTGATGTAGTGTTGGCATCTCATTCAACGTTGGTGGACGATTTGGACGATATGATCGAAAAACTCTGTGCCAAGGCGAAAAAACGTGTGTTTTTGACTTCTGTCACACAACGCCATTTCTTAGATGAGGGCGTATTTGAGGCGATTGGCCGTGAAGATATTGGTTTCCCCACTTATATTTATTTACTCAATCGGTTGTATCAAAAAGGCATTCAGGCAAATTTGAATTTTATTGAAACGGAATCGGGTTGTTTTCAAGGTGAAAGCTACGAGGATTTATTAGCCTCGGTGGAGTTTTCTTTAGGCGAGCTTTCCGAAAAAGAAAAACAAGGTTTGAAAGCCTTTTACGATCGTAAACAAGCCAATAACGAACCCATTTCTCACGGACAGAAAAAATGGGCGTTGATTTGGTGGAATGTGGATCGCATCTAATGTTTCAAGTGGAATCAATTTATTTTTCTATCACTAATTAAAGGGACGATTATGTTATTTGCTTTACCTGCGCTGAATGATAACTACATTTGGCTTTATCAACGAGAAAATCTGCCTCTTATTATTGTAGATTTGCCTGAAACGGACAAGCTGTTTACATGGCTAGATAAGCAAAACGTAACAGTTGAAGCGGTGTTGCTTACTCACGAACATGATGATCATACACAAGGTGTGTCGGCATTTAAAAAACGTTATCCAACAGTGCCGATTTATGGGCCGCAAGAATGTGAGAAAAAAGGTGCAACTCAAATTGTGAACGAAGGGAAGATCCTTACCACACATTATCAAATTGATGTCATTCCGACGGGTGGACACACTAAACAGCACGTTAGTTTTTTAGTGGATAATCATTTATTTTGTGGCGATGCGTTATTTTCTGCAGGTTGCGGACGTGTTTTCACAGGTAATTATGCGCAGATGTTTGAAGGTTTACAGCGTTTGAATGCATTGCCTGACGAGACGATTGTTTGCCCTGCTCACGAATATACCTTGGGAAATTTAGCATTTGCGGAAACTGTGCTGGTAGAAAAAAGTGCGGTAGAAAAACAACGTATTTTTGTTGAAACACAACGAGCTGAAAATAAACCTAGTTTGCCAACAACCTTAAAACTAGAGCGAGAAATTAATCCGTTTTTACAAGCAAAAACACTTGAAGAATTTACCGCACTTCGCAAAGCAAAAGATATGTTCTAAGTTATCTTTTTTATTGAGGCAAAGTGCGGTGATTTTTTAAATTAGCGGGTTATTTCTTTCTCGCTAACATCGTAGCAAATTTCATTTTAATGCGATTGCCGTTTTCATCGGTTTTATGTAATTCGCCCATATTTTCGTTATATTCTAAAAATTCCCAATCTTTGTAATATTCTTTCAATTCGTTTTCAGCAAAAGTGAAAGAGAACGGAAGTGGGCAAGGCACATCATCAGTGGAGATGGCGGCAACGATTAAGTTATACCCGCCAACATTGGTATGTTCTTGCATATTTTTAATGATTGACGGCACACGTTCACGATTTAAGAACATAAACACCACCGTTGAAACAATAAAATCATAGTTTTCTTGAATGTTGGCAGAGTTAATGTCGTAAAGTGCGGTAGAAATATTAAGGTTTTCTTTCTCTTTGGTTTCATTTAAAAAGGCAATGCTGTTTTCATTGTGATCCCAAGAGGTCACATCATAACCCAATAAACTTAAATAAAGTGAATTACGCCCTTGTCCACAACCTAAATCTAATACTTTACAAGGCGAGATAATTTTTGCTGCATCCACCACATCGCCGTGAGTGGCTGTCATGTTGTATTTTTTACTGAAGTAATCTTCTTTTTTGCAATAGAAACCTAGGGTACATTCTAAATCATCAGAAAGCGCTTCAACACGATGCCATGCTTGAGGTTCAACAAAAGGAATGTCGCTTTCTGGCGTAAAAATATGTTTGGCAATGATATCGCCATTTTCGGTTAGCTCATAAAATTTGAGCTTACCTTTTAATACAGTTAATTTTCCCCAAGTGCCGACTTTTGTGTTGTGCTTTTCTTGGAACATTTGTGGCAATTTGTCTTTTGTCCACACTGGCATTTGTTTATAGCAAATTAATTCGTTTTTCATAATATTCTCCAAACAGATAAATAGTTGAGTGTTATAGTAGGTTATAAGCCGCCTATTTTCAACAAGAAAATAAAAGGGCAACGTAATGTTGCCCTCATTTAGATTGAATTGATTATTTTACTTGCATGCCCGCAGTGACACCGCTATCGGCAGATAACAAGAATAAATCACTACCGCCAGTTCCTGCAGAGAGAATCATTCCTTCAGACATGCCGAATTTCATTTTACGTGGTGCAAGGTTTGCAACCATAATCACAAAACGGCCTTTTAATTCTTCAGGCTTATTGTAAGCCGCTTTAATGCCAGAGAAGATTTGACGAGTATGATCGCCAAGATCCAATTCAAAACGTAAAAGTTTATTAGATTCTGGCACCGCTTCGCATTTCAATACTTTTGCTACACGCATATCAAGTTTAGCAAAATCATCAATGGTGATGGTTTCAGCAATAGGTTTAACGGCAGAAAGTGCGGTTGGTTTTGCTTCAGTTTTTTCTGTGGCTTTATTGGCTGCGGCAAATAAGGCTTTGGTTTCTTCCACAACGGCATCAATTTGTTTTTTCTCTAAACGAGAGAATAAGGCTTTAAACGGTGCAAGGGTATGACCAAGCAATGGTTGATGAATATTATCCCAACGTAATTCAGCTTGTAAGAAGGCTTCTGCACGTTCTGCCAGTTTTGGAAGAACAGGTTTTAAGTAAGACATCAACACGTGGAAAAGCTCAATTCCCATTGAACATACGGCTTGCAATTCTGCCTCTTTGCCTTCTTCTTTTGCAATCACCCAAGGGGATTTTTCGTCAATATATTTATTGGCTTTGTCCGTTAATGCCATAATTTCACGAATGGCTTTATTGTATTCACGGCTTTCGTAATAAGCGGCGATTTGCTCGGCTTGAGCGGTAAATTCTGCAAATAATGATTCGTCTTCCAGTTTATCCGCAAGTTTGCCTTCAAAGCGTTTCGCAATAAAGCCCGCATTGCGTGAAGCTAAATTCACTAATTTATTTACAATATCTGTATTTACACGTTGTACGAAATCTTCAAGGTTAAAGTCTAAATCTTCAATGCGATCATTTAATTTTGCTGCATAGTAATAACGCAAACATTCAGGATCGATATGATTCAAATAAGTGCTGGCTTGAATGAATGTGCCGCGAGATTTTGACATCTTCGCCCCATCCACCGTGACATAGCCATGAGCGAACACATTAGTCGGTTTACGATAGCCGCTGCCTTCAAGCATTGCAGGCCAGAATAGACTGTGGAAATAAACGATATCTTTACCGATGAAATGATAAAGCTCTGCATCACTGCCTTCAACCCAAAATTCGTTGAAATCAATGCCTTCACGCTCACATAGATTTTTGAATGAAGCCATATAACCGATTGGCGCATCTAACCAAACATAAAAGAATTTATCTTTTGCGCCTGGAATTTCAAAACCGAAATAAGGCGCATCGCGTGAAATATCCCATTGTTGTAAACCGCTTTCAAACCATTCTTGCATTTTGTTGGCAATTTCAGATTGAAGTGAGCCAGAACGAGTCCATTCTTTTAACATGCCTTCAAATGCAGGCAAGTCAAAGAAAAAGTGTTCAGATTCTTTTACGATAGGTGTTGTGCCAGAAACAGCTGAACGAGGATTAATTAAATCCATTGGGCTATAAGTAGAAGCACACACTTCGCAGTTATCGCCATATTGATCTTCTGCTTTACATTTCGGGCAAGTGCCTTTCACAAAACGATCAGGCAAGAACATATTTTTTTCAGGGTCGAATAACTGAGAAATAACTTTACTCTTAATAAAGCCATTGGCTTTGAGTTTATTGTAAATTTCTGCAGTGAGCTGTTTGTTTTCTTCGCTGTGAGTGGAATGGTAGTTATCAAAACTAATATTAAAACCTGCAAAATCACGAATGTGATCGGCTTTTGCTTTAGCAATTAATTCTTCAGGTGTAATGCCAAGTTTATCAGCATTCAACATAATCGGCGTGCCGTGCGCATCGTCCGCACAGACAAAATGGATTTTATTGCCACGCATACGTTGAAAACGCACCCAAATATCCGCTTGGATATGTTCTAACATATGGCCTAAATGAATTGCCCCATTGGCATAAGGCAAGGCGCAAGTGACTAAAATTTTACGGGGTTGAGTTGTCATTTATTATTCTCTTTTTTAGCATACAAAAATTGTGCTTATCTTACTTTAAATAGGGGATTTTTTCTAGTTTGAAAAACTTTAACTTAACATACCGCACTTTCCGTGATTAAATATGTCCGACAAATTTACTCTACTAAACAGGAAGTTATTATGGCAACCTACTTTTCTGATAATTTGACTGCCGACCAGCAAAACCAAGTTCAGCAGATTATTCAAGAATTTCAGCATCCAACCCTGCAAAAGGATCTGATTGTGCTTAATACTTTGAAAAAAGTGGAAAAGGGAGGCGATACGTTACGTATTGAATTGAAATTGCCTTTTGCGTGGAATTCTGGTGCAGAACAGTTAAAACAAGCGGTTTCAGATGCGTTGTTGAAAGCAACAGATTGTAAATTAATTAAATGGGCGGTGGCTTATCAAATCGCCACACTTAAACGTGCAAATAATCAACCTGCTGTAAAAGGTGTGAAAAATATTATTGCTGTGAGTTCTGGTAAAGGCGGCGTAGGGAAATCATCGGTTTCTGTTAATCTAGCTTTAGCATTACAAGCACAAGGTGCACGTGTTGGGATTTTAGATGCGGATATTTATGGGCCTTCTATTCCACACATGTTAGGCGCAGCGAATCAACGTCCAACTTCGCCAGATAATCAACACATCACCCCAATTAAAGCACATGGTTTATCTGCAAATTCCATTGGCTTTTTAATGAATGAAGACAGCGCAACAATTTGGCGTGGCCCAATGGCGAGTAGTGCATTAAGCCAATTATTAAATGAAACCCTATGGGATAGTTTAGATTATCTTGTTATCGATATGCCTCCTGGCACTGGCGATATTCAACTTACCTTATCGCAACAAATCCCTGTGACTGGCGCAGTGGTTGTGACAACTCCACAAGATATTGCTCTGCTTGACGCAGTAAAAGGTATTTCAATGTTTGAGCGAGTATCCGTACCAGTGTTAGGCATTGTGGAAAATATGTCGATGCATATTTGTAGTAAGTGCGGTCACCACGAAGCGATTTTTGGCACAGGCGGTGCAGAGAAAATGGTGGAAAAATACAATGTGAAAGTATTAGCCCAACTTCCTTTACACATTCGTATCCGTGAAGATTTAGATGCAGGCAATCCAACTGTTGTGCGAGTGCCTGAAAATGAAATTTCACAATCGTTCCTACAACTTGCCGAAAAAGTCTCTACAGAACTTTACTGGCAAGGTTCTGTAATCCCAAGTGAGATTTTATTTAAAGAAGTGAAATAATCAAAAAAGATAGGGCTGCATTTGCAGCCCTTTTTTAATGGGATTTTTACTCCACCCATCTCACTACTTCATCCAACGCTTTACGGGATTTTTTCGCAATATCACGTGAGCGGTAGCCAAAGGTTGCGGCGACAGAAACCGCATATTCTTTAGGATCGAATAATCCTTCTTCGGCGAGGCATTCATTCATTTTATCGTAATGAAAACCTTCAATTGGGCAAGAATCGATGCCAAGGGCGGCAGCGCCAGTGAGCATATTTGCAAGAGCGATATAAGTTTGTTTACTGCACCAATCAAATAAAGTGCGGTCGCTTTCGAGCAATTTCATATCTTCTTCTTGCAAGGCTTTGATTTTGCGAGAGCGGCTTGTTGTTGCTCTGCGTTCAAGCCTTTACGAACCATCACATCCTCAAAAAATGGACTGTCATAACGGGCATTTTTCTTCGCTAAAATCACCACAAGGTGACTGCAATTATCAAGCTGATTCATCATTCCCCAGCTAAAAGATTTCATTTTTTCGCGCAGGGTTTTATTTTGAATCACTAAAAACTTCCAAGGCTCGGAGCCTACAGAACTCGGCGATAATCGACCGCACTCTAAAATACATTCAAAATCTTCATCACTGATTTTTTTTGCGGGATCGTAATAACGTGTTGAACTGCGTTGATGAAAGAGTTCTAGAACTTGTTCACGAGTAAGTTGAGTCATTTTATTTCCTCTTTGTTAAACAAAAATGTGGTGCCATATTAAAGATTAGTTTTTGCTAAAACAAGGGAAAGATTCTAGAATGGTCAGCACTTTTATCACAGAGGGTGAAAATAATGATAAGAATTGCAATTATTCCTGCGAGAGCAGGTTCTAAAGGAATTAAAGACAAAAATTTACAGCTTGTGGGTGGTGTTTCTTTGGTGGGGCGTGCGATTTTGGCAGCGCAAGAATCGGGTATGTTTGATCAAATTGTCGTGACATCAGACGGCGAAAACATTTTAAAAGAAGCTACAAAATATGGTGCAAAAGCAGTGGCACGCCCTGAAAGTTTGGCACAAAGTGATACACGCACCATTGATGCTATTTTGCATTGCTTAGAAACTCTCAATATTTCACAAGGCACTGCCGCACTTTTGCAACCAACCAGCCCATTGCGTAATGCTTTAGATATTCGTAATGCAATGGAAATTTTCCTTGGTGGCAAATATAAATCGGTGGTTTCCGCTTGCGAATGTGAACATCATCCTTATAAATCCTTCACTTTAGAAGGCACCGAAGTTCAGCCTATTCACGAATTAACCGATTTTGAAGCCCCTCGCCAAAAATTACCGAAATCTTATCGTGCAAATGGCGCAATTTATATTAATGACATCCAAAGTCTCTTTGAAGAAAAACGCTTTTTTATTGCTCCCATGCGTTTTTATTTAATGCCAACCTATCGTTCCATTGATATTGATTCCACACTTGATTTGCAATTAGCCGAAAGTTTAATTTCAAAAGAATTCTAAAAAAATTGACCGCACTTTTGATCTGCACTCCAAAAGTTGGATTAAATAACCAACTAAGGTGCAGATTTTTTATGACCAAATACAATTTTTTTCAAGCAACAAGTCATCGAGTTTTATCTTCAAAATAGTAAAAATTGTTGATTCCCCTGCAGGCATTTTCAACTTGCCAGCAGAACATTGTGACATTGGATTAATCAATTTGATCATATTAGAATCAATGGCTTAGCGTTGCTGGGTAAGAAGTGAAATTACTCATCTGAATTTAAACTTAAGATGATACAATCGGTTAAAAGTAAGCAATTTTCTGCAGAACCCGCTTACTTACATTTTGGCACTGGAAATGGCTAGGGATTAAGAATACCGAGTTCAAGTGTGTGAAAGGCAAGCTCTATTTATCCCCTCATTAAAGAGTTATTTAACAATGAAATTATTGCTTATGATTTAGTGCGAAGCCCGAACTCTGAGCAAATTACCCAAATGATGAAACAAGCTGTAGCAAGGCTTGCAGGCGCAAAACCGATTTTACATTCCGACCAAGGT
>NZ_KV805870.1:104257-121695 GCF_001811665.1 Haemophilus sp. HMSC066A11
ACCGATTTTACATTCCGACCAAGGTTGGCAGTATCAGATGATAGGTTATCAAAACATACTCAGGGAGAATGGCATTTAACAAAGTATGTCAAGGAAGGGGAATTGTTTAGATAACAGTGCGATGGAAAGCTTCTTTGGATGATTAAAAACGGAATGTTATTACGGCAAACGATTTGAAACGTTCGAACAACTGGAAAAAACGATTCATGAATATATTCATTATTACAACCATGAGCGCATTCAGGGGAAACCAAAATGGCTGAGTCCTGTGAATGACATAGCTCAGCCCTTGAACTAAATAAGTCTAATTTTTTGGAGAAGGTCAATTCCAGTAAAATCAAGGCTTTGTAATGTCTTATAGTGATGTATGATTTTGGTTTTTGGTGGAGCTGGGGGGAGTTGAACCCCCGTCCGAAATTACTCTACCTTCAGTACTACACGTTTAGTCTCGTCTTTAATTTCACTTAAGCATGCGGACAGACACGCTAAACTTAAGCTAGTTTGATTCAATTTAGTGCTTCGATCCTCAAACGGTGGCTTCCACACGATCTCGTTTTGGTTTGACTCCGCGTTATCCCCGTCTTACGAGCGGAAGCTGGAGCGCGAAGGCTAAATGCAGGTTATTAAGCTGCTAAAGCGTATTGTTCGTCGTTTGCGACTATTTTTTTGCGGTTTATTTACGAGGCCTACCGCACCTCGACGTGCACCTTGGGCTTTGCTAATCCCGTCGAATCCAGAATCAGCCCCAAAATTGCGTGTTAGTCTAACAAAAAAAGAAAGGTAGGGAAAGTCGAGATTGATTGAATTTTTGTATGAAAGCTAGAATAACCTTAAATATTGTCTATTTATTATTGGCTTATTACCTTATTAACAATTCATCTCTAAATTGATTGGAGACGATCATTGATTTTTTATGGCAGGGAGGCTTGATAATGGCGTTAATTAATTGGCATTATTTCACGCTTTATTTTTGATGATAGGAGCTATAGATTTGTAAATTATGGCAAAATTAAAGATATTTACGAATTCCTAAAAATATAACACAGCATATATGCTATAATTAGCTCCTAAACTTTTTGGAAAATGTTATCTTATTCTAGTATTTATCATCAATGATTTTATAAAATTTCTTGCATATTAAATTTTTATCACTATAATGTGGCACATATTTCGGACGCGGGGTGGAGCAGCTTGGTAGCTCGTCGGGCTCATAACCCGAAGGTCGTTGGTTCAAATCCAGCCCCCGCAACCAATAATAAGTTCAGTAAAAGAACCCCAGTTTTGGGGTTTTTTTCTATAAGAAATTTAGTAACTGGGCTTAGGTTCTTATGAACCTAACCCTTTTTTTATGCCTGAGATTTAATAAACTATCTTCTTACTATTACTAAAATAGAGGGATAAGTATTGTTTAGGATAAGGTTTCATAAGGTTATGATATAGTGCGGTGAATTACACCCTATATAGGAGTAGAAATTGGCTACATTAGAACAAAATTTACAAGAAATGCTACAAGATGCGGTAGAGGATTTAGGCTGTGAATTGTGGGGAATTGAGTGTCAGCGCATGGGTCGTTTTATGACAGTTCGTTTATTTATAGATAAAGATGGTGGTGTGACAGTTGATGATTGTGCTGATGTAAGTCGTCAAGTGAGCGCAATTTTAGACGTGGAAGATCCAATTGCGGATAAATATAATCTAGAAGTGTCGTCACCCGGTTTAGATCGTCCGCTATTTACCTTGCCGCAATTTGAACGCTATATTGGGCAAGATATCGCTGTGCATTTGCGAATTCCAGTGATGGAACGCCGTAAATGGCAAGGTAAGTTAGAGCGTATTGAAAAGGATATGATTACTTTAATCGTTGATGATCAAGAACAAATTTTAGTCTTCGGAAACATTCAAAAAGCGAATGTTGTTGCAAAATTTTAAAAGGAGAAAAAGAGAAATGAGTAAAGAAATTTTACTGGCGGCGGAAGCTGTATCCAATGAAAAATTATTACCACGTGAGAAAATTTTTGAAGCATTAGAGAGTGCGATTGCGATTTCTACTAAGAAGAAGTTTGAATATGAAACGGATATTCGCGTTTCAATTAATCCCAAAACAGGAGAATTTGATACTTTTCGCCGTTGGTTAGTCGTAGATGAAGTAAAAGTACCAACGAAGGAAATTACTTTGGAAGCGGCGCAATTTGATGATCCAAATTTGCAACTTGGAGAGTATGTAGAAGATCAAATTGAATCTATTGCATTTGACCGTATTGCAATGCAAACAGCACGTCAAGTTATTAGCACTAAAATTCGTGAAGCCGAACGTGCAAAAGTGGTTGAACAATTTCGTGAAGAAGAAGGAAAAATTGTAACAGGCACTGTAAAAAAAGTAAGTCGAGACAGTATTATTTTAGATCTTGGCAATAAAGCGGAAGCGATGATTGCACGTGAAGATATGTTACCACGTGAAAACTTCCGTCCGGGAGATCGTGTTCGTGGGGTGCTTTATAAAGTAAATCCTGAAGGCAAAACTGCACAATTATTTGTGACACGTTCTAAACCAGAAATGTTGATCGAATTATTCCGTATTGAAGTGCCTGAAATTGGCGAAGAAATGATTGAAATTCGTGGTGCAGCTCGTGATGCTGGCTCTCGCGCTAAAATTGCAGTGAAATCAAATGATAAGCGAATTGATCCAGTTGGTGCTTGTGTAGGAATGCGTGGTGCGCGTGTTCAAGCCATTACCAATGAACTTGGTGGTGAGCGTGTAGATATCGTGCTTTGGGATGATAATCCAGCACAATTTGTGATTAATGCGATGGCGCCTGCGGATGTTTCTTCTATTATCGTTGATGAAGATAATCATTCTATGGATATTGCTGTTGAAGCTGATAATCTTGCTCAAGCCATTGGTCGTAATGGTCAAAACGTGCGTTTAGCAACACAATTAACAGGTTGGACACTAAACGTAATGACGACTGATGAGTTAAATGCTAAGCATCAAGCAGAAGATAACAAAGTGTTAAATTTATTTATTAACGCATTAGAACTTGATGAAGAATTTGCTCAAATCCTTGTAGAAGAAGGCTTCACAAGTTTAGAAGAAATTGCTTATGTGCCAATGAATGAATTGACAGCAATTGATGGTTTGGAAGATGAAGATCTTGTTGAAGAACTTCAAACTCGTGCTAAAAATGCGATTACAGCCGCAGCAGTAGCTGAAGAAGAGGCATTGAAAAAAGCAAATATTGAAGATCGCTTATTGAATTTAGATGGTATGAATCGCCATGTGGCATTCAGATTAGCTGAAAAACAAATTACTACTCTCGAAGAACTCGCCGAACAGGGTGTAGATGATTTAGCAGATATTGAAGAATTAACAGCAGAACAGGCAGCAGATTTAATTATGGCTGCACGTAATATCTGTTGGTTTGGCGAAGAATAAGGAGAGTAGTAATGACTGAAGATGTTAAGGCTGATGCGCCAAAAAAATTAAGCATTCAACGCAGAACAAAAACAACAGTGAGCAGCACCACAACTGGCGGTAAAAGCAAAGAAGTACAAGTAGAAGTACGTAAAAAACGCACAGTAAAAACTGATATTGCTCAACAAGAAGAAGCAAAATTAAAAGCACAGCAAGAAGCGGAAGCGAAAAAAATTGCTGAACAAAAAGCAATAGAAGAAAAAGCTCGTTTAGAAGCTGAAAAAGTGGCAGCTAAGAAAGAAGCTGATGAAAAAGTGAAAGCTGAAACTGCTAAGCCAGTAAAAAGTGCGGTAGATTCTAAAGTGAAATCTGTTGATCCTGAAAAAGAGAAACGTAAAGCAGAAGAAGCAGAACTTCGTCGTAAAGCTGAAGAATTAGCTCGTCAAAAAGCAGAAGAACAAGCTCGTCGTGCAGCAGAAGAAGCGAAACGTTATGCTGAAGCAGATGATTCAGACAATGAATCTTCTTCAGAAGACTATTCTGATTACAATCTAAGTTCAAGATATGCACTTGAAGCAGAAGATGAAGAAGATCGTCGTAATGAAAATCGTGGCCGTGGCAAAAATAAAGTAGCGAAAGCGAAAAAAGGCGGTCGCGACGATGAAAATAGCAAAAACTCGAAAAACGAGCGCGAATCTAATCGTAAAAATCAAAAAGACGCTAAGTTTGGTAAAGGTAAAAATGGCAAAAAAGGTGCCGCACTTCAACAAGCCTTTACTAAACCTGCTCAAGTAGTTAAATCGGATGTAGTCATTGGAGAAACCATTACGGTTGCAGAACTTGCGAATAAGATGGCGGTAAAAGCTACAGAGATCATCAAAATGATGATGAAGATGGGCGAAATGGTTACTATCAACCAAGTTATCGACCAAGAAACCGCTCAATTAGTAGCAGAAGAACTTGGTCATAAAGTGATTCTTCGTAATGAAAATGAGCTTGAAGAAGCGGTATTAGGCGATCGTGATGTAAACGCAGAAAAAGTAACCCGTGCGCCAGTTGTAACCATCATGGGTCACGTTGATCATGGTAAAACCTCTTTACTTGACTATATTCGTAAAGCGAAAGTTGCTGCAGGCGAAGCGGGTGGTATTACTCAACATATCGGTGCGTATCACGTAGAAATGGATGATGGCAAAATGATCACCTTCTTGGATACGCCAGGACACGCAGCGTTTACTTCTATGCGTGCACGTGGTGCAAAAGCAACAGATATCGTTGTTCTTGTTGTTGCGGCCGATGATGGTGTGATGCCTCAAACTATCGAAGCGATTCAACACGCAAAAGCAGCGGGTGCACCTTTAGTGGTTGCAGTAAATAAAATCGATAAACCAGAAGCAAATCTAGATCGTGTTGAGCAAGAATTATTACAACATGATGTCATTTCTGAGAAATTCGGTGGTGATGTGCAATTCGTTCCTGTATCGGCGAAGAAAGGTACAGGGGTTGATGATTTATTAGATGCAATCTTACTTCAATCTGAAGTGCTTGAATTGACCGCTGTAAAAGACGGCATGGCAAGTGGTGTAGTCATTGAATCTTACTTGGATAAAGGTCGTGGCCCTGTGGCAACTATCTTGGTTCAATCAGGTACACTACGTAAAGGCGACATCGTACTTTGTGGTTTTGAATATGGCCGTGTGCGCGCAATGCGTGATGAAAACGGGAAAGAAGTGGATGAAGCAGGGCCTTCAATTCCAGTTGAATTATTAGGTCTTTCAGGTGTGCCTGCAGCAGGTGATGAAGCAACCGTTGTACGTGATGAGAAAAAAGCACGTGAAGTGGCGTTATATCGTCAAGGTAAATTCCGTGAAGTGAAATTAGCTCGTCAGCAAAAAGCGAAACTTGAAAATATGTTTAGCAATATGTCTGAAGGCGATGTGGCTGAATTGAACGTTATTGTGAAAGCGGATGTACAAGGCTCTGTAGAAGCGATTGTTCAAGCGTTAAATGAACTTTCTACTAATGAAGTAAAAGTTAAAGTTGTTGGTTCAGGTGTAGGTGGTATTACTGAAACTGATGCAACTTTAGCTACCGCATCTAATGCCATCATTGTTGGCTTTAATGTTCGAGCGGATGCAACAGCTCGTCGTGTCATTGAAGCTGAAAACATTGATTTACGTTACTACTCAATCATTTATGAATTATTGAATGAAATTAAAGCAGCAATGAGCGGTATGTTAGAGCCTGAATTTAAACAAGAAATTATTGGCTTAGCTGAAGTTCGTGATGTATTCCGTCATCCGAAATTTGGTGCAATCGCAGGTTGTATGGTAACCGAGGGTGTAGTGAAACGTAACAACCCAATCCGTGTATTACGTGACAACGTCGTTATCTTTGAAGGGGAATTAGAATCTCTTCGCCGTTTCAAAGACGATGTATCTGAAGTTCGTAACGGTATGGAATGTGGTATCGGCGTGAAAAACTACAATGATGTAAAAGTCGGCGACCAAATTGAGGTATTTGAAGTGGTTGAAGTTAAACGTTCGATTTAATCTTTAACAAAATAAAGGGCGGTTAAAAATCATAGTGTTTTTAATCGCCCTTTTGTTATTAAATAAACCGCATCAAAATTATAAACCAGTTAAATCCTCAGCAATTTCTTCAGCTTGTTTAATCACATAAGTTATCGCTTCTTCCTGTTTATCGGGTGGATATTTGTAGCGTTGTAGTGCGCGTTTAACGAGAATACGCATTTTTGCCCGCACCGCTTCTTTGTACTGCCAGTCGATTGTGACCGATTTTCTAAGTGTTTCCGTGATTTCTTTCGCCAGTTTAGAAAGCACTTCATCACCCATCAAATCTTTTGCACTTTGATTTTGAGATAGAGCTTCATAGAAGGCTAGTTCTTCCTTGGTTAATCCTAGTTTTTTCCCTAATGCTAAACGTTCTTGGAAATCTTGGCTCATTTTAAAGAGTTCGTCCAAAATCTCTACCACAGTCAAATTGTGATTGTGGTATTGATTCAATGCTTCCTTCAAACGCCGTTCAAAATCTTTTTGCAATGTTAAGTTTGTGCCTGATTTAACTTTAATTTCACTTGCTAAATAACGTTCCATTGCCGTAACCCATAAATTTTTAGTCGGGCTATTTTTTACAGTTTGTAAAAATTCCTCGGAAAGCAAGCTAATTTGTGGTTGTGGTTTTTCTAGCAGATCAAATAAATCAATCACGCCTTCAGAATACACAGTTTGATTAACCAATTTTTTCAATAAAATCTGTCTTTCATTTGTGCCTGTGCCTTTTTGTTCACGTTTAGTTAAAATTGCCCGTACGGCATCATAAAAGGCGATTTCTTGGTTATACGGCTCAACTTCAGCCAATGTGCCGCACAGCATATAGCCTTTTTTTACCAAGCCTGCCGCTTTCAAAAAGGCTTTTTTGCGTGGTTCGGTTTCTTTTTTATTAAACCAATGCTGCTCGTGCGCTTTGCCATCAAACGATAATTGATCAAGGCTTAAAATATGGTTGGCGGCAAAACGAATCGCCATCAAAAGATCATTCGGATTATCTTTTTCTAAGACCGTCTGAACATCAAAGGTTTTCCCCTCAACTGGCGTTGCAAACAGGCTGCGGATAACTTCTAAATGCTCTTTCATTTTAAAGAATACATCAATCACGCTATCAGCCAGTTTGCCCTTGCCTTGTGAGTTTGTATATTGCCGAGTGGCTTTTTCGAGCTCGTCAGCAATGCCTACATAATCCACAATCAAGCCGCCATTTTCTCGGCTTTTATTGCGGAATACACGGTTTACTCGTGCGATGGCTTGCATTAGGTTATGCCCCTTCATTGGCTTATCAAGATACATAGTGTTACAGCACGGTGCATCAAAGCCTGTCAGCCACATATCACGCACAATCACCACCTTCAGCGGATCGTTCGGGTCTTTAAAGCGGCGTTCTAGCGTTTGTTTTTCCTGCTTACTGTAAACGTGTTTCTGCATTTCAGACGCATCGGAAGCAGAACCTGTCATCACAATTTTAATCGCCCCTTCGTTGATATTGTCCGAATGCCATTCAGGGCGCAATTTGATGATTTCATTGTATAAGTCCACGCAAATCTGACGGCTGGAAACCACCATCATCGCTTTGCTGTCAACCACTTCATTGCGTTTTGCAAAATGTTGCACAAAATCGATCGCTAAATCATGCAATCGTGCTTCTGAGCCGAACAATTTTTCTCGCAAGCGTAATTTCGGGTTTTCTTCGCCTTCCAGCAGTTCATCAATTTCTGCAAATAATTCATCGTGATTAGCATTCTCCGCTAGCTTGATTTGGCGTGCTTCATACACAATCGGCACAGTTGCACCATCTTCCACCGCATCTTGCAAGTCATAAATGGACACATAACGACCGAACACATCTTGCGTGTCCTTATCTTCAAGGCTAATTGGCGTACCTGTAAAACCAATAAACGAGGCATTAGGTAAAGCATCACGCAAATGGCGAGCATAACCTGTCTGAAACTTGCCGTTATGCAGCTTTTGCGTAAAGCCATATTGGCTGCGGTGAGCCTCATCGCTGATCACAATAATATTGTTGCGCTCATTTAAAATAGGGAAGCGGCTTTCTTCCTCATTTAGGGCGAATTTCTGAATCGTGGTAAAAAATACGTCGCCGACTTCATTTTGTGCGAGCAGTTGGCGCAGTTGATCACGGTCTTCCACTTGTTGCGGTGTTTGCTTGATTAAATCTTTGCCTGAAGAAAAGGTTTGGAAGAGCTGACCGTCTAAATCGTTGCGGTCGGTAACCACTACAATGGTAGGATTTTTCAATTCAGGCTGTGCAAGCAGTTTGCCTGCATAAAACAGCATCGAAATCGACTTGCCCGAACCCTGCGTATGCCACATCACACCAATGCGTTTATCGCCTTGCTCGCTTGTGGCAAAAATCGTGGATTCTACCGCTTCATTTACGCCGTAATATTGATACGCCGCGATTTTTTTAATGGTTTTGCCAACGGAATCCCGTTCAAACAAGACGAAATAGCGGATATAGTCGAGTAAATCCTTAGGCTGCAACAGGCCATTAAGCAGGCTTTGCAACTCATCGTCAAAATATAACCGCGCGCTTTTATTTTTTTCATCGACCACTTTCCACGGCGTAAAGCGTTGGAAATCTGCCGAAAGCGAACCCAAACGGGCGACAATGCCGTCTGAAATAATCAGAGCTTGGTTGTAAACAAACAGCTCGGCAATTTCATCTTTATAGGTTTCAAACTGATTAAACGCTTGCAACAAATCCGCCGATTCACGTAGTGGATTTTTGAGCTCAAATACCACCAACGGTAAGCCATTTACAAAGCCGATAATATCGGGAATCCGCTTGCCCCCTTTACGGCTGCGGATTTCCAGCTGATTGACGGCGACAAAACGGTTGTTTCCCCAATGCTCGAAATCCACCAAACGCACCATCTCAATTTTCTGTTCGCCGTTTTGCGTATATTCGACCCGCACGCCATCACGCAGCAGTTTATAAAACGTCTGATTACGCACAACCAAGTCGCCAATATCGCTTTTCGTTGCCGATTTCACTACAGAATCAACCGCACTTTCAGGCAGCTGAGGATTAAGTTTACGCACCGCCTCACGCAGTTGCTCAACAAAGACTACGCCGCTCAAATCGCCACGGGCAAACTTGCCCTCATGAACAGGCAAGTCTTTACCATAGCGATATTCCCAACCGAGGGATTGCAGGCGCTGAAGAGTGAGTTGTTCTATGTCGTTTTCGTTGAGCATTTTATTGTTCTCCATCATTTAATAATTCCAGCAAGGCTTCAATGCTTTCATCATGATCGCCATCATACCAAATTGGGAAAATATTGGATTTTTGAAGTACTTTTCTGCGAGTTGTTCGTTCTTTATCGGATAAGTTTTCACAAGATAAAAAAGCATAGTGTTTAGGTAGATTATCTTTGCCTCGTTCTTCGACAATTTCTGCCATACATTGCAATGTTCGATCTTTATCTAGACTACAACCTAAAAATAGCAAAGATTGAGAAAATAATGATTCCATTACACAGGTTTTGAGAATATTGTGTTCAGAATAATGTTTTTGATAATCATCTTGGGTTAGTACTCTTTTATTTTTACTGATAAATGAACCGTATAGTTTTAAAAGAATACGATAGCCTTCTCCAAATAATTTTTTAAACTCTTCAGCATCAATACCAAATAGTACTTGATCAAAATGAATATCTTGATCTGCATATATTTGTTTAAGCAAATCATCGTAATTTGTTGTAATTATGGTTTCTTTAAAAAATTCAGGTAGTCTACATATAATCCCTTGTAGTTCTCCAAGATTTAGAGATTTACCAAATTGATTTTCTAAATGTTCGTGTAGATGACTTTCATCTACATCACATAATAATTGTGCAGCTTCTTCGTATTCTCCTTTATGAATATATTCTTCAAAAGAAGAGAGTTCTGCTCCTGATTCTTTTTGTACTTCATAAAGAAAATCTTTCCATGATGGAAATCCTGAAGGCATAGAAAGCCCCGCACCAATAAATGGAGTTAGTTTCTTTCTTCTAAAGATTTCTTTTAGCTTATGGAATCGTTGTTTATTATCTGCAATTTCTAAAATCTGATTAGCAGTATCAATTGCTTGTTGTTTACGTTGGTTTTTCCAGTCTTGAAAGGCTAATTCATAAGTTTCAGGTTCTAGTTTAGATAAAATTTGGTCCCGAAGAAAAACACTTCCTCTGATAACTATCTCTTCTCCTTCTGAATTTAATTCTTCAATGAAAAGACGCTCTAAATAATTATTTTTCATCAATCTCTCCACTCAATAATTGAGGCAATAATAAATCTCTTGATTTCTCAGTCAAAAGATTTTCTTTTTGATTGATAAGTTGTTTATTGAGTAAAGAGTTAAAAATTAAAATTGCTTTATGATCAAAATTAATTGGTAGGAAAATCTTGATATTTCTTACCACCTCTAAACTAATGTTTGCTTGTACACCCTGAATGACTTTGGACAGTATATCTTTTTGGTTTTTTCTACTTTTTAAAAATGTAGATATTATTCCGACTAAATTATCGTTATAGAGTCTAATAAAAGAAATTGCTTGGTTTGTATTAGCATTTTCTAATTCATTAGGAACAATAGCGACACGTCCAATAGTTCCTGCAATAGATATTAAAATATCATTCTTATGTAATATTGAGCGTTTAAGTTCAGTTGAACTTATTTTTTCAGGAATTTGTTCCACTTGATTGATAAGAATCTGACCCGACTCACTTATATCTTTTACCTTAATGAAAGGAACGGTTTCTTTTGAATCACAACTACTCAATGATGATTTTTTAGGTGTTGTTCCTTTTGATACTACCGAAGATAATTCCCTTAAGGAAAAACATTCCCACCCCTTCGGCACTTCAACCCCATCAACCCCATCAACCTCCACCATCTCACACGGAAACGCTTTGGCGGTTTCGGCTAATTCGGCGTAGTGTTCAGGCTGTGTTTGTGAAAGTGCGGTCAGTTCTTCGGGTGTTTTTCCACTGATTGTCTGCATGGCGGCAAGTTCCGCTTGTTCAAGACTCAGGCCGTCTGAAAGGGCTTGGACTTTGGTACGCACGGGATCAAAATCGACAAACCAGCTTTTAAACAGGGCTTGGGCGATTTGTTCCAAGGTTTGGTTGATTTGGGTGTTGAGTTGGATTTTTTTATCTAATGATGAAAGTTGCTCAATCGTATTTTGCAAATGCTCTTCGCTATTAGGCTTTAAAATAGGAAGGTTTCTTAATTCACCTAAAGGAATGTATTGTTGAGTTGTTCCTCTTAATCTATCTTTTATCAGATTTTGGGTAATTGGGCTTTTCAGATAATAATAAAGCCATTTGGCTTTTTTAGGATCTGAGTTTTTCAATAAACCAACATTCTTAATTACAAAATCAGGCTCTTTTTCAATCAAAGCAACTTCACCAACGGTCCCTATCATTGAAAGTAAAACATCATTTATATGAACTTGACTTCTTTTATTGATATTTTGAGCATCAGATTCTGAAATAAAATATGCTGACGTTAAATCTAATTTTCCACCAACAATATTTTTAGATGTTACTAATTTAACGCCAAATTCTGTTTTCTTTGGTGAGTCATGGGTTCCATCAGTAACTAAATCACAAAATTCACTTGCAGGGATAAATTCTTGATTATTCATACCCCAATCCCCCTAAATTCTTCTTAATCTCCGCTTCCAATTCCGCACTTTTTGCAAATTGCTCCTTCAAAAGAGCGGTCAGATTTTGCATTTTTTCTGCAAATGGCACGCCGTCGTCTTCTTGTTCTGCGGTGCCGACATAGCGTCCCGGTGTGAGGACGAAGTCGTTGTCTTTAATCTCTTCTAACGTAGTGGATTTGCAGAAAGCGGCTTGGTCTTCGTAGCCATCTGATTTTTGCCAAGCGTGGAGGGTGTTGGCAATTTTGGCGATGTCGTCAGCGGTGAAATCACGCAATACGCGGTCTTTCATGTAGCCAATTTGGCGGGCATCGATAAACAACACTTCGCCTTTACGTTTTTTGTTGCGATTTAAAAACCAAATACAGGCGGGGATTTGGGTGTTGGTAAAGAGCTGGCCGGGCAGGGCAACCATACATTCCACCAAGTTGGCATTGATGATGCCTTTGCGGATTTCGCCTTCGTTGTTGGTTTGGCTACTCATGGAGCCGTTGGCAAGCAACAATGCCATTTTGCCGTTGGGCGAGAGGTGGTAAATCATGTGTTGCAGCCAAGCGAAGTTGGCGTTGCCTTTAGGCGGCGTGCCGTATGCCCAACGTGGATCATCGGCAAGGGATTCGCTCCACCAATCGCTGATGTTGAATGGTGGGTTTGCCATGATGAAATCCATCTTTTTGTCGATGTGTTGTGGCTGGGTGAAACTGTCGGCGTTGTATTTGCCGAAGTCGTAATCAATGCCACGAATCGCCATATTCATGGCGGCAAGTTTCCAAGTGGTGGGGTTGAATTCTTGCCCGTAGATGGAAACGTTGTTGATGTTGCCTTGATGGGCGGTGATAAACGTTCGGTTTGCACGAAAAAGCCGCCGCTGCCCATGGCTGGGTCATACACGCGTCCTGAATAGGGCTCGAGCATTTCGACAATCAGGGAAACGATGGATTTTGGCGTGAAATATTGCCCACCGCGTTTGCCTTCTGCTTGGGCAAAGAGACCGAGGAAGTATTCGTAAACATGCCCGAGAATATCTTTTGCGCCTAAATGTACAGGCTCGCCGTTGTAAGTTGGACGGGTAAAGTGGGTATCGGAGAAGAGGATAATCAGTCCGCGCAGGGTGTCTTCATTTACAGCATAGCCGCTGATGCGTTGGAGTACGCCTTTGAGTTTTTCGTTGTCTTTTTCAATGGCATCGAAGGCATCGTCAATCAAACGTGCCACGCCTGCAAATTTTCCTCCCCAAGGCAATTCTGCCCCAGTGTTGAGAATAGAGACTTCTTGTAAGGCTTGCCAACGTGCAGAAGCTGGCACCCAAAATACGTTATCAGCGGTGTAATAATCACGGTTTTCTAGTTCTGCGGTTAAGGCTTCTTGATATTCTTCTTCAGTATCAAAAAAAGTGCGGTCAAGATAGAGGGGATTTTCAGGTGTGGAGAGTTCCGCCTGAATTTTTTCTTGTTGATGGGTAAAACTATCAGAAATGTATTTTAAGAAGATAAGACCAAGAACGATATGTTTATAGTTTGCGGCATCAAGTTGTTGGCGGAGTTTATCGGCAGATGCCCAAAGTTTTTCATCTAATTCATTTAAAAATGCTTGTTGTAATGTGTGATTTTCATCGACAATCTTGGTCGTCTCGTCTCGTCTCGTCTCGTCTCGCTTGCATAAATTATGCCCTCTGTAAAGTGATTTTTATCGGAAGTTTGAATATTCAAACAAATTATCAGGTGTCATTCTATCGAAAAACAGTATCGGGTTGAAAGGGATTTTTGCGTGCTAAATTCAATGATTTCCAGTAGAATGAGGTGCTTTTATAAATAAGGAATAACTATGGCAAGAGAATTTAAACGTAGCGATCGCGTCGCTCAAGAAATACAAAAAGAAATAGCAGTCATTTTACAACGCGAAGTGAAAGATCCCCGTATTGGGATGGTGACGGTTTCTGATGTGGAAGTATCAAGTGATTTATCTTACGCAAAAATCTTTGTGACTTTTTTATTTGATCACGATGAAACGGCAATTGAGCAAGGCATGAAAGGCTTAGAAAAAGCATCGCCTTATATTCGTTCATTACTAGGCAAAGCGATGCGTTTACGTATTGTGCCAGAGATTCGCTTTATTTACGATCAATCCTTAGTGGAAGGGATGCGTATGTCAAATCTTGTGACAAATGTTGTGCGTGAAGATGAGAAAAAACACGTTGAGGAAAGCAACTAATGTCTAGACCTCGTAAACGCTGGCGTGATGTTGATGGTGTGTTTTTGTTGGATAAACCACAAGGCATGTCATCAAATGACATTATGCAAAAGGTGAAGCGTTTATTTCAAGCGAATAAAGCAGGGCATACAGGTGCGCTCGATCCGTTGGCTACGGGAATGTTGCCAATTTGCTTGGGTGAAGCAACTAAGTTTTCACAATTTTTGCTTGATGCCGATAAGCGTTATCTTGTTACGGCAAAATTAGGCGAACGTACCGATACTTCCGATGCGGAAGGGCAAGTCGTGGAAACTCGTGAAGTTCATGTTGAAACTCCGCAAATTTTGACCGCACTTGAACAATTTCGTGGCGATATTTTGCAAGTGCCGACCATGTTTTCCGCACTAAAACATAACGGTAAACCGCTTTATGAATATGCGCGTCAAGGTATTACGGTTGAGCGTGAGGCACGTCCAATTACGATTTTTGAACTTAATTTTATTGAATATCACGCACCTTTTTTAACCTTAGAAGTACATTGTTCAAAAGGCACTTATATTCGCACCTTAGTCGATGATTTGGGTGAAGTGCTAGGTTGTGGCGCGCATGTGACAATGTTACGCCGCACAGCCGTAGCGGATTACCCCGTAGCAGAAATGATGCCAATCAATGAGTTACAACTGCTCGCTGAAAGTTTTCCATTAAGTGAATTGGATCGTCTATTACTTCCAACCGATACCGCAGTAAGTAAATTGCCCGCTTTGCATTTGGATGTAGAGCAGAGTAAAGCCATTGGTTTTGGTCAGCGAGTGAAATTTGCTAATGAACAGCAATTAAGCGGTCAAGTGCGGTTATTTTCAGCGGAGAATTTATTCTTAGGCGTGGCATTAATCGACGGGAATATTATTCGCCCACAACGATTAATTACACAATCCGCATAACTTCATTGTCTTTCCTGTAAAATTCTAGTAATCTCCTTGTAATTAATTTTTTACAATATATGTAAGATAAACATTACAGGTGAGTTTTATGGAAGCCCTTAAAGATTTACGTTCTGAAATTGATTCGCTTGATCGCGAACTTATCCAACTTTTTGCTAAACGTCTTGAGTTGGTTTCTCAAGTCGGTAAAGTTAAACACCAACATGGATTACCTATTTATGCGCCAGAACGTGAAATAGCAATGCTCCAAGCACGTCGTTTAGAAGCTGAAAAAGCAGGCATTTCAGCCGATTTGATTGAAGATGTTCTACGCCGTTTTATGCGTGAATCCTATGCCAATGAAAACCAATTTGGTTTTAAAACTATCAATTCTGATATTCACAAAATTGTTATTGTGGGTGGCTATGGTAAATTAGGTGGTTTATTTGCCCGTTATTTACGTGCATCTGGCTATCCAATTTCTATTTTAGATCGCGAAGATTGGGCGGTGGCTGAAAGTATTTTAGCGAATGCTGATGTCGTGATCGTTTCCGTCCCCATCAATATTACTTTGGAAACGATTGAGCGACTAAAACCTTATTTAACAGAAAATATGTTGCTTGCAGATTTAACTTCTGTTAAGCGTGAACCGCTAGCGAAAATGCTTGAAGTTCATTCTGGTGCAGTTTTAGGTTTACATCCAATGTTTGGTGCAGATATTGCAAGTATGGCAAAACAAGTGGTTGTACGTTGTGATGGACGTTTTCCTGAACGTTATGAATGGTTACTTGAGCAAATTCAAATTTGGGGCGCAAAAATTTATCAAACCAATGCCACAGAACACGATCACAATATGACTTATATACAAGCCTTGCGCCATTTTTCGACTTTTGCGAATGGTTTACACCTTTCCAAACAGCCCGTTAATCTTGCTAATTTATTGGCGCTTTCTTCTCCTATTTATCGCTTAGAACTTGCGATGATCGGTCGCTTATTTGCGCAAGATGCAGAGCTTTACGCAGATATTATTATGGATAAGCCAGAAAATTTAGCGGTAATTGAAACGCTAAAACAAACTTACGACGAAGCCTTAACTTTCTTTGAAAAGAATGATCGTCAAGGTTTTATTGATGCTTTCCACAAGGTGCGTGACTGGTTTGGCGATTATTCCGAACAATTCTTAAAAGAAAGCCGTCAGCTATTGCAACAGGCAAATGATTTGAAACAAGGGTAGAGAAAAGTGCGGTGAAATTTCACCGCCGTTTTTTACTGTCTCGCTAATCTTAAATTTTCAGGTAAATTCTCAAAATTAGAGCGGAATGGATTAATGTCTAATCCGCCACGACGGGTATAGCGTGCGTAAACGGTGAGTTTTTCTGGTTTTGCGTAGTGCATTAAATCGCAAAAAATACGTTCGACACATTGTTCGTGGAATTCATTATGCTGACGGAACGATACAACGTAACGCAATAATTTTTCCTGATTGATTTTTTTACCAACATAATGAATATGCAAGGTTCCCCAGTCTGGCTGATTGGTAATGAGGCAGTTAGATTTCAATAAATGGCTGACTAATTTTTCTTCGACAATTTCATCCGATACGCAATCTTTCAGCCAATTAGCGTTAAATTCGTAGCTAGTAATTTCAATATCTTGTTCATCAATGCAATCGCCTTGTAAATGCTCAATTTTTTGAGCATCATAAACTGCCACTGGATTTAACCGCACTTTTACATCGCCTTGCGCACATTCGATTAAATCGCGTTGCATAGTTTGTTGAACGGCATTGAAGTCGGTAAATTTGCTTTGGTTAAAGCTATTTAAATAAAGTTTAAAACTTTTTGATTCAATCAAATTTTGGCTTTGATAATCCAGATAAATGTCTGCGATAGCCACTTGCGGTAAGCCTTTTTCGTTGAGCCACGAGATTTCATAAGCCGTCCAAATATCGGCGCCGATAGTAAATGGTTGGTTTTGAGTAATGCCCAATCCATCGCGATTTAACGCACGTGGCACAGGCTGTAATAAAGTGCGGTCATATTGAGAGGCGTATTCCGTTTTTTGACCTAGTTTTAAGGATTTTAAGCTGTTGTCTTGGTAATTCATTTATTTTTCCTTTATATGTTAAACAATAATTTGCCTTCCCTTGCTTGCGGGGGGAAGGTGGCGCGAAGCGTCGGAAGGGGGCTAAGACTTTATCATTCCAACAGAGAGTCGAGGCATGGACTTAAATTACAAAAAATTCCACGATAGATTCGAAACTAATCGACAGGTATCGCATTTAAAATGAAAGGTATCAAAAATCGCATCTTTTAACGCCCAATTTGCACCACAAGAAGGGCAGCAACGGGATTTTTCAGATTCTAAAGATTGCCCACCTACACGATATAAATAATAGTAAGTCGGTATGCCAGTTTCTTTTGCTATTTCTTGAGCTAAATATCGTCCGTGTTTTGAAAGCGTGCTTTGATGATCGGAAATTTCTGCCAAAGATTGTTGTTCTAATACCGCACCATTCATTTGTAGTTGATCGCAGGCTTGCCAATTTTCTTGCCATTTAATCAGATCTTGGCTTAAGTGCGGTTGATTTTTCAACTGTTTATACAACGGAATTGGTGCGAAATTTTCTCCGCTGTGAATTGGCGAGCAACTTTGTAAATGGGTTGTGTAA
>NZ_KV805871.1:0-396 GCF_001811665.1 Haemophilus sp. HMSC066A11
CGCCTCCAAAATTAGCGTCCATTTTTTCCAGAATCACCATTAATTCACGACAAGCAAACTCATAATCTTTTTTTGCGATATGTTGTTCCAAGCGTAATAGGCTGGGCTTGCGTGGTTGTTTAAATATTCGCAGGGGAGTTTGATTGTTGCTTAATTCCGCAAGTAAAGCGGTCGCATCTTGAGGAGCGTTTTGCAAATTTTCTTTTGTCATATTATTAAATCCCTTGTATCGCCATGGCATGGAGTATACTTTAGTTTATCATATAAATTGTTTTTTTAGTATTACTTGGCTTGCTGAGTTTGCTTGGTTTGCTTAGCTCAGCTTAGCTTGTTTATTTGATATATAAGGGTAAAAACAGGGTTGCCTATAGACTGTAAATTGGCGGGTAAAGCATA